>CBDUPW010000131.1:0-18583 GCA_965369205.1 uncultured Polyangiaceae bacterium | reverse complement strand
ACGCCAACTGCACCTGCCCCAAGATGTCGTCGCGGTTCGATACCTGGGAGTAGAACCCGCCGGAGGCTTCGCCGATGATCTCCATCAGCGGCCAGTTGGCGTTGTTGCCCATCAGCATGCCGAAGATGCGCACGTCGCTTTTGCGTACGAGTTGGTCGAACTCCAGCGGCGCGATCACCCCCGTGTTCGTCTCGGCGTCGGTGATCAAGAAGGTGGATACGACTCGATCCGTGTTCAGTCCGCTCAGTCCCGTGCTCAGCCCCAGGTACAAGTCGGTGCCGCCGGCCTCCTGCAGTTGACCGACCTTGGCGACGACGTCGTCGATGTTCTGCGGCATGGCGTCGCGGAAGCCGCCGCTCACGTCCAGGGTCCCGGTGTCGAAAGCGACCACGCGGAATCGGTCTTTAGCGCCGAGTTTGTGCAGGGAATCCGCCACCGCCTGCTTGAGGGAAGCCAGCTTGCCCGCCATGCTGCCGCTGACGTCGAGCACGAAGACGTAGTCCGTACCGTGGGTAATGGTCTTGAGATCGATGCCCGGCGTGTAGACCATCATGAAGGTTCCCAGCCCACCGGATTGTGGGCGGTAGCGCACCAACTCCAGGCGCCGGGGCTGGTCGTTTGGGAAGCGATAGTAGAAGACCAGGTCCTGACTGAGATCTGCCGGCGCGGCTTCCAGGCCGATCTTGTAGTGCCCCTCCGCAAGCTTGGTCACCGTCGGTGTGTGCCCAGGCACGCGAACTTCCTCGATGGGCATCGCGCTCTTGAGTTCCAGGTCGAAGCGAAACGTCCCGCTGACGGACTCCTGCCCCTCCCAGAAGGAAGCCGCAGTTCCACCGTCCTCCAGGGGGTAAAGGTAGCGTCCTACTGCGTCATCGATGGCGAGCGGTTCGTAGTACACGAAACTCATCGTTGCTTGTGAGTTGGCTGGGATGTTGGCGATCGAAAAGCGGAAGTTCTGGTGTCCGTCTTTGGTAGCGAGGCCAGCTTGATTGCCTGCCTTCTTTTGGTTGTCGTAGATCTGCTGCGCCTCGCTGCGCTCCAGCACTTCGCCGTTCATGACGCGGTCAGCGAGCACGATGCGCATCTGCGAAAGCGCCGCGTCTTGAGGGACCGGGAACTCATAGGTGGCGTCGATGGGCGAAGCGCTATCGTTCTTGAAGACCTGCGTGACCTCAGTGCGCGCGAAGCCGTTGTTCAGCACCACGCCCACGTGGTGGTCGACGATCTGCGCGTACTTTCCGCTGGCACTGTCTTTCAGGGTGCCGGCCGCTTGGGCCGGCGTCGGGCGCACCACGAGCATCGCGACCGCCGCCAAGAGGGCGGTCACCAAAGGTTTCCACTGCATTTTCAGCCTCCTTAAACTGGTTGAACCAGCTGTAAGCAGGCTTCGTGCCGGCGGCGGCTTGCGGCTGCATGGGCGCCAGCAAGTACGCGGAACTGGCGCAGATCCTTGAGATCGATGCCCGCCGTGGGATCCCGTTCCGCGCCGTGCCGCTGTGAACGCGCTGCCACAATGTGGCGAAAGTTTCTGCGCCAGTGCGAACTCTTCGACGCGGACGTGCGTGCGCGGCGCTGGGCCGGTGCTGCGCGATCCGGATCGAAGCCCGACGTGCGAACGAGTCAGCTGCGGTGACCACGCCTGGACCACGCGTGGACGATGCGCGACGGGATCGGCCCACGGCGGGTTGATGCGTGGACGACCTTGCGGCCGAGCGCCGCTCCTAATGCCAGGCGATCGAGAATGCCAGCGCAAGGTTCCGCGCGAACAGCCGCTGCGTTTGGCTCTGGCTTTCGCCCCGCGCCCAAGCGAAGTCCGCGTGCAAGGCCGTGCCGAAGGAGAAGTCGTCGTTGATCCAAAGATCGTAACCGAGCCACAGTGCCGCGCCCAGGCCTGTAAGACCAGTGCTGCTCCCTTTGCTTTCGACGCGGGTGCCCGACACTTCGAAGGCACCTCCCACGAAGAGGCCACCGCGCTGATCCGGGTAGAACACGAACATCGGTCCCGCCGCGACGGTCGTGCGGGCGAAGGGCGCGTTGCCCGTTGCCTCCGGCGCGTGCGTGCCCCGCAGGGAAAGCCCCATAACCCCTCCGGGCAGCAGCGTGATGCCAGCAGCGAGGCCCGCACCGACGCCAAAGCCTGCGTGATTCGACGAACTACCCGCGTCGAAGGCACCCGAGAGCAACGTGGGCATCAGACTCAGGCGCAAATAGAAGCCATCGTGCTGGCGGGGCAGATCCGCGCTCGGCGGCGCGATGGAGAGGCAGACGACGGGTGGGGCCTGCGCGAGCGGCCCCGCTGTCTCGCTCTTGTCCGGAGGCGGGGCTTTCGGCGGCGGCGGCGTGACCAGTTCGCCCTCGATGTCGATGTCCGAGAGACAGATCTGCGGGGAGCATCGCTCGGAAGCGTCTTTGCCGCACTCCAGGGCCTGCGCGTCGTCGTCGCCGGATCCGTCTTCGGGTTTGGCGGCCGCGGGCGAGCCCAACGTGAGTCCAGATCCAGCCAGGGCAGCTGCGACGAAGCGCGCGCGCCGAGCCAAGACGAGTCGACGCGCTCGCAGTGCCTCGCTGTCTTCCGCCACGCCCAGTGGCGTATCACTATTTGAGGGGGCGCGCTTCGCTTCGTGCATCAGCACGGATTTGGCGTCCAAGCTGAAGACCGCGTGAGGGGGTCTTGCCCTTTCACCGGTGACTAACATCGAATGAAAGGGCAGGATCTACCAATGGCGAGGCGACGCATACGGGGAATGGCCAGAGTGGCGTCGCTTCTTGGGGGCTGCGGCTTGCTGTTCGCTTGCGCTGAGAGTGAAAAGCTCTCGGACGGTTTCGACGCCGAGGCGGGCGTCGGCACCGGCGGCGTGGGCGCCTCGGACTCCGGTCTTGGCGGCTCGAGTGACGCGCCGGTTGGCGGCAGCGGGGGCTTTTCGTTCGGTGGCGCGGGTGCGGCAGCTGGCGCGGGCGGCATCGGTGGTGGCGGCGGGGTCAGTGCCAGCGGCGGGTCGAGTGCGAGCGGCGGCGGCGGCGGGTCGAGTGCAAGCGGAGGCACCAGCGCGTCGGGTGGCAGTGGAGGCACCAGCGCGAGCGGCGGTGGCGGCGGCACGGGCGCGCTCGACCCCAATCTGAGCGTCCCCAACCCCAGCGGCCAGCCGTGCACGACGCCTGGATACGGCACGGGCTGTCCCAGTCTGCAGGTCTGCCGCATTTCAGGACCGAACCAAGGTACGTGCGAAAGTTGCACCCAGTGCGGCAACTTGGGTGCATCCTGCGGCAGCAGCGCGCAGTGCGACATCCTGTTCCAGTGCTACCTCGGCAAGTGCACGAACATCTGCCCCCTTGGCACCAGCTACTGCGGCCCGCCGCAAGACTGCTTGAACGTCGGGCACGCAACGCACGGCGTGTGTAAGCCGTGAATGAGCAGAAGAACGGCTAACGCTGGGCAATGCGCGCTATGCTGTCGACACATGACGCGGCTGCCAGAGGGCTGGTTCGAAGCGGACGCTGACATCGTGCGGGCGGCTCGCAACGTGCGGTTGCTGTCCTGCCTGACTTGGCCCAGCGCGGTGCAGCAACAGTTTCTTGCCCAGCATCGCAAGGGCGACGCCAAGTTGCCCCACGTCGAGTATCAAATCCCGCCCCTGCATGAAGAGGCAGAGCTTTTTGCGGGAGTCGAAAAGCGCGTCGCTGGGCAGCACCCCATCGCGGCGTTTCTGCGCAGGACGGCACACAGCTATCGGCTCGCCTGTGAGTTGCTCCGCGCCGCGGGCACTTCTGCCCAGTGTGCAATCTCCCAGGAGCTCTACGGTGGCGCGGAAGAAGGACTCAGCGGCAGCTCTGTGGGCAGCCGGGACGCGGCATCGCACTTCTTGCGTGTGAGTGACGAATACGCGAAGGCCGTTGCGTTGCACGAGGCCGACTACTGTCTGTCCGCCGAGCTCGTCTCGCTGCTGCCCGAAAACCACTATCGCGCCAAATAGCCGGCGGCCCGCCTGGGCTTGGAAGTGCCGCCCGCCAAACCCGCACGCCGCGCCGGCGGAGCCCGCATGCCGCGAAATACGGGTCGGGAAGAGCGCGATGGCGGATTGCGCAGCCAGTTCTCCCGGTGCTGTGCGACGCGCCGACTGGGCTGTGCATCGGGGTGGCCGAGAGAAAATATTAATAAGCATACGTATCGATTTCTGCGAGCGCGTCCCCCCCGGCGCGTCCCCCCAGGCGCGCCTTTGCCCGGCGCGCCTTTGCCCGGCGCGCCTTTGCCCACCGCGCCTTTGCCCGGCGCGTCCCCCCCCGGCGCGCCTTTGCCCGGCGCGTCCCCCCCCGGCGCGCCTTTGCCCACCGCGCCCCCTGCACCCACCGCGCCTTTGCCCGCCGCGCCTTCGCGGCGCCCCTGAAAGACGACCCGAAGTGCTGAGGAGCGCGCCGCGAGGCTTTAGTTTGCTATGTTGCCGCGTATGCGTTGGGCCCTTGTCCTGTGGATCGTTGCCGCGGCCGTCCTCGGCGCTTGTGGCGGCGCACCTGTGCCAACCGATGGTCCGACGCAGGCGCCAACATCGGGCGTGCGCAAGGCAACGGCCGTCGACGACTGCGCGGAGCAGCCCGGCAAGAAGGCTCCGGAGCCGCTACGCAAGCGCTACGAGGGTGTTGCCGCCAAAGCGCGTTGCCAGCGCGAGGTCTTCACCATCATGGGTGGCCTGACGCACTTCCTAGGGGTCAAGTGTGCCCACTGCCACGAAGAGCCCGACTACGCGAAGATGACTCACAACAAACACGTCGCGAACTGGATGGCATGGGAGCTGATCCCCAGTCTCGAGAAAAAGAACGGTGGGGGGGAAGTCTGGTGCAACGATTGCCACGTCGTGGATGGTAAGGGCACCGCCAAGATCCTGAAGGCGCCGCGGGACCAGAAGTGGACCATCGAGTGGATGACCGCGCACCTATCCGAAAGCTTTGATGCCGCGGACGGAAAACCCTTGCGCTGCAAAGCGTGTCACGGCGCGAACCTCGGTGATCCAAACTTCCGTCGCAAGATCATCCTGACGGATCACCTGCCCGTGCCAGCCGATCAGCGGAAGCGCCCCGAGCCGGCCGGCGAGGCTCCCGCGCCTGCCACAACCCAGCCGCCACCGGCCGACGCTGGCGTCGCGGACGCCGCTGCGGACTAGCGCGTACGCGTTCTGCTCGCATGACTGCGCCCGTTTTTTCGCGCTCTCCGCGCCACGAGTTGCCCAAGCGCGGCGCAATGCGCCCATTTTCGTAGGGTTACACGGGGCAATTGCTGTGCGGGCTTCCCGGGCCTACGACGGGCTGTCTTGGGGGCAGAGGGAACTTTGCTGGAGGGCAGAAGTCAGTGCTGAGGATGGAACTTTCGGCGAAGCACGTGCGGGCCGTCCTGCGCGCAGGGTTATTGGGTGTTTTTCTTGCCCTGCTGGGCTGCGGCGAGAAGGAAGAATTGGCGCCACGCGGCCAAACCTTCGCGGAACTCCGGGAGATCCGCGCCGGCGTGAGCGTGGAACTGCCTGGGGACGCCGCGCGGAGCCCGTACCCACGGGAGCGCCTCGTGGATGGCAGCGTCGTACAGCTGGAGCCTTCGGCGCTGGTGTGGCTCCGGCGCGACAGCGGCGCACGGCTGCTCATCGCTGGCCCCGCAAAGTTCAGCTTGCGCGCAGACGCCGTGAATTTCGAGACGGGCCGCGTGTTCGTCGATGCGCCGCCGGGGGTGGCCGTGGCTCTCGACACGCCCAGCGGAAGGCTCATGCCGAGCGACGTGCGCGCCAGCATCGAGATTGGAAAGACCACCCGTGCATACGTGCTGCGGGGGGAACTTGCCCTCAAAGACTTGCGCGTCCGTGCTGGGGAAGAGCTGAGCCTCGCGGGAGACAAGGCCAGCGTTGCGGCGGTCACTGCCTGGAACGATTGGACGGGTGGGCTCGCAACTGCCGACGAGAGCGCGTCCCCTTCTCCTTTTGGCGTCGGCACGGTTGGAGCGCGGGATCCGGGGGAGCGTGGCACGCCCCGCTTTGCGCTCACCATCCAGCGCTTGGATGTTTCCGTGCGAGTCGACGGAGACTTCGTCGTTACTGAAGTGGACCAGCGTTTTTTCAACCCCGCCTCCAAGAAGGTGGAGGGCATCTACCGTTTCCGCGCGCCCGAAGGCGCATCCATCCAGCGTTTCGGCGTGGATCGGGACGACAAGATCGCCTGGGGGCGAGTGAAGGAGAGCGCTGCCGCGAGCGTGCAGTACCAAGCCAACGTGTACGCCGGGTCCACAGAAGACCCGGCGCTGCTCGAGTGGGACGGTCCCGGTTCCTATCGGGCCCGGCTGTACCCGATCGGGCCCGGCGAAACGCGCCGGGTGGTGGTGCGCTACACCGAGTGGCTCTCGCGCACCGGAGACAAGGGACAGCGCCGTCTCTACGTGTACCCGATGGCCGCAAGCGGCGCCGAGGCGTCGCTGCCGCGTATCGAGAACTTCTCGTTGAATGTGCAGTTCGGCTTGGCACGAGCCAAGGACGTACGAGTCGGGATGAAGGCGGAGCGGCGAGGCAATGAAATCGTTGTCAGCGAGCACGACTTCATCCCGCGCTCGGACTTCTTCTTGGAGTTGTTCGACGACGGCGTGCAGCACCTGACGGCCTACCGCGCGAAACACGATCCCGACTTGCTGGTGCTGCCTCCGAACGATCGCGGTCGGGCCCGAGAGTCGAAGGCGGTAGAAGCTCCCTACGTCTTGATTCCGGTGCGCGGGCAGGACTTGCCGAAGCCCGAAGGTGGCCTCGACCTGGCGGTCGTGGTGGACGCTTCGGCCGCCAACGACGCCGGCGCCATGGCGCTTTCGAAGGCAGCAACCAACGCGCTACTCAGCCACCTTTCGTCGGAAGATCGCGCCATGGTCTGGGCAGGCGCTGACGGGTTGCGGCCGTTGCTGCCGGAAATGAAGACGGCCGTGGCCGTGGACGAACCACTGCGTCGCAGTGTGTCCATCGCGCTTTCCTCCTTGGAGCGCGGCGGCGCTACGGATCTGGGCAGCATGTTGGCGGAGGCGGCGCGCTCCCTGGATCCGAAGCGGCGCGGCGCGGTGGTGTACATCGGTGACGGCCGTCCGACAGTCGGAGAGCTGGCACTGACGGAGCTAAACGAAAAGCTCGCCGCGCTGCCTCGGCCCGTGCGCGTGTTTTCCCTTGGCATTGGCGGCGAGACGAATATGGCGCTCTTGAAGGGCGTGGCCCGAGGCGGCTTCGCCGAACGCGTGGATGACGCGCACCAGGCCGCGCAAGTGGCGCTCTCGGTATTCGAGCACGCGGAACGGCCCGCGTGGTTGGGGGTCGCGCTGGACCTCGGTCCGAACGTGGAGCGCGTCCTGCCCAAAGACGCTAGCACGCTGGTGGCCGGAGAGACGACGTGGGTCGTCGCGCGTGTCACCGGGACGCTTCCAGAAAAAGTAAAGTTGACACGGGTCGGGGGCGAAGCGCGCGAACACCGTCTTGAGCTGCGTAGCTTGGATGACGAAGGCGATCTGCGGCGCCGCTGGGCGGATATGCGCCTCTCCGAGCTTTTGGAGCAAGGCGTTGGGCGCGCCGCACTCGTTGACCTCGGCATGCGCTACGGCATCGTCACACCCGTCACGTCGTTTTACGTGCCGACGACTCGGGAGCTGAAGCAGGAAGCTGAAGAGCGGCGGTTTCAAAAGCGCGGAAAGCTCGACGACGAGGACCAAGACGAAATCGAAGAACTCGAAGCAGAAGCAGAAGCAGAAGCAGACAACAAAGAGGGTGGCACCGGCACGCGTGCCAAAGGTGAAGAAGGCTCCATGGGGCGGCCGACGTCCGGGGGCAGCAACAAGCGCTACGCGGTGCGCGGGCCTGCGGACAGCCCGGATCCACACGTGGCGCGCAAGGCCGCCCTCGATGAAGCCCAAGAGTTCGGCATGATCGGCCTCTTGAACACCGGCGCGGGCGGCGACACGCGTGCTCCGGCCGGGGCTGCTGCGGCCGCCGCGCCTGAGCCCGCCAAGACTCAGGCACCGGCCGACGAACCGGCTGAACAAAAACCGAACCCAAGGCCGGTGACGGACTCGACGACTGCGCCGTGGGGCCGGGATGACTCCGTAGACAGAGCAGGCGAAGTGCCAGCGCAGGGAAATATGTGGGGCGCAGAAATCGGGGACAGCTTTGGCTCTGGCGGCCTCGGCCTCGATGGTACCGGGGAAGGCGGCGGCGGTCGCGGCGAAGGGATCGGCCTCGGTGACGTGGGCACCCTGGGCCACGGCGCCGGCTCGGGTACGGGTCAGGGGTTCGGTTCCGGCCAGGGGCGCCTCGGCGGTAGTCATCGCGGCGCTGCGCCTCGCGTGGGCACGAGCACCGTGACGGTCGTCCCCGAACGTTTGCCGCCAGAGGTCGTGCAGCGGATCATGCGACAGAACTTCGGGCGCTATCGGCTCTGCTACGAAAAAGGGTTGTCGAGCAATCCGAATCTCCAGGGGCACGTGCAGGTGTCATTCCAGATCGGGACGGGAGGTGACGTCAGCAACGTGTCGACGGCCGGATCTTCGCTGCCTGACGCTGCGGTGACCCAGTGCGTCAAGCAAGCGCTCTTCGCGCTCAGCTTCCCCCAGCCCGAGAACGGCGTCGTGCGCGCGCGGACCCGCCTGTCGTTCGAACCTGGCGGGGCACCCGTTGCCGCCGCGGTTGTCGCGAACATGCCGACGAGCTTCATCGCGGTGGACTTCCTGCCGCGCACCGTTCGGTTCTGTAGCGCAGCGGCAAACCAACCGCTGTTCGAGCGCATGACCCTGTGGCGCGAACGCCTGGGCCAGAATACGTCCGCGTCGCAGGCACTCCTGGTCTACCGCCGTGCGCTTTCGATGTGCGAGGCGCCAACCTGGCGTGAGCGGCGCATCCTGCTTTCCTTGATGCTTGACGCTTTGGACAGCGTCGAAAAGCGCGTGGCTGCTTGGCGGCAGTTGTCGCGAGATGCAAAGGCCCAGGACACGTTCTATCGCGGGCTGGTGGCCCGTGTGCGCACCCCAGAGGAGCGCCGACGCCTGTATGCCGCGCTGGGACTGAAGAGTGCGGACCCCGGCGCCATCGACGCCATCGTCGAAAAGACGCCGGACGTGAAGGACCGCGTCGACAAGCTCAGGAACATGCGCAAAGAGTTCCCTGGAGACTTCCCCCTCGCACTGCGATTGCTCGAAGCGCTTGAAGATGCGGGCGACTTCACCGCGGCGCGCGGCGTGGCGGACAGCTTGCGAAAGCGAGCGGACGCGGATTCGAGCGTACGCACTGCGGTAGGCGAGTTCTATCTGCGACTTTCGAAGCAAGACGCTTCGCAAAAGCTGAGTCACTTGGGCATGGCGAAGCGGGCCTTCGGGGAAATCGTCGAGTTCGCCCCGGACGACCCTGTCGCAAGACGACTCTTGGGTGATTTGCTGCGCGCGCATGGCTGGTACTCCGAGGCCCGGCGACAATACGAAACCCTCCAGCGCCTGACCCCAGACGACGCGAGTGTGCCGCTGCTGCTTGCCCTTGCTGCGCAAGGCGAAGGCCAACTCGAAGCCGCCGTGCGCTTCACGGAACAAGGCACCGGGGCGGGCGCGCCGGATGCGTCCCAAGGTCCGGCAGCCACCAGTCGCGCATTCGCTCAGCTGTTTCTGGCGTGGGGACGCGCAGACGCCAAGGCGAAGCGCAACGACAAGGTGCACGCCACGCTTTTTGCGCGCGCCAAGACTCTGTACAGCGCCGGGGGCCACAACAAGGGCCAGGTGCGCGTGATGCTGTCTTGGGCCCATCCGGAGCTGCATCCAATGTTGCTGTCCGGTCGTGAAAAGGCCACGGCGCCCGCGCCTGAGGGTGATGTGACTCTCGGCGTGGCCCAAGCCTTCGTCAGCAGTTCGTCAGCGCATCAGCTCGAAGTACGCCTCGAAAGCAAAGACGCCCGGCACGCGGCGCGCCTGGGGGCAGAGCTCGTGCTGACCGTGGTCTTTGACGAACTGGGCGCTAAAGAACGCATCGTCGTGGTGCCGTTTCGGTTCGAACCTGGAGGAGACTCCACGCTGCGCTTCAACATTGCCGCCGGGGAGGTGACCCGTGGCTAAGCGCGCTTTACGCATGCTGTTGGCGCTGGCAGTCGTCGTCGGGATCGCGTTTGGTGTCTATCGCCTGACGCGGCAGCACGTCACGGCGCTTCCGCAAACTGTAGCGGATGTCGAAGTGGTGCATGCTGGGGTAGCCGTTGGCGGCGTAGACGCGCGCGGCCGCGTGCGTGCCAGCACCGGCAACGTAGTCGCAACGGACGCGGATGGGCGCGCTCGCGTGCGCTTGGACGAAGGCACGATCGTGCTTTTGGATCGCGCGAGCTCCGTGGAGCTTGCGCCTGACAAGGTGACGCTGCAAAAAGGGCGCCTATTTTCTCTCGCGCGTGGGCAAAGCTCGGCGCACATTGTCGTTGGCGCTGCGGAGGTGTTCGGAAAGAACGCCAATGTGGGCATTGAAGCTCGGGCGGATGGCGCTCGCATCTACTCGGCGAACGAAGAGATCACGGTCACCGCCGGTGGCAAGGAGCACAAGGTGCGGCCCGGGGAGTCCGCGGTGGTCGTTGCAAGCGAAGTGAAGGTCGTTCCCGAGAAGGCCTTTGATGATTGGACGGGCGGCCTCGGCGCACCCTTCGCGTCCGCCAAGAGCACCGTTGGTGAGCTTTGGGGGCGTGCGACGGGCGCTGCGCTCACAGAGCCGGCCACGCCGTTGACTCTGCGATCTCAAGAGGTAAGCGTCGAGATCCTCGGGGAGGCGGCCGAGACCAAAGTGATCACCACCTATTTCAACGGTGGTAGCGCGGCGGTCAAGGGCGACTTTCGCATGGCCGTTCCCGACGAGGCCATCGTCTCCGGCGTCAGTTGGGGGCGCGGCGAGGAACGTGAAGCGCTCAGTATCGCTCTGGCCGCACGCGGGGGTGTGACTCTTTCCGCCAGTGGGCCGCTGGTGGAATGGGCTGGGCGAGGTTTCCTTCGCGGCACGCTGCCCGTGATCGCGAGCGGCGACACGGTGACCATCGAGGTGACGTACGTGGAGTGGCTGTCCCTGCGCTACGACGCAGACGGGCGTGGCCGCATGCAGTATCGCTATCCCCTTGCTGGACCGCCGGAGGCGCCGCCCATTGCTGAGTTGGGCATCCGCTTGGATGCGTCCGCCGCGAAGCCCATTGCCATCGCCGCGGGGCTCGGCGCGAAGGTGTCCGGCGCGCAGGTGTTGCTACGGCGGCCAGACTATCGACCCAGCGCAGACTTCGTAGTGGATCTAGTGGTCCCGCCCTTCGAGTCGAAAGCGCGCATGTATGTCGCCGCTGGCAACGGCCCCGGGGAGCCACGCACGGTCTTGGTGCGCGTGGATCTACCGGAACCCACTCCGGCGCAGGGCGCGACACTGGTGCTCGTACTCGATACGTCGGGCAGCTCCGAGCCTGGTCAGCTCGAAGTTGCTCGCGGCTTCGTTCGCGCCGTGATGGACGCGCTCGGTCCACGGGACAAGTTGGCGGTCGTTGCTGGGGATCAAAGCGCGCGCGCTGTGGGCCCCAAGGACGCAGGGGCGGTGACTCCCGAGCGGCGCGCCGCGATCCAAAAGGCGCTGGACGAGCTTTCCCCAGGCGGCGCGACGGATCTTTCGGACATGCTCGATCACGCTGCGGGCCTGGTGGCGAACGAGCCCTCTGCGACCGTGGTGTACGTCGGCGATGGCTACGCGACGGCCGGCGAGTCCGACGCCGAAAAGATCGTTGAGACCCTCGCGGCGCGACCCGCGGGTCTGCCTCGGATGTCGGCCGTTGGCATTGGTCCCGTGGTCAATGTGCGAGCGCTTGCCACGCTGGCCCGCAGCGCTGGGCGCTACTTCGCGGTGCAGGACTCCGTAGAGGCCGCCGGTGCCGCGACGGCGCTGATCGAACATGCGTTGGTGCCAGCGGTTTCCAACGTCGAGGTAGACCTTGGTCCGGACGTGGAGCAGGTCTATCCTCGCACGCGTCGCTCCGTTCCTCTGGGCGAACCCATGCTCTTGGTGGGCAAGCTGCGCGGCATGGCACCCAGCGCCGCGAAGGTCCGCTTCCGCCACGACGGCGAGATGAAAGAGGAGCGGCGGCTTCTGGCGTGGCGCACGGCGCCGCGGACCGACGACGTGGCGCGACGCTGGGCCCAGGCGCGGGTGGACGACGTGCTGCGCACGGGCAAAGGTCGCGAAGCGGTGACGGATGTCGCGCTTTCTGTGGGCCTGCTCACTCCCTGGACGGCCTTCCATCACTCAAAGGCGTCTTACACCGCTACACACCCAGCGGTCCGGCTGCTTACGCCAGAGCACGAAGCTGATTTCAGCTTTGGCGCTCACGCGGTGCGCGGCGCCGTGCTCAGTGATGCGCTGTCCGGGGACTCTGAAAGCAGTAGTGGCAATCTGTCTTCCCTCGTGTCCACACGGGTCGGTGCGCGGCTGGAAGCGGCGTACCGAGAAGTCGGTGCGTGTCGCAATTCGCGAGCGGCGGGGCGCCCGGAGCTGAGCGGCAATCTGCAGGTGCAGCTGGAGGTGGACGGCGACGGCCGCGCGAAGAACGTGCGGGTACGCGGCGAAGACCGCTTCTCCGAAGACGCATCGATGAACCAGTGCATCGAGTTGGCGCTCGCTGCGCTGTCGTATCCTGAGAGCGGTCTCTCCGTGGTTGTGAACTACGAATTGGTGTTGCCCGCGCCGAAACGCACTCGCGCTGCAAAGTGCTCGGAGGTTTCCAAGACAGCGCTGCCCTATCGGCGTGGCGTCTGGCATGTGCGCCTGGCTTCTGAGGACCCACTTGCCGTCTACATGTCCGCCAAGAACTCCTGCGAGCTACGCACCTGGGCAGACCGCCGCTCGCTGCTTGAACTCATGCTTCAGGCCCGTCCCGACGGCGTGGCGCGCGTCGCGCTTTCGGTACAACTGCGCCGAGAAGGGGAAGCAGACGCCGCTGACTTCGTGCGCAAAGAGACCGTGCGTCGCGCACGGTCTCCCCAAGAGCTTGTCGCGATCCGCTCGGCTTTGCTTGGCGCGGAGCAGCTGCCCTGGCCCGCGTTCGTGAAAGCGTACAAGGCGGCGAAGGGCGACGCTGCACGGCTCCTTGTGGTGCGCCGCTTTCTCACGGTCGCGCCCCACGACCCAAGACTGCGTGCGCGCTTCGTCGCGCTGCTGGAGAGCACCGGCGACAAGAGCGCGCTCTTGGACGAAGCACGCCGCGCCCGCAGCGACGCGTTCGCTCCGGTGGAGCTGCTTGCGGAGATCGCTTCCGCACTGCATCGAGTCAAAGCCGAGGACCACGCGCGTCGCACTTTCGGTGAGATCGCCGAACGGGCGCCCTACGACCCTTGGGCGCGGGCGTTTCTGGGCGACCGGCTGATGAACGAGGGCTACAGCGAAGCCGCCACCGCCCACTATGCGGTGCTCGAAACCTTGGCGCCGGATGACCCGGCTGTGATCGTGCGCCTGGCGCGAGCGAACGCTGAAGCGGGTCGTGTGGACGTCGCGCGGCGCTTGTTGCTGCGCGTCGTCGAGACCGGTGGTCGCGACGGCAATGCAGACGTTGCGCATCTTGCGGGTCAGCTGGCTTCGGTGCTCCTTGCAGAAGCGCGCGCAGGCAAGCACTCCCCGGAAACCCTCACCACCCTCAAGGCGCATTCCCTTGAGTTGCCGCGGGAGCTCGGGAAAGTGGCCCTTTTGGTGCGCGCACCGGGAGGCATGTCGGCGTTGAAACTGAGCCTGGCGCGCACGGGGCCCGCAGGCAAAGAAGTGGTGCCGGCTGACGTGTCAGCTGCGAGCGCCGGGCTCTATCTGTTCTCCTTCGATTCCAGTGCCGAGGAGGTCACCCTCGAAGTCGAGCGTCCTGAGGAGCTGGAGCCGACACAACCGCTGTCCGTCGTGGTGACCGCCCTGGCGTTTGGGAATAAAAGTGACGGCTTGCCGGAGGTTGTGAGTGTGCCCGCGCAGCTTGGCGCTGGCGGCAAACCCAAGGAAGTGCAGTGGAAGCAGGGCGCGCTGACGCTCTAGGAAAGCTGGCGCTCCGCTAACATGCATTCTGGCAGCTGCTGGACGCGCCACAGTCCGCGCAGGGGTGCCAGTCACAGGTTGCGGAGTTGCAGAACTGCCACTTGTTGGTGCCACAGCACTGCCATTCACTGCCGCTGTTGTACTTGCACTTGGCGCCGGACTTGAGTCCGCAGGCCCCCCAGCTGCAATCGCTCTTGCAGGTCTTGGCTTCACAAGTATCGCTGCACGCCGCGGTGTCCTCGTCGCCGGGGTTGCAGGCGCCCTGGTCTTCGCATTGCTCTGGGCCCCAGTTGCCGCCGGCGTCGCAGGTCTGGCGCTTGGTGCCGCACTTGGCGCAGCCGCCCACGTCCTGTTTCTGGCCCGGTGTGCATGTCCCCGTCGTGCCGCCGGTTCCGGCGCCCGAAGCGCCGCCGGTGCTGCTGCCCGCGTTGCCGGCGCTGCCCGCGTTGCCCGCGGATCCGCCGCTGCCCGCGGATCCGCCGCTGCCCGAGCCTGCTGTGCCGGCATCGTCCAAGAGCTCGTTGGTTGCCACATAAGTGTCGTCAGAGCAGCCGAAGACGGCGAGGGCGGCCAGCGCGCCCAAGAGGCTCAAATGCAGGGGAAGGTTCAACATGCGCTTAGACATCCGGAGGATCCATTACATGACTGACACGGGAACCACTGGCAACTGGAACTGCAAAATTGCCACTTGTCCGTGCCACAGCACTGGTAGTTCGTGCCGGAGTTGTAGTTGCATTGGTTCCCCGACTTGAGCTGGCACGTGCCCCAGGTACAGTTGTTCTGGCAGACCTTTTGGGAGCAGGCGTCACAGCCGCCGGCCTGGGTCGTGCCCGCTTGGCAGGGACCTTCACCGGAGCACGCGCCGAAACTGTCCCAGGTGCAGTCGTTGCGACACGTGCGCGTTTGCTGCCCGCAGTTGCCGCAGGTCTGCACATCAGTTTTACCTGGCGAGCACACGCCGCCGGACGTGCACGTGGACCAAGTGCCCCAGTTACAGCTGGAGTCACATGTGCGACTGCGTGCGCCACAGGCCGTGCCACAGGCCTCCGTAGCTTGCTCCCCGGAGTTGCAGACGCCGTGACTCTCGCAGGTAGGCGCGTTCCACTGTCCCGCGGAGGAACACACGCGCTCACTGGTCCCGCACTTTTCGCAGGGGCCCAAGCTCTGCTTTTCGCCAGGAGTGCACGGACCCCCCGGCAGTGCACCGGTGCCCCCCGTGCCGCTCCCGGCGCTACCTGCAAACCCAGCACCTCCGGCTAGCCCGCCCGCTCCGGCGTACCCCCCGTAGCCGCTGTTGCCGCCGACGCCCCAGCCCGAGTCCGCGACACTCACGCCGGAGTCCGCGCCCGAGTCTGTCGACTTCTTGATGTCGAGATCGTCGTTGCCGAAGGCGCAGCCGATCACGGAACTCGCGAAGAGCCCAAAGCAGACTGGATCCCAGAGCCGGTACACGGACCAGCATTTTAGCGCATTTCCGCTGCCCGCGTGGCGCGACTCCGCTTCCGGGTGGTCTGCGTGAAATATTCTCCCGCCGTCGGACGAATGCCCAACGTCCCCAGGGATTTTGCCGGGGCTTTTCGGAGACATCATCATGTTCCATCGCCACACACTTCTTCTTGGTTCTTGTGCCGCCCTCACGCTTTCCCTCTTGGGTTGTTCGCCTGTGGACCACGGCCTATTCGACGCCACCCTCGGTCTTTGGGAAGCAGCGACCGAAGCCGTCAGTCGCATGATCGTCATGTTTGTGATCGGCGTCGTGCTGGTGGCGCTGGCGCCGGCGCGCATGGAAAAGCTCGAGGCCGAGATCGCCCGCCGACCGATGCGCTGTTTCGCGTTGGGGCTGGTTGCGACCCTAGTGGGCTCCGTGCTGGTGATCGCCCTGTGCGTGACCGTGCTCGGCATTCCCCTCGCGCTTGCGGCCGTCGTTTGCGCCGCGCTGTTTGGTTATGCCGGAGTTTGCGCCGCGCTTGCCACGGTGGGCGGCGCTCTGGTTGGACACCGCACGGGCAACGTTTACGTACACCTGGCAGTCGGCTGTGCGCTGTGGTTGGTGCTCGGCGCGCTGCCTTGGCTGGGGGAAGCGCTGAGCTTTGGCTTGTGTATGGTCGGATTTGGCACCGTACTGGCGACGCGCGGTGCCGGTTTGATCGACGAAAAGCACTTTGCTGCTGCGACTTGACTCGACCTCCGCCGCCGCGCCCCGTACTCTGGGCGCATGCGACGCGAGCTTGTGGCATGTGCGTTCGGCTTGGCATGTGCCGGTTGTGGCGGAGACGAGTCAGGCGCGACGCGCGGTGGTGGTGGTGGCAGCGCAGCGACAGCGGGTGCCTCCGGTGGTGGGGGGCAAGCGGCTTCGGGGGGCGGCGGCACGGCGGGCACAGCGGCAACTGCCGGTAGCGGTGCAAGCGGCGGCACCGGTGCAGTGCCGCCCGTGGATGGCGGCGGCGGCACACCCAGCCAAGTGCCGAGCTACGACGTCAATGCCGCCAAGCGCGCCGGGTGCCAGTTTGGCTCGGGCCTGAAGACCACCGACACCATCGGCCCGCAAGTGCCCCATGGTGACGCGTTGCCTTTCGAACACATCGTGGTGCTCATGATGGAGAATCGCAGTTTCGATCACTACTTTTCGAGCCTGCCGGCCTACGGTGTTACGGACGTCGACGTAGCGAGCCCTACGGACAGCAACCCGGACCCGACTACGGGCAAGCCCGTGCAGCGCTATCACGAGACGCGCTATTGCATCGAAGACGTCAATCACGAGTGGGACGGCACTCACACCCAATACAACGCTGGCGCGATGGACGGTTTCGTCACGACCAATAATCCCAGTGGCGCGCGCGCCATGGGCTACTACACCGACAAGGATCTGCCGTTCTACTACTGGGCTTCGAAGACGTTTTCGATGAGTGACCGTCACTTCTGCTCGCTGCTCGGCCCCACTTGGCCCAATCGCTTCTTTTTCTACGGCGCAACGTCCTGGGGCAATATTCACACGGGCACCATCGACCCGATCACCTCGGATACCTTCTACAAGGCACCGAAGATCACGGATCAGCTGAAGCAAGCCGGGCGCAGTTGGAAGATCTATCGCGACGGCGCTACGTCTTTTGCGGTGGTGTGGGGTTTGAGTTCAGAGAATATCGGCGTGCACACTACGGAGTTCTACAAGGACGTGCAGGCTGACGCCCTGCCGCATGTGTCCATCATCGACCCGAATTTCCTAGGCGCTGGGCAGAACGACGAGCACCCGCCGGCCAACATCCAGCTCGGGCAGCAATTCGTCAGCAACATCTATCAGGCCATTGCCAGCAACCCGACGGTTTGGAAGAAGACGGTGTTGATCGTGTTCTATGATGAACACGGAGGCTTCTACGATCACGTGCCCCCTCCCGAGGCTTGCGAACCCGACAACCTCTTGCCCCCAACGAACCGTTTCGACCGCCTAGGGATCCGCACTCCTCTGTTCATCATGTCGCCCTTCAACAAGGCGGGTTATGTCAGTCACTTGGTCACGGACATCACCAGCGTGACGCGCTTCATACAGAACCGCTTCGACTTGCCCTCGCTCACCAAACGCGACTCCAATGCTTGGCCCATGCTCGACATGTTCGACTTTGCGAACCCGCCATTTGTGACGCCCCCAAGCGGCGCGCCTTCCGCCGCGCCGGATCCCGCGGGGGTGACTTGGTGTACCCAAAACCCGCCAGGGACTGGCCTGCCGTAATCGATCCTTCAACCAGCGAATCAGATCATGGGAGCCCAGCGTGCGTGTATATGAGGCCCAGGACGTTATCGAGGCGCAGCTCGTGCTCGACGTGCTGCTCGAAGCCGGTTTGAAGGCGGAGCTGCGCAACGTGAACTTGGTGGGATCCTATCCCGAGGTGCCGGTGCATCCGGAAGTGTGGCTCGCGAAAGCAGCGGATTTCGACGCTGCTCGTGCGATCATCGACAAGTTCGAGTCCAATCGGAAGACCATCGTCGACGACGTGCGTTGTCCGAAGTGCAAAGAGACGAATCCCGGCAACTTCGAGCTGTGCTGGAACTGTCGCGCAGACCTAGGCTGAAGGCGGCTCCGGGTAGAGCGCTGCTAGGACGCCAGCGAGCGCCGGCGCTTCGGGCGACAGCAGCGTCCGCAATGCCTCGGCCAATGCGCCTGCGGTGGAGAAACGCCATCTTGGGTCGCGCTGCAATGCTCTGAGCACTGCTTCGTCTAGCGCTTCTAGCTCCGGGCGTAGCTGCGAGACTTTGGGCACATCGGCTTCGATTACGGCGAGCATGGTTTGATGATCTGAGTCGCGCCGGAAGAGTCGCTTGCCGGTGAGCAGTTCGTGTAGCAGCACGCCAAGACTGAATACATCCGCGCGCGCGTCCAGCGGCGCCCCCAATAGTTGCTCTGGGCTGCAATAGGCGGCAGTGCCGACGAGCCGCCCACTCGGAGCGCACTTGCTGAAGGGCGGGTCATCGCTGCCGCGCGCTGAGACCCATGCCACGCCGAAGTCCAATACTTTCACTGCGCCGGAGTACGTGAGCATCACGTTCTGCGG
>CBDUPW010000130.1:0-18646 GCA_965369205.1 uncultured Polyangiaceae bacterium | reverse complement strand
GCAGGCCTCCGCTTTTTCGTCGCGTTTTCCTGGCTGCATCGGCGCCACTTCGATGCGGCCCACGGCGCCGTCCTTTGCCACCGTCCAAGTCAGCACCACCGTTCCCGTCGCGGCCTTCGGATAACAGCCGCGCAGCGCGGCTTCGCGCTCTTTGAGCAGCGCACTTCCCGAAGGTGGTGGCGGCGGAGGTTCCGGCGGTGGCGGCAGCATCTTCGACCGGCAGCGCCCGTCGAGCTCGACGCACTCGAAGTTGGGCCGGAGCACCACCGGCGGGATCGTATGCGGCGGGCATTGCAGGAATGCCGGATCCATGACAGCGGCAGGACAGCTCGAGCCGTCGCTACACACGTTCTTTGGGCTGTAGGTTGCAAGCTGCCCCTTCAAGTCGGCGCGTTCCGACTGCACAACGCTCCACGCGCCACCCGCCCCGGGCACGATCCGCACGCAGCCTTGCCACGCCAGGCACGCTTGCGCGGGCAAGCACTTGCTGTTCGGCGGCGAAGATGACGCGGCGCTTGCCGCGACGGCGGCGGAACCTTGCGTGCTCGGCGACGCGTGCGCGCGATCCGGCGGCGAGCGGGAGCAGGAAAGCGCCAACAGCGCGACGAACCATGCAATCCGAACTACTCCAGCCACGGGCTCAGTCTAGCAGCTCTGCCACCTCGCCACGCCACCGTGCATCACGCCTGTCTCAGACCGCAACACTGCGGTCCGATCCCTCGAGCGAAACGAAACCCACTAGGCGACGCCTGCGCGAGTATAGTCCGCGCCACGTGAGTCCCCGTGCTGCTTAAAGTCCTCGCCATCGCGTTTGTGCTCCTGATCGCAGGCAAGCTGTTGTTCAAGCCGCAGCTGCGCGCTTTCGGCAAGTGGTTCGACGGTCTGGTCAACGCCGTGTTGATCGCCCTCGCCGTCTCAAGCGCGCTGCAGCTCATCGTCTACTGCGCGAACCGCTGACCTGGGTAGACCTGCCGAGCCGCCGAGCAGCTGCGATCAACCCGGGAAGGGGAAGCAATGCCGTGACGCAGCCCAAGAACCGGAACCAAGGATGGCGACCGCGACCCGCTCGGCGGCCCTGGCTTGGGAGGGTCTGGGCGCCGTGCTAGCTTTCGAGGGTGAGCACTGCCCGCCGGCTGCACGGTTACACCTACCAAGACTACCTAACGCTCGAAGCGGACAGCAACGTGCGCCATGAGTTTCTGGATGGCGAAATCTACGCGATGGCGGGCGGCAGCGTCGAACATGCGCTGCTTTGTGCCGACGTGATTGCCGAGCTTCGCATGCAGCTTCGCGGCGGGCCTTGTCGAGTGGCTACGTCGGACTTGCGTGTGCGTGTGCTCGAAACGGGGAAGGCCACGTATCCAGACGCAACGGTGCTATGTGGTGAAGCGGAGCTGGACCCGGATGACGTGCAGGGCCACACCCTCACCAATCCGACGGTACTGGTCGAGGTCACCAGCAAAAGCACCGAGGAGTATGACCGCGGCGACAAGTTCACGCTGCACTACAGTCACATTCCGAGTCTACATGAATACGTTCTCGTTTCGCATCGGGAGCGATGCATCGAACTCAGGCGACGCGGCCCCGACGGCGAGTGGACCATCGAGGTGGCCGGCCCGGGCGAAAGCATCCAACTCACTTCGATCGAAGCCCGCCTCTCCGTCGACACCGTATACGACGCCGCCCTCGGCGCCGGGCGCCCGTAGTCGTCGGCCGCCCCAACTGCGCCGTGGGCTCCGCAACGGTTGCTTGAGTCTGACAATCCGCTCGGCCGCGGCCGCTGAGAGCGAAGCCCTCCGCGCGCCGAGGAGCGACGACGTTCTCTCGGATGGCGGTAATGTTCGCCGGGGCGCCGAGATACGGATTGCGCCAATCTTGGGGTGTGCGCTGGCGCGATTCAGGCGCTGGCGTTGATGGCGCTGCACATTCGCCGACCCAAACGCCCTTTCGCGCTTGCCGTGGCGCAGGCCGTCGCAAAAGATCTGGGAAGGACGACCACGCCCCCAGCATAACAAGGTTTGCATGCTTGCTTCCGACCACCGTCCCAACCGCAGGAGCCCTGCCTTGAGTCGATCCCAATTGCGCCTGTTCCCGCTGGCCGTCTGCGGCTGCTTCATCCTGATCTTGACCCAAGCACAAGCGAAGGGCTCCGCCTGCCCCGACGGCAAGGTCCGCATCTTGAACAAATGCTTCGACCCCTGCCCTGACGGCTACGCCCACGACTCCCAGGGCAAGTGCTCCCTCTGCGCGGACGGCTACGACAAAAACCCGAAGACCGGCGCTTGCGAAAAGCCGCCCTCCTGCCCACCGGGCAAGGTCCTCGTCCTGGGCAAATGCTTCGACCCATGCCCCGAAGGCCGCGCTCACGACAGCGACGGCAAGTGCTCACTCTGCGCCAGCGGCTACGAAAAGAACCCGAAGACCGGGGCTTGTGTGAAACAGCCCACCTGCCCACCGGGCAAAGTCCTCGTTCTAGGCAAATGCTTCGACCCCTGCCCCGACGGCTACGCGCACGACTCCCAGGGCAAGTGCTCCCTCTGCGCGGACGGCTACGACAAGAACCCGAAGACCGGCGCCTGCGAGAAGCTGCGGCAGAAGTAGCGCCGAGGCGTTCAGCCGACGCCGGGGGCTTCGTGCCCGCTCTCGGCGACGTATTCGGTGTAGCCACCGCCGTAGGTACGCACGTCACCGTCGGAAAGCTCGAGCACGCGGTTGCTCAGGGCGCCGAGAAATTTGCGATCGTGGGAGACGAACAGCATCGTGCCTTCGAAGTTGGACAGGGCTTTGACCAAGATGTCCTTGGTGTCCATGTCCAGATGGTTCGTGGGTTCGTCCAGCACTAGGAAGTTCGGCGGGTCGAAGAGCATCGTGGCCAAGACCAAGCGCGCCTTTTCACCACCGGAAAGCACGCGGCAGCTCTTGTCGATGTCGTCGCCGGTGAAGCCGAATGCGCCCGCCAGGGTGCGCAGGGTGCCGATGTTCGCGTGGGCGAAGTTGCGCTGCAGGTGCTCGATGACGGTGTCTTTTTCGTCCAGCAGCTCCATGGCGTGCTGGGCGAAGTAGCCGAGCTTCACGCTGGCGCCGACCGTCACTTCGCCTTTGTCAGGCTTGGAAGCGTTCGCGATCAGCTTGAGCAAGGTGCTCTTGCCGGCGCCGTTGACGCCCATCACGCACCAGCGCTCTTTGCGGCGGATCAAGAAGTCTAAGCCCGCGTACACCACGTGGTCGCCATAGGCTTTGTACACGCCTTCGAACTTGGCCACGTCTTCCCCGGAGCGCTCGGGCTGTCGGAAGTCGAATTCGATGACGCGGCGTTTCTTCGGCGGCTCGACGACATCAATCTTTTCCAACTTCTTGACCCGGGACTGCACTTGAGCGGCGTGGCTGGCGCGGGCCTTGAAGCGCGCGATGAAGGCCTTTTCTTTGGCGAGCATGGCCTGCTGCCGTGCGTACTGAGCCTCTGCCTGGGCTGCGGCGATCTCGCGCTGCTGCTCGTAGAAATCGTAGTTGCCGGAAAAGGTTGTCAGGTCGCCGCCGTCAATCTCCACGATTTTGGTGACCAGGCGATTGAGTAGTTCGCGATCGTGAGACGTGATCACCAGAGCGCCTTCGAAGGCACGCAAGAAGCTTTCGAGCCAGATGATGCTCTCGATGTCGAGATGGTTCGTCGGTTCGTCGAGTAGCAGCAAGTCCGGGCGCATCAACAGAATGCGGGCTAGGGCCACGCGCATTTTCCAACCGCCGCTGAGCTTGCCCACGTCGTCGTCGACGACTGCTGGGCGAAAGCCGAGACCGGCAAGGATCTCGCGAGCACGCGCTTCGAGGGCGTAGCCGTCGAGTTCGTCGAAGCGCGCCTGCACCGTGCCAAAACGCTCTATGATGGCTTCGAGCTCGTCGGCGCGCGCGGGATCCGCCATGGCTTGCTCGAGCTCGAACAGCTCCTTTTTGACTTCACTCACCTCGCCAGCCCCGGCCATGGTTTCTTCGACCACGGTTTGGCCGGACATCTCGCCGACGTCTTGGCTGAAGTAGCCGACGGTCACACCGCGATCGATGTTGACGTTGCCGCCGTCGGGCTCCTCTTCCTTGACGACCATGCGGAAGATGGTGGACTTGCCCGCCCCGTTGGGTCCGACCAGACCGACTTTCTCACCCGCATTCACGCTCATGGACGCCTCCATGAACAAGATTTGCTTGCCGTGTTGCTTGGAAACGGAGTCGAGCCGGAGCACGGGGGCGGAAACTGTCAGCTTCGCGCGCGCTTTTCAAGGCCAAGGCCGACGCGCGGGCCGCCCCGTGGGGCTCTGGCCGCGGCCCAGGGCGCGGAAGCTCAGGGCTTCCAAAAGCGCACCCCGCTTGCCAAGCCGGCCGCTTCGCGCTAGTTAAGCGCCGTTCACGAATCGTGTGGCCCCTATTGGCCTGTGGTGCCTGGTACCCCGGCGCTCCGAAAACGTGACTCCTGCGGCAGGTTCGCCGCCCAGAAAGAGTATATTTTCAGATGAATTCCTTTAGTCCCGAGCGGCTTGGGCACGCGCCCGTCCGCAATAGCCAAGACAAGAGCCAGCGCAACGCCCACCAAGAGGGTGCCGCCGCGCGGCCGGTCAAGTCCCCTTCCCCCGAGGTCCTAGCCTCGCCCTTTACCAAGCTTGGTCTGATCCCCGCCCTGGTGCGAGCTGTGCTCGCCGAAGGTTACGAACAGCCCACGCCGATCCAGACCCAATCCATTCCCCCATTGCTGCAGGGGCGAGATCTGCTCGGCTGCGCGCAGACCGGCACCGGCAAGACCGCGGCCTTCGTGCTGCCGATCCTGCAGCAACTCTCCCAGCGTGCCCCCAAGCAAGCAGGTGGCAAACCCATCCGGGCGTTGATCTTGACGCCCACGCGAGAACTCGCTGCGCAGATCGGCGAGCGTGCCGGCGCCTACGGGCAAAACCTCGGCCTTGGCCACACCGTGATTTACGGCGGCGTGGGCCAGCGTCCCCAAGAGCAGGCACTGCGCCGTGGACCGGCCATTGTCGTTGCCACTCCGGGTCGTTTGCTCGATCTGATCGCGCAAGGCTTCGTCAAGCTCGATGCCCTCGAGGTCTTTGTGCTGGACGAAGCGGACCGCATGCTCGACATGGGCTTCATCCACGACGTGCGTCGCGTGATCCGTGAGCTGCCCCAGAAGCGCCAAACGCTGCTGTTCTCGGCCACCATGCCCAGCGACATCGCGGCGCTCTCCAAGACCATCTTGATCGACCCCGTCCGCGTGGCAGTCACGCCCGTCGCCTCCACCACGGAGCTGGTGACGCAATCCGTGTACTTCGTGGATCGCATCGGCAAGCGCGCCCTGCTCGAGCGTGTGCTGCGCGCCGAGGGCGTGGAGCGCACGCTGGTCTTCACCCGCACGAAACACGGCGCCAACCGCGTCGCAGAGCAAGTCAGCCGCGGCGGCATCGGTGCCGCTGCCATCCACGGCAACAAGAGCCAAGGTGCACGCGAACGCGCTCTGCGCGACTTCAAGGACGGACGCATTGCCGTGCTGGTCGCGACGGATATCGCAGCCCGCGGCATCGATATCGACGGCATCACCCACGTGGTGAACTTCGACTTGCCGAACATCCCCGAAAGCTACGTGCATCGCATTGGCCGCACAGGCCGCGCGGGCGCCAGTGGCATCGCCGTTTCGTTCTGCGACGGCGAAGAGCGCGCTTTCTTGCGCGACATCGAGCGCCTGATCCGACTCAAAGTGCCTGAGGGCGACGAGAGCAAGCTGCCCCCCGCACCGGAGCGGGTCCAGGCGGATTTGGATCGCCGTCAGAGCGAAGCGCGGGACAACGATCGCGGACGCAACGATGGTGGTCGCAGCGGTGGCGGACGCAATGGCGGCGGTCGCAATAGTGGCGGACGCAACGCTGGCGGACGCAATGGCGGCGGTCGCAATAGTGGCGGACGCAACGCTGGCGGTCCACGACCCGCTTCGCAGGCGACGGGCACAAGCGCTTCGCGTGCGGCGAGCGCGCCTGCCGATCGGCAGCGTGAAGCACCGCGGGGGGCTGCAGCCGAAGTCCCGTGGCATGGCGAAGTCGCGAAGCCCGCGCAGAGTCAAAACTCGGGCCCGCGACGCACCCGCAGTTTCCGCCCACGCGGTCGCTGAGTTGTAGGCTGGCCCCGCTGCGCTGCGGCGGGGCTCTCGACTTCTATTCCCACCGCGCGTACACCGCTTGCGGTGACGCATCCGATCCAAGCCGCGCTCAATCATGCCGTTGCCGAGGCCCGCCCGCTAATGGACGGCGGGCCGGCTCAGTACATCCCGGAGCTTGCCAATGTGGATCTCGACGCCACGAGCGTCGCCGTCCGCACCATCAACGGGCAGCTGTTCGAAGCAGGCGACGCGGCGACGCATGCCTTCACGCTGCAGAGCTCGGCCAAGCTGGTCGTGCTCGCTGGCTTGCTCGAAGAGCGTGGCGCGGACGCAGTGTTTCGTGTCGTCGGCAAAGAGCCGTCCGGCTCCAGCTTTGCATCCTTGGCGCGTCTCGAAACCCATGGCCCCGGCCCAGCCAACCCCTTGGTCAACGCAGGCGCCATCGCCCTGTGCGGACAGCTAGTCGGAAGCCTTCCGGAACGCCTCGGCTGGATCCAGGGCTGGGCAGAACGGCTGTATGGCGAAAGCATCCCCATCGACGACAAAGTGTTGGCCTCGGAGCGCAGCACCGGCGATCGCAACCGCTCCATCGCGTACTTCTTGAAACACAATGGCGTGATTCGCGGCGACGTGAACGACACCCTGGAAGTGTATTTTTCGCTGTGCTCGCTCAATGCACGCGTGCGCCAAGCCTCGCAATTGACGGCAGTGTTGGCCAGCGGCGGACACGCGCCGGGCGCGGGCTATCGCGTGCTGCGCAACGAAACGGTGTCCGCGGTCGTCTCGCTGATGGCCACTTGCGGCATGTACGATGAATCCGGGGCGCACCTTGCCGCGACCGGGCTCCCCGCCAAGAGCGGCGTCAGCGGTGTGATCGTAGCCGTGGCTCCGGGACGCGCCGGCATTGCCGTATCGAGCCCCCGAGTGAACGCCAAGGGTGGCAGCGTGCGCGGACACTCGATATTGGGACACATCTCCCGCAGCCTTGGCTGGCACTTTGGGTTGCCCGTGCGTTGATGTCGGTTTGTGGGTCGCGCCCTGGCGCGCCCCGTTCAGCCGCCCGCGCTCAGGGCGTCAGCCGTAGCTTCGAAAAGAAGCGCTCCGTGGCCTCGTCTTGCAGTTCGCGCGCGGCCTGCATGCCCCGCTCCAAGATCAGCGGCGAGTGGGAACACCCCTCTTGGAGCCGTGCTTTCGCCCAATTCAGTGCAGTCGCTTTGTCCGCATGCCCGGTGGGCAGCGCTAGACTCGCGTCGATGGCGGTTTCCACCACCATGCGACCCAGGCCACAGGGCTTCCAGTCGTCGAACTGGGTCAGTCGGTTCTGCAAAGAAAGTATCGTGGCCCAGGCGGATGCGGGCTGCTCAGCCCGCAAGAGGATCTGCGCCAGATCTCTGGTTGCGGATGTGACTTCCCAATGATCGCTAAGATCCTTCTGCGCCAGTAGCTCGCGCTGTGCGGCGATAGCCAGTTCGGGCTGCGCCAGATCTTCGCGACGGCGACGCAGGTGGTCGAGCATGGCCACGTCGCGGATCCGTTGCGCGGCTTCCCAGGCGTCTAGCAGTTGACGCCCGAGCTCGATCGCCCCGAAACTGATGGCGCGATATAGAAGCGTGACGGGATTCTCCTGCTCCGGCGTCGCCGGAAAGTAGCGTCGCTGGGCTTCCCACCAACGCTCGACACCGCTTGCGTCGAACGGACAGTCCTCAATGCTGCCACCAAGGTATTCGAGCAAGTCGTCTTTGTCCGGGTGGGTTTGTCCGGCCAAATAGCCAAAGGTGTCCTCCACGCCGCAACTCACGAGATACTCGCCGTCGAAGCCGCATCCCGTGTCGAAGTTCGCGGTCTTCGCGCGCCACAGCAGCCACACGTCCTGTGGATCACGGTATCCACACAGCAAGTACGCGCCGAGCTGGAGCGAGTCGTCCAACCCCTGGAACGTAGAGCGCTCGTGGCTCACGACTTCCTGCTCGAACACAGCACGGGCCAGAGCGTGATCCTCCGGAGCCGGGTCGTATTGCAGGGCGAGCATCAACTTGAAGCGGAGCAAACCGTGCGCGTCCGAGGTCTCCTTGTGGATGCCAGTCACCTCTTCGTAGCGCACCTCGTGAAAGCGCTCCTGCGACGCCCGCAGCGCGGCAAGCAGTTCAACGCCGTCGGCGTGCAGGTTTGCGGGTGTCATCTATCGCTTCCGGCTAGCAGCCCACCCCATCAAAAGTCAACGCCCCGCCAATCACTGCCGCGTCAGCGTCACGCTGCGGACTCGCGCCATGTCTCCCCAGGCCAGCTCGGCAGTGATCGTCACCGCGGAAGTGGAGCGCGGAACCATCGCCCCGACGCGGTCCACGCCTCGCGCGAAGGGCTGCCGTTCCGGTCCGTCGGAAATGCTCAGCGTCACGTGGCCGCGGCCCTCTGCTGCGACGAGCCAGCGCCCGGGCTGCAGGGTCAGAAAGTCCAGGCGCGCTGGAGCCTCTGGCCAAACGTCCGCGCCTACCCAGCCTTCCGGATCGAGTCGAATACGCGCACGTCGATCGCTGCTCAGCAAGTGACCGGGCACCACAATCTGGGTGGCACTGCGCTGCACGCCAAGACTGGAGTCTTCTTTCCGAAACCAGGCGTGGCCCGTTTCACGCGTCGGCAACGGCGTCTCAAAAACCACGAATTGGTAGAAGGCTCCGAACTCCGCTTTGGCTTGAAGTTCACGGCCGCCGCGCCACTCCGCGGCCTCAAGCCCAGTGGGAAGATGAAATACGATGATGTCCGGCTTGCGGCGCCACACGTAGTCGCCGTCTCCAAGCTCATGCGCCAGCGGCCCGGTCCCGAATCGACTCGGCGGGTGCTTGGCCAGCCAGGCATCGTTCAAGCCGAGCATGTCCAGGGCGCGGCCCTTCCAGAAGTAGGGAAGCGCCCCAGCCGCGTCCACCGCCAAGAGCGGATCTTTGTCCCCAAAGCTGGCGCGGAAAAAGCTACCGATGGGGCGCGCCGGCCAGTGCCACAGATCCCGCAGCGCCCAAGCCTTTTCCGGATCGTCCCGCTGCTGCACCACCAGCGCCGCTACGCTGACGACCGCGACCACATAGGCGAAGAGGCTCGTCCGCCGGCCGCGCGCAACTAGCCACGCCAGTCCTTCTGCTCCGAGTAGCACGGTCAGCACTAACGCGACGAGCAAGTGCCGGCGCTGGGGCATGATGTCGCCGCCAATCGCCACCACGTAGCTGACCCAAGCCAAGAACATCGGCAGCAAGACCAGCACACGGCGGCGGCGATGCCGGTCTTTTACAAAGGCGACGGCCGTCGCCAAGCAAGGCAGCCCCAACACCCAAAACAACGCACCCTTCGAAAGATAGTGGACGCCAAGGGCTAGACGCTCGGCAGTGAACGCCACTTTGGCGTGATAAGTGTTCGGAACCCATTCGCCATAGTACCCCTTGCGAAATACCAGGTGCGCCGCCAGCACAAGCAGAGGCAACGCGCCAAGCACTAACGCACTGGGCAGACCGTCATGCACCAGGCGCTTCAGCCAGCCCGGGCGCCCACCTTGAGTTGGCGGAACGAAGGTGCGCGCCAAAAGCAGCCCAAAGCACGCCATCGCCGGCATCAAGATCCCGTCGGGCCGAGTGAGTACCGCGAGCGCGAAGCACACTCCCGCGGGCCAAGCCTGTCGCAAGCTGACCTGCCGAACGTCCAACAACGAGCTGGACAGCACCACGCCCCAGGCGAGCGCGGCCAGTAGTAGAGGCTGCTCAAGCCCTGCGACCGACCACGCAGCGAGGGGCCCGCTCACGGCAAGCGCAGCCACCCCGTATGCGCCAGGGATGCAGCTGCGAAGGCCTGGCCCGCGCTGCGCCCACAGCACGGCCGCCAGAGTCAGCAGCGACGCAGAAACGCCTAGGATCTTGGCGCTGCCAACCAATGCGGTCGGCTGAAACGCACCGACGCCAGCGACCAGCAACACCCACAAGAAGTTCGTATATCCCTCGACGCGCTCGCCGTTCGTCCAGGTGAGGCCTTGGCCGTTCAGCAATCGCTCGGAATAGCGCAGACTGATGAAAGCGTCGTCCACGAAGAACGCGTGGTAGTCCAGCGTGTGTCGATACAGAACGACGGAAGCAACGACGAGCAACGCGACGCGCGCGAGCGAAGGGACAAGACGCCTGGCCAGCTTGGTCATCGCTGTCCCGCAGCTTAGAACTGAAACAAGCTCCATGTCGCGCGGGCGGTGACGCTACGAGACTTCCGTCATCTTCTTCTGGAGAATACGAGGCCGCCTCAGAAGGCTTGTATCTGACGCCCTTTGTCGTAGGCTGCGCCCGGCGCTTCCGGCGCTTTCTTTCGGCATATGGGTCTTCCGTTCTTGCGCTCAGCGCGCCGTCTGCTTCCTGCGCCCGGGCCAGCACATGGCTGGCTCCTGGTTTTCTGCTTCGTTGGCTTCGGTTTTCTGCTGATGCGAGCCGGCACGAAGCAGCTGCCGATGCAGCGCGTCGACATCACCCTCGTGCCCAGTGACGCGGCACAGCTTGCGTGCGCGTGGGCAGGCAAGATCGGCGGAGCACGCTGCGAATACGACGCGGCCGGAGAGCCAGACGCGGAAGGCTCCAGTACACGCCTGATCCCGGTCATGACCCTGGACAGGCAGCTGCTGCTCGTGGCGGGGATCTTCCAGACCCCCGCATTGGCGGCAAAGCTCGCTGAACCGGGGGTGGTCGCGGAGGACAAGCGCTTGACGGTGCAGTGCACGGTCAAGACGGCCGGCACGCCCCGGGACGTGCGCACGCGCTTCCGGCGCGACGCTGCTTGGTCCGCGCCGGAACGGGCCCGAGCCATCGAAGTCGTCGGATGCGTGGTGCCGTGATGAAAGCCGCGACGAACTATGATCGCCCGCTGTTCTTCGCCTGCGCTCTTTGCGTGGTCGTCGGCGTGTGGTTGCGTGCGCAGGCGCTTGGGTTCCCCGACGTCTTCACTTGGGACGAGCATCACTTCGTAGAAAACGCCCGCAACTACTTGGCGCACCGACCAGACTTGAACGATCACCCGCCGCTGGGCAAGTTGATGATGGCGGGTGCACTGCGCGCCTTGGGGGACACCGCGCAAGCCTGGCGCATCGTGCAGCTGTGTTTTGGCCTGCTCCTCATCCCGCTGGTCAATCGCGTCGCCGCCTGGGCCAGTGGCGACACTCGCGTGGGCTGGCTGGCCGCTGCGATGGTGAGCCTAGACGGGTTCTTCATCGCCTACTCCCGTGCCGCACTTCTGGACGGGATCTTGGTCTGCATGGGCGTAGCGGCCGTATGGCTTGCGTGCAGCGCCCGTGGCACTTTTCAGTATGTGCTGGCGGCGCTGGTTGCGGGGTCGGCATGTACGGTCAAATTCAGCGGGATCGCTTTCCTCGTCCCGATCGTGGCGCTCGTGGTCGCTCGCCGCCATTGGCGCGGCCTTCTGAGCTTGTCAGTGGCGCCTGCGGTGTACTTCGGCTGGTACTCGCTGGGGCTGTGGATGGCCCGGCAGCCACACTCCCCCCGCGCCGTCCTGGTCGACACGTTTCGGCTCTACAAGCACCATGCAAATCTCACGGACTGGACCCACCCGTACTTATCTCATTGGTACGAATGGTTTCTGCCCACGCATCCCATCGTCATGCGCTCGGACGTAACGCCGGAGGGATTCCTCCGCGTGATGAGCGGGGTGGGTAATCCCGCACTGTGGTGGTTGGTGGATGTAACCGTCGTGGCGACCGCGATCAGTCTTTGTGTGGCTGCCTGGCGCTGGTTTCTCGCGCGTCCAGCAGCGGAAGGACAGGCCCGCGGCAATTCCCTTCGAGTCGCGTTCCTAATGCTTTGTTTCGTGACACCGATCCTGCCGTGGATCTTCAGCAACCGAGATTCCTACATCAACCACTACTTGCCGGCCTACGTCTTCGGCGTGATCATCGCAGCGCTTGCACTAGGTCAGCTCTTTCGGAGCCGACCCACGACGGCGTTCGTGCTCTTCTTGAACGTGATGTTGGTCGGTGCGTTCTACTCGCCGGTTTGGGGACAACTGCCAATCACACGCACAGCGATGGAGTCTCGGCTGATCCTAAAGAAGTGGCGCTGAGCGGTCTTCATTGCCACGCGAAACGCGGCTGGTCGTAGTGGGCGACGCGCAGCGTACGTCCGAACAGCGCGATCTCGCGAAACTGCAGGATCAATGCGGCGGTTGGGGCGAACACCCGCGTGCCAACCAAAGCCAGGGATAGGATCGGCCGCTTCTGCTCGGGCCCGGGCTCTTCGACCGCGAGGTCCTCATCCGCCAGTGCGGTGAACGGTACTCGATACACCGCCGCCACTTCGCCGGGATCTGGCTCGGGCTCCGTGCCTGCGCCACACCACAGCACCACGGGCGTGATCACGAAGCCGGAGCGTGTCGCGTAGTCGTCAAGCACGCCGAGCACCTCAGTTTTCGGCAAGTCGATGCCAAGCTCCTCGCTGAGTTCGCGACGCGCGGTATCTGCCGCGCTCTCACCTGATTCTGCGCGACCACCGGGCAGTGCAAACTGATTGGGGTGCCGGGGAGCGTGCATCGGCCTGCGCGTGAGCAAGAACGCCGGTTCCGGATCCGCCACGATGGCGAAGGCCACAGCCGCAGAGCGCATTTCTCCAAGAGCCAATGCTCTGCGCTCGAAGCCCTGCAGCCGTAATCGCAACGTTTCGCGAGCGCTCACGGCGCCTTTCGCTTGGCTACGGCAGTCGCGAACGCATCCCAGGCCGTCGCTTCGGGCAATTCCTGAGCGCGAAGCGCCGCGGCCACTCCTTTGGCCGCCACTGCGCTATCCGGCTTCAGAAGCAGCGCGCGCATATACAGACGCTCAGCCAGGGTCGCTTTGCCAGCCCCAAGGGCGGCAGCGGCGTCCTTTTGCGTAGCGGACACATCGACACCGATCGGTCCCGGCTGCGCCAGGATCTTGCGCGCTTCATCGTACTTGCCAGCCAGTGCATGGGCATCCGCCACCAGCCAGTGCGCTTCCGCTTCCGCGGTCTCCCCGGGCAATGCTGCCAGCGCATACTGCAGCGCCTGATCCCCGTCGCGCTGATCCAGGAGCAGTCGCGCGAGCTCCGCTCTTCCGCCGGCGCTCTCAGGATCGAAACGCAAGCCGTGGCAGAACAGGATCCGCGCCTCCTCCACGCTCTTACGGGCGAGCGCTTCACGGGCCTGTGCCAACTTCGCCAGAGCAGCTCCTGGGTACACGCCCTGGGGCGGTGGAACCGAACTCAGCAGTTCTTCGCAAGGGGCAAGCTTCTTCTTCGGCAGGGCTGGCACCAGGAGAGGTGTCGGCGCGGATTCCGGCGGCTGAGGCCCCGTAGCCAGCGTGGGCGCGGTGGGCGTCGCTGTACCAACCCCCGTCGTTGCGGCACTGCTCGACGCGCGGTTCGGACCGGATCGGTACCATGCCACGCCTCCCCCAATGGCGAGAACTGCGGCGACCAGCCACCACCAGCTGCTCGACGTCCATGAAACAGGTGTCGCCTTCTCCGCGGCCTCGGTCACGCGCACGGAGTCCCGGGTGGCCTTCGACAAGTCGAGCGCCGGCAGCTGGGCCTCGCGTTCGCCGTCAGCCAAGGGCGGCCACGACTCCCGCTTGTCCGCAGGCGACGGCGGTGGCGCATCGACGCTCTGCGCCGCTGGGGGCTGCGCAGAACGCGTCGTGGAGGGCACGTCGCTCTTGCGCTGGCTCACCGCAGGAGCCGGCGGGCTCGAAGCCTTTGCCGGCTTTGACTGATGCGAACCCAATCCTTCGACCATGTCGAATACGTCGCTGTCCGTCAGTTGCACGACCGCCGCGGCGGTGGGCATCGGAGGCGGCTTGTCGCTCGGCGGTTTGGGGGGCGCGAGTCGGCGCAACCGCTCACTGATCGGCGGCGCATAGACGGACGGGTGCAGGGGCTCGGGCTGCCGCTCCGCGCGCCCCATGACGGCGACGGGCGTGTCCATCAGGGCAGTCGACAGTGGCGTCTCGATGGATGCCACACGCACGCTCCCAGTGGCGATCACCAGGAACGCGGCGATTGCCGCCGCGTCCTCCAAGGGCGGACCGTCTGCGCTGCCCAGGGTTGCGCGCGCCCCGAGTACCTTGCCGGCGTCAAAGTCAATTTCCGCGAGCAGGCGCCGGGAGTGCACGGTGGCGCGGCGCAGGCCCGATCCGGACGCAAGCACGCGCAGCAGCCTCGCCGGTCCGAGCAGTTCCACGCGCGTCTGCAGCGGCTGCGGGTCGTCCGGCCCCGGCAGCAGCTCGGTCTCCTTTTGATGGAGCCGCGTGAGCACCGGCAGCAAGGTGTCGAGAGACGCGCCGGACTCCTCGTCCCAGACCCCAGCCCAATTCACGAGCAGAAGGCGCGCCCAGCGAAGGCGCACATCCCGGCGGATCTCCCGAATGAAGTCGTAGCCCGCTCGTTCCGCGTCGTGCCGTGAAATCAGCACGGCTGCCACGTCCGTGGTGCGCAGTCGCTGAAAGCGGCTTTCGCTCGGAGCCAGATCCGAAACGATGACTTCTACGCCTTTTTCCCGAAGGGCCGTGGCCACGGCGTCCATGCGCGGCGCATCCGAATCCACCAAAAGCACGCGCAAGCCGAACAACTCTGCTTCGGGCGCGTATTCTTCTAGTTCTTCTTCGGAAACTTCCTCGACCTCGCCGCCGGTATGCTCCTCGAACTCAAAACGTAAAGCTTCTGCGGAAACCACGTTCTCGCGAATGGTGCGCACGAAGGCGTCGATGGCCGCGGTCAGCGGGCGTCCTCCACCGAGGACCAAGCGCGTGGCGTGCGCGTCTTGCTCGCCGGAAGGCCACACCGAGAGAATGCCCGTGCGAAGTTCCTTCTCCAGCGTCTTCACGAGTTCGTCGAGGGTCGCCTCGCCGGCGGCACCGGACAACTCGTGCGCTTCGCGGCTGGCTGCACCCCGGGCGGCAGCGTCGATCTTTCGAGCCAGCTCGCCGACGTCGTCTTCAACGCCGAGCACGACTGCCGCGCCATGACGAAACGCTTGAAGCCGTTCGGCCAGCGCCGCTTTGTCAGAAAGCATCACGACGGGACTGACCCCGGCACGGGGATCTGCGCTCAGTTGGCGCAACAGCTCAAGCCCAGCGACCGTCTCTTCAAGCACCACCAGATCGGGCACCAGCCCGGATACCCGGCTCAGGAGCTCGTCCGGTTGCGCCAAGTGCACGCGCAAGTCTTTGAGTTCCAGTGCGGGGCGCAGGGTCCCACCCAAGGTATCCGACGCAACCAGTACGACCACCGGCTCCTGCCGACTCCAGGCTTCAAGGCGGCGCAGTGCGTCCGAGTCTGGACCCGGTGGTCGTGATGCAGGGCGATCCTCTGGGCGGTACGCGTCTTCCGGCAGCGTCGTCATGACGTTCGGGAGCGTTTTTCTCCCGCCCGCTTTCGGTAGGCCGTCGGACATGACGCCGCAGCCTACCCGGCCGCCGAGGGATTTTCATCGCTTCGGCGGCCGCCACGCCTCCCGAAGTCGACAATCTCGAAATATCGCGGGTTTATGCCGCCGACAGAGGCCGGATCCGGTGTGCTCCAAGGGGCCCACGCACAACGGGAACGGCGCCTTTTCAGTGGCCGCGGTCAGGCTCCGATGCGCTCCACGCGAGCCTTGACGTGTTTGTGCCACGGCGTACCTGCGATGGGGTCGCGATCCTCCGACGCCGTCAGCTCATTGGGCGCGACGCCGGTGGTGTGTCTCTTGTCCCCCTTCGGATAGGAAAGTCCGAACCCGTTCGGCAGCGACATATGCCCCGGCAGCATGGTGTCGGAGACTTCCACGCTCACGATGGCAGTGTCGCGCTTGGTGCACAGCCGCACATCGTCGCCGTCATGCACGCCGAGGTTTCGGGCGTCTGTGGGGCTCATACGTAGAGCGCCACTGGCGTCCTTCTGGCGCCAAGCTGGATCCCGAAGGATGGTGTTCGCCGTGAACGAGCGCCGCTCGCCCGCAGAGAGAATCAACGGGAACTCTGGATCTGTCCCGCGCGGTTCCGAGGCGAGCCCAGCAAGCGCCTGTAGCAACTCAGGGATCTCCAGATGGATCTTGCGGTCGTTGGTGGCGATCCGCTCCTGCACGCTCGACCACTCGTCTACGGCGAAGACCACGCCGCTGGGATTGTCCAGCACCGCTTGGAACAATCGATCCGCTGCTTCCAGCGGAGTGCCAGAAAAACCCGCGCGGGCGAGGGACGGACCGTTTTCAAGCGCTGCCTTCAGAGCAAGTCCGAACACAACCGCGCCTTCGCGGAGCTCCTCGGGCAGCGTGGGCCCGAGGGTGCGATATAGGATCACCGGCGCCAAGGGCGCGAGGCGCGGATCCGGAAGCACCTGCGCCATCATTGCTTCCGCGTACGCCGTGCGCCCCGTCTCCGCAGCCGCGGAAAGCGGCGCAAGATCGTCTGCCCGCAACACACCCAGTGCTTCCGCCAGGCGACTGTGGATCTCCGCTTCCGGCAGCGGGCCGGGCGGCGGCGAAAAGAGACGCGGGCGCAGGTGAAAATAGTTGTGTGGGAACTCGAAGTTGAAGAACGTCGCCTCAGCCTTTTCGAACTGAGTCGACGCGGGCAATACGTAGTCGGCAAGCTGAGCAGTCTCGCTCATGGCCACGTCAATGACGACTAGTGTGTCGAGGGCCGAAAGCGCCTCCCGCATGCGTTTGCTGTCCGCCAAAGAGTGGGCCGGGTTGGCAGCTTCCACGATCATCGCGCGATACCGCTTTTCGTGATCCGTCAGGATTTCGTCTGCGATGACGTTGCAGGGCACCAGACCGCTGATGATCGGCGCGCCTACCACCGGACTCACACGCCCAGTCGAACCCTGAGCCAAATTCACTAGGGTGGTTGGCACATACTGAGTGCCGGGCTTGCCAAAATTGCCGGTCAGCAGCCAGAGCATGCGATGCAGGTAGCTCACCAACGTGGAGCGGCGATTCATCTGCACGCCCAAATCCTCGAAGCTTGCCACGCTCTTTGCAGCGGCGATCCGACGAGCGGTTTGGCGCACCAACGCCTCCGGCACGCCGGCTCGCTCGCAGTAGTCCGGGATCGGCACTGCACCGAGGGCGGCTGTCACGGCGGAAAGACCGGTCGCGTGTTCAGCCAAGAACGCTTCGTCGAGCAGACGCTCACTCACTAACACCGCGCCCAGCGCAGCAACCAGGAACGCATCTTGTCCTGGGCGCACTTGCAGGTGGATATCTGCTAACGCCGCAGTCTCTGTTCGTCGCGGATCGATCACGATCAGCGTGCGATTCGGATCCTTGCTCATGGCCTTCAGGGTCACCCGCGCACGGGCAATCGAGTGGGAGTGCCACGGATTCTTGCCGAGGAAGATCCCAACTTCGCAGTGCTCGAAGTCGCCGCGAGTGTAGGTGCCGAGCATTTGCTGGCTCACCCAGAACTCGCCTGTCTTCTCCTGAGCCAAGGCACTTGATCGATACTTGGCACCCAGCGCACGACGCGTCGCCGTAGAATACGCGCCCGGCAGGTGATTCCCCTGCCCTCCGCCGCCGTAGTAGAAGATGCTTTCACCGCCGAAGCTGTCGCGCACCTTCGTGAGCCGCTCAGCCACTTCGCGAATCGCCGTGTCCCAGTCGATGACGTCGAAGCCTCCGTCGGCGCGACGCCGCAGCGGCTGTGTGACGCGGTCCGCATCATGCTGATAGTGGTCGAGCCGATGAGCTTTCTCGCAGGCGTATCCTTGAGACGACGGATGCGCGCGATCGCCCCGGAGTCGCACCAGGTGCTGACCGCCTTTCCCGCCCAACTGCACCTGCAATCCACAGTTGCACTCACACAAGATGCACGCCGTGGGCTTCCACTCGGATTCGGACATGCCGAAGAGCATGGAGCCGGCAGGGGCGGGATGGAAGGCGCCGCCGTGGCTTTTTCGGTAACATCCCAGCAGTGCTTCCGGCAACGCCTACCCGCCTCGGCAGCTTCGTCCTCGAGCGGCGCCTTGCGTTCGGCACGATGGCAGAGGTGTTCTTGGCTCTAGGGGACGGGGACGGCGCCCACGCCGACGCCCACGGCGCCGTTGCCGTTAAAGTGCTGTTGCCACACTTGGAAGCAAGCAACGTGCACGTCGCCCAGTTCTTGAACGAAGCGCGGCTCGCATGCACGCTGCGCCATCCGAGCCTGGCGCGGGGCCTGAGCTACGGGCAGGCCGACGGACGGCACTACTTGGCGCTGGAATTTGTGCAGGGCAAGGATCTCGGCGCGGTGGCCGAGCGCGCGTGGAATCGCAGCTCAGGCTTGTTGCCGGACGTCGCGCTGCAAATCGTGGCTGCGGCCGCCGACGCACTGCACCACGCCCACGGCGCGACCCCCGCGGTGGTACATCGGGACGTCTGCCCGCAGAACGTGATGCTCACGTACTCCGGCGCGGTGAAAGTATTGGACTTCGGTGTGGCATGGGTCTCAGCGCGCGGCGGCGACGACCCGTCCTTCAGCGAGGGCGCGCCGAGTGGCTTCATTTGGTGGGCATTGCCGACGCGCCT
>CBDUPW010000129.1:0-18674 GCA_965369205.1 uncultured Polyangiaceae bacterium | reverse complement strand
CGAGCACGATACGCTCGCGATCCCGACGCTGCCCACGGCCAGCTTGCATGCCGGGGACGTCCTGCTGGTCCAAGGCCACGCAGATGCTGCCGCCCGCGTCGCCAAGGAACTTGCACTCAGGCAGATCCCCGGGCGCGTGGATCTCGCGCTGCCCGGGGACGAATCCATCGCGGAAGTCGTCATTCCCCGGCGCTCCCACTTGGTCGGGCGCAGCTTGCGACAGATCCGTTTTCGCGACCGTTATCGCGCGACGGTACTGGCCGTGCGTGGGGTGGGCAGCCAAGTCGCGAGCCCCAGCGACTTTTTCGCCACCCGGGATTTGCGGCTTTCGAGTGGAGACACGCTGCTAGTCAAGGGACGCATCAAGAACCTCAAGAACCTGGTACAAGAGCGTCGCGACTTCGTGATGGTAACAGAGCCCCGGCAGCCCGAAGACGTCAAGATCCGAGGCGTGCAGGCTATCGCTGCCATTCTCATCACCCTGGGCATGCTCGTGCTGATGGCCTTCGGTATCGTGTCGAACGTTGTCGCGGTGCTGTTGGCGGCCGTATGCATGGTGCTCTTTCGCTGCCTGGATGCCAATGCTGCGTACCGCGGCATCAACTGGGAGAGCGTGGTGCTGATCGCCGCCATCCTGCCCATGGCCACTGCCCTCGAGAAAACCGGCGGCATGCGCCTGGTCGTCGACGCCTTCGTCGGCGGCCTCGGTGGCCACGGGCCGTACGTGCTCCTCGCCGCGTTGTTCCTGCTCACCTCGGCCTTCAGCCAAGTCATTTCCAACACCGCGACGACGGTCTTGGTGGCGCCCATCGCGTACAAGATCGCCGTCGACCTCGGGCTCTCCCCGCATGCGTTTCTGATGACGGTTGCCGTCGCCGCCTCCACGGCTTTTGCCACGCCCATCGCGTCGCCCGTGAACACCCTCGTGCTCAATCCCGGCGGCTACAAGTTCTTCGACTACGTGCGGGTCGGTCTGTCGCTGCAGCTCGTTCTGCTCATTGTCACCCTCGCGATCGTGCCGTGGATGTTCCCGCTGTAGCGACACCGACTTGATCGCGATCAAGTCGGTGTCGCGAACGGCTGGCGGCCTTCTGTCGCTGCAACTTCGCGCCTCAGCGCGCCGCATTGACAAACTCGACGTGACCCGGCAGCGTCGGCACCATGGCGTGCTTTGTGTGCGCGCCGCCAAAATCAAGAACGCGGAAGGATCCTCAATGAATCTAATGAAGTTCAGTGTGCTGGCGCTTTTCTCTGCATCCACGGTGTTCGCCTGCGGTGGCGATGACGACAGCAGCGGCAGCGGGGGCGCAGCCTCCGGAGGAACGGGTGGCACCAGCAGCACGAATTCCTGCGATCCAACCGCAAACGCCCAATGCCCAGACCTCGAAACCTGCGCGGTCACCAAATGCGACGCGGAGTACCAACAGTGCCTCGGTGCCGGCTACAAGAGCGCGGACTTCAGTGGGGGGGCCTGCGAGACCATGATGGTCTGCGCCAACGCATGCATCAGCGGCACCACCTGCGACGAGGCCTGTGCCAAGAAGTGCACGCCCGCCGCGGGTTGTACCAGCTGCCTGGTCCAGACCGTGAGCCCCTGCATCCAGGCGAACTGCTCGGCGGAAGTCCAGAAGTGCGCGGGCACCGGCACCGGCGGAGCAACGGGCACCGGTGGCGCTACTGGTGGGAAGACTTGCGCCGATATGCAAGCTTGTTGCAACAGCCTCAGCGGCACGGACAAAGACACCTGCACCCAGCTCTACGACAGCGTCAAAGCTGCTGGCGATCAAGGCTGCAACACTGCCGTCCAGGCCTACATCAGTTCCGGCAAGTGCAGCTAGTCTAGAAAAGCGAAGGGGTGGTCGCCGGGTCATCCTTGGAAAGTGGACGCGCCACCGACGCGTCCACTTTCTGTTGGGGCGCGGCACGGCCCCAACTTAGGCTACGCCTCCCGATCTGGGCTCCACGGTGCTAGCCTGGCGTCCATGGCCGGCGAGGCAACGAAGCAGCACTGGGACGACGTCTACCGCCGCAAAGGCGCTCAGGATGTCAGCTGGTTTCAGCCCCGGCTGGGCGTGTCCCTGGCGTTGATCGAAAAGATTGGGCTGGAGCCGTCGAGTCGCGTCATCGATGTCGGCGGAGGCACTTCCACCCTGGTGGACGATCTGCTGTCCCGCGGTTTTTCGGATCTGACCGTGCTCGACATTTCCGACCAGGCGCTTGCTGCAACGCGCGAACGATTAGGCGCCGCCGCAGACGCCGTGACGTGGCTCGCCGCCGACGTCACGGCAGCGGAGTTGCCCGAAGCACACTACGACCTGTGGCACGATCGTGCGGTGTTCCATTTCTTGACGGATGAGGCCGCCCGGCACCGCTACGTCGCGCAAGCCCAGCGCGCCTTGAAGCCCGGTGGACACATCATCGTCGCCACCTTCGGCGTGCACGGCCCGGAGCAGTGCAGCGGCCTGGACGTGGTGCGCTACGACCCCGATGGACTGCACGCGGAGTTCGGCGCTCCGTTTCGCAAAATGGAGCAGCGCGAAGAATCCCACACGACGCCTTGGGGCGCAGAACAGGAATTTGTCTACTGCTACTGCCGCCGTACGGATTAGTCCGACGGGCTCGCCTGTGTGGACTTGAAAACTTGCTGCGACCGGCGCGGGATCGGCGCCGGGCGGCGCCGTAGATGCCGCGAGGCGAGCCAGCTACTCTGCCGGTATCGCGTCGATGGGGCGCTCGGCGGGTGGTGGGGTCGTTTGCGTGGGCGCGTCGGGCTTGCCCTTCGTGGGCACGATGCGGCCGTCGGAGCTCTTTTTGCCCAGGCGCACGACGCCCTTGGGTAGTTCGATCTCGGCGGCGCGGGCTTCGTAGTTGGAAATGCGTTCGCGGGTTTGCTCCAGCTGCGCAGCGAGCTCCGGATTCATCTGCCCGCGCGCCTCTTTCATGGCCAGAAGTTCCGCGCGCTTCTTGTCAATGGCATACGCTAGCTGGCGCTTCCTGTCCGACAAGTCCTCTAGGCGCTCGTGCTGCAGCCGCAGGGTGTGGGCGTAGGTCTTGACGCGGATTTTGATGGAACCCGACGGTTTGTTTGCGTCCAGATCGTGCAGCGCTGCCACCGGCGTTTTCGCGGTCTGCAGGATGGTGTCGATGAGTCCGTAGGTGGGCGCGTCATGCCCGCATTTGAAGCTGGAGAGATCCAAGACGGCGACGTTCGGGTGGTGTGCGGCGAAGTTGGCTGCCCAGACCTTCTGCGCGCTGTTGGCCGAGTAGTTCTCCGGCCAAACATGATTGAGCTGCAGCGGGTCGGTGATGATCCCTGCTTCCAGGTCCTGCTTGAAATAGCGATCGAGGTACTCCCGGGTGCGAGGAATACTGCGGGCGCTCAGGATGGGAAAGCCCAGGACCTGAAACTCCTCCGGGATGCCGTGGTTTAGTCCGGGATCCGAGTGGTAGGGCCGGTTGATCACCAGGATGGCCATGCGATCTTCATTCTCGACGGTCTCGAGTATGGCGCGGCCCTTGTCTTGGAGGTCGTTCTCGAAAGCCAGCAGCGCGCGCTGCGCCTCACGGCACGCGTGATCGTTTTCGTCTTCGGTCACTCCCAGCCGCGACCCCCAGGTTTCGAACATGCGGCGGGCCAGCAGCAGCGGCTCGGCGAAGGAAAGCGCGGGGTCGACATACTCGATGCCGCGTTGTGCGAAGAAGTCGACCTCTTTGGTGAAGGCCGCCTTCACCACGTCCGGCGTGCCGCTCACGATGGGGCACGAGGTGTTGTCCATGGTGTCCTTCACGAAGCTGGGCACGTGGGTCAGGATCGGGAAGAAGATGTAGTTGAGAGCCCGCTTGCGCTCTGGATCGTGTTTGTGGAACAGCAGATTGTGCACATGGGCCTGCACTACCTTGCTGGGGAAGCACGGATCCACGCTGCCGTACTTACCGCCCTCAACCCAGAGTTCCTCAGTGGTGGGATCGCTGAACGCCACGTTGGCTTTCGGGATCCCCAGCGCTTCGAAGTAGGTGCGGAAGAACGGCGCCGTCGAGTACATGTTCAACACGCGTGGCATGCCGACGCGTACGCTCTTGCGCTTCTTCGCGCTTTCCTTGGAACTTCGTTCGAAACCGCGGGTGAACTCTTCGCGCCGGACGCGGAACAGCCCCTTGGTGACGCGAACGTCCTTGATTTCGGTGCCTGCAGCGGGCATCGGCGCTGGCTCGTAGAAATGCTGGAATGCTCTGCGGCCCTCGTACTCCACGATGTTCGGAAACTGCGACGCCGTCTTCTTGCGTTCCGCCACTAGTGACAGCATGGCCTCTTTGCTTTCGACAGTGCCCTTTTCGCAAGAGAAGCCGGAAATGTAGCGGCTGGTGGAGCCGTCTGGGCGAGTGGTGTCGATGAAGGTGCGCTTGCACTCGTTGGGACAGAAGTGGCAGACCGTCTCTTCGTCGTTCTTCGTGACGTAGTCGAGGTTCAGTAGCGCTTCGATGCCGATGAAGCGCGTCTTCTTGGAGCGCTTGTAGCGACGGAGTGTTTCCATCGCGGCGCCAATGGCGCCCGCTTCGCCCGTATGCGGGTGCACATACACCTCGGCGCCGGGCACGCGTTGCTTGATGTAGTCGACCTGGGCTTTGACTGCCGCCAGGTTGTACTGGGTGCCGCCTTGCAACACGAACTTGCGGCCCAGGGACGCCAGCCGCGGGATCTGCACCACGTACTGCCACACGTTCTTGGGCAAGACCTGCGCAAGCCCAGCCAGGAGCTCTTCCTTTTGGAAGCCTTCCTTTTGGAAGTTTACGCGGTCCGTGTCCAAGAACACGGCGCAGCCGTAGGAGAATTTGGGCGCCAGCTCCGCCTTGAAGGCGTTTTCCGCGTACTCCGTCACGGGAATGCCGAACTGATCCGCCATGGCTTGCAGCAACATTCCGTTGCCGGCGCTGCAACTGTTGCTCAGCTTGAAGTTTTGGATGTCGCCGTTCTTCATGAACAGCACTTTGATGTCTTGGCCGCCGATGTCGCAGATCACGTCCACGTCGCCGAAGAAGTGCACGGCGCTCATCATGTGCGCCACGGTTTCGACCACGTTGACGTCCGCAAGCACGCACTCTTCCAGCACGTCCGCCGCGTACCCAGTGGCACCGAACCCAATGCACTCCAACGTAGCGCCTTGGTCTTCGATGCTTTCCTTCAGGGCGAGTACCAGTTCCTTGGTGTCCAGGATCGGGTTGCCCTTGGAGAGCTGGTAGGCTTTGCTGATGATCTCGCCGGCTTCGTCCACCAGCACCGCCTTGCTACTGGTGGAGCCGCCGTCCAAACCGATTACGGCGCGCACGACGTCGCCGGGCTGATAGCTGTGGGCTACGAACTTCGGGATCTTGTAGGTGTCGACGAAACTCGTGGTCTCGTTTTCATCCACGGAGAGCGGTGGCCCGGCTTGCTCGCCGAGGCGCGCGCGCCGTCCGTTCTTGATGAACTCTTCCAGGCCAGCGCTGCCGCGGTACTGAACGCTGTGCTCGCCCTCGGCGATGCCGTACACTGCGGCGCCGAAAGCGGCGTACAGATCGGCGTTTTCCGGCACGAAGATCAGTTCTTCGAGGGGCACGTCTTTGGGGTAGTCGAAGCCGCGGTCGCGCCAGGTCTCGGGAATGCGCTGGCGCCAGCAGTCTTGCAGGAAGGGCAGGTAGGTATTCGGTCCGCCCAGCAGCAGCACCTTGGGCTTGAGGGTATTGCCGCGGGTTAGCACGCTGAGGTTCTGCAGCACGATGGCGTCAGCCAGGCTGTTGAGTACCTCGTCTTTCGGGATCCCGGTCTTCACCAGGTTCACGATGTCCGTCTCCGCAAACACGCCGCACTTTGCGGCCACGTGGTGCAGCTTCTCGTCGTTGAAGCGCAGTTTGGTGGCAAAGCCAGGCTCGGCACCCACCTTGATCATGCACTTGTCGATCGTCGCGCCGGTGCCACTGGCACACTTGTCGTTCATCGAGGTGCTGGCGGTCTTCTGACCACTGTTCTTGTCCTCCTTGAACATGATGATCTTGGCGTCCTGGCCGCCCAGCTCGATCACGCTCAGCACGTCGGGGTGCTTTTTCTCAACCGCAATCGTGACGGCGTTGACCTCTTGCACGAACTTGGCGCCCGTGGGCTCCACGAGCGGGCCGGAACCGGAGCCCGTGATGAACATGCACCAGTCCTCGCCCGGCTGGTCCGGGAACGCCGCGTGGATGGCGGTCAGCAATTCGAGCACCTTTTCAGGCTGCTTGGTGTGATGCCGTTGGTAGTCGTGCCAGAGGATGTCGAAGCTCTCCGCATCGAGCACGACGGCCTTCACCGTGGTGCTCCCGACGTCCATTCCGATCACCAGCTGTCGTGTGCTCATGCTTTTTCCTCGGGCGGCAGGCTCCCGCCGTAGACGGAACTGACGCTGGCGTCAGTGTACGGAGGGATGCGCCCGGGGCAAGGCCGGTTGTGAACTAGTGCCAAGCTAGCCGAAACTGCGCGAAATCCCAAGACATTCCCGCCGGCCGGAGTCCCCGCCCCGGCGCGCGCTGACGCTCGTGTCAGTCGTGGGGCAGCCCCAAGGCGGGGTTCCAGAGAGCGGGGGGCATGGCCGGTGCGCGCGCGGCAGCGGGGCCGGACGCTGGATCAGGACGCGAAAATCGGCAGGTTTGAGCGCCCAGATCCGATGTACTCGGAGCAACAAACGCAGCTGTGCGTTGGAGCGGGGTGTTCCACGCCGGCGCAGTTCGCAGTTTCAGGTCACTGCAGCGAAGGTGGTTCGCAGCGCACCAGACCCTGGAGACGCAGTTTGTAGCTGCCGTAGGGGAAGAGCACGTCGACGTCTCCGGCGGCTCTGCGGGTATAGGCTCGTCGGTAGCAGTCTTGAAAGTGCCTGTTGCGCTGCAGCATCTCGATGCGTCGCCACTTGTTCTTGCTGGCTACTCTCGGCCGCAGCCGGCGACGGTCTGAAGTCGTCTTGGGATGCGAAAACGGCGACTGGCGGCGGACAGCCTTGCTACCGAGCACGCGGCGACCCTCGGTCTTGCGCACGTCTGCCGCTTTGGCCTCCTCTTGGGCGACCGCGGCCATGAGCTTTTCGGTCCATTGCTTGTCGCTGAGATGCGCGAACTCTTGAGGACGCTCAAAATGCAACTCCACGCGCTCGGGCATGCTTCCGTTCTTGTCGAAGAACCAGTGCGGCCGCGTCGCGACGAGTGGACGATTCGCGAGCTGGTATCGGTAGGAGCACAGGCCGGGCCAGTGGTGCGCCCGATCAACCAGATGGTCCTTCACTGCGTTGCACAGCGAATAGATCATCTTGTCGAAGATGGCGTCGGCATCGCCCAAGTGAACAACGCTGGTCTGCTCGGAGGCCCAGACGTTTTCCCAGCGAGCATGCAGGCAGTTGAGGCAACGAGCCAGTAGGCTGTGGAAGTCGCGGAGAAACTCTGGGAAGTTGCCGAACTCGTCGTAGACACCTGCGTGATAGTGATTACTCATCACCATCAGCCAGCACACTTTTATCCCGTGGCGCGTCGCAGCGACCGCGAGGCAGTAACCGAACGCGCTAGCCGTATCTTTGCCTGGCCGCATCAGAAACTGCCGCTGGGAGATCCGTCGGGTAATCATGTACATGCCGCGGGGCAGGACCTGTCGGGGAGGAGTCATGGGTACCCCTTCGGTCCCACCACCCGGCGCGTTGCTAAAACATGTCACCCGCACTCCGTCCGGTCGCCACACCCCCCGGTACACCGCTCACCCCACCCAATCAGGGAATCCTACCCTCGGGCGGCTCACGGCTCGCGCATGCTGAGCGTTTCATCTGCGTGCTAGCTGCGTTTGCGCGCGGAAAGCGGCTTTGCCTCGATTTTGGGGCGATTTCGCGGCACGCTATCGGCCATGCGCACGCCCTGGAAGCTACTCACGTCGGCTGTAGTGATCGGAACGCTGTTCGGGCTTTCTTGTTCCGCGAGCCCGGGGGGTGATGATCGGCCCGGTGGCACCGGGGCGGGGACCGGCACCGGTGGCGCGGGCGCCGGGACTGGGACCGGCGGCGGCACCATCGGCACCGGCGGAAGCGGTGGCAACATTCAGCTCGACTCCGGCACCGGCGGCACGACGGATCCAGGCGACGCCGCTTGCCAGAAGTATTCGCAAGAGGCCAAGCAGCTCTTTGAGCCCGCGGACATCGTGTGGGCGGTCGACACGTCAGGCAGCATGTTGGAAGAGGCTGCGGCAGTGCAGACCAACATCAACGCATTCAGCCAGCAGATCGTCGCGACCGGGATCGACGTGCACGTGGTGATGCTGGCAGGCTATCAGTTTCTGATCTTACCGGGGATTTGCGTTCCCGGGCCCCTTGGCTCCGGGCAGTGCCCGCCTGCCGGCACCGACACGAAGCTACCAAACTTCTTCCACCACCCGTCTGCGTTCATCGACAGCGTCGACGCTGCAAAGCAATTGGTGCAGCTCTTTCCGGCATACAAGTTCATGTTGCGACCGGGCGCCCTCAAGTATCTCGTCGTCGTGACCGATGACGACTCGCGCACCGGCACCGGCTCCGGAGGCACGGGGGATCCCGGCCCCTACGACAACAATCCGGATCTGTTCATAAAGGACTACACCGCCCTGGACCCGATGCTCGCTGACAGCACCGGCAAACCCAACTGGAAGCTGTCTGCCGTGTACTCGTTTACCCAATGCGCCAACGCGGCGGCCGTGGGGCAGGTCTGGAAGGACATCGTGACCAAGACGGGCGGCGTGCACGGCGACATCTGCCAGTGTCCGCCCGGGCAGGCCGCGCCTTGCGCGCAGACCTTCCAGAAGGTGTTCAACGAGCTAGCAACCAAGATCATCCAGGGCGCTCAGCCGTTGACCTGCGAGTGGGTGATCCCACCGCCGCCCCAAGGCCAAACCCTCGATCCGAAGAAGGTGAACGTGGAGTTCATCAATCAGGACAACGGCACGCAGGAGACGCTGTTTCACGTCGACGACGCCAGCAAATGCGACCCGCTGCTTGGCGGCTGGTACTACGACAACAACGCGGCGCCCAAGGCGGTCAAGGCATGCCCCGCGTCCTGCAGCAAGATCACGCCGGTCGTCAAAGGCCGCATCGACGTGGTCTTTGGATGCGCGACGCAGAATCTGCCGCCGCGTTGAACGAAAACCGACGGCATCGATCACGCTGTAGGTGCGACAACAATAACAACCAAGCAAACAAGGCGTCCCGGGCAGTTCGATTGTCCATAGCGCGCCGACACAGGCGTGTGTAACGTCGGCGCGTGGCCCGGGCGAAGAAGGCAAAGAAGCGCGCGCGCAAAAGCGGGGGCGAGCAGAAGCCCGCGCGCCGTTCCAGCATGGGCAAGGCCGAGCGTCGAGCGCATATCTTGAGCTGCGCCCGGGATGTGTTCGCCAAGTTGGGCTATCACCAGAGCACGATCGACGACATCGTGGCCGAAGCGGGCATTGCGCGCGGCACGTTCTATCTCTACTTCGAGGATAAACGCGCGGTCTTTGCCGACCTACTCGACCGCTACTTCACCAAACTGACCATGGTGATCATGCGCATTGATGTCGGTGATGGCGCCGCGCCGGTGTCGGACCAGGCGCGCCTGAACATGCGCAACATCTTGCGGGTGTGCCTGGCTGAGCGCGCCATGACGAAGATCTTGTTTACGGACGCGCTGGGTGTGGATTCAGCCTTCGATCGCAAGCTCTTGACCTTTTACGATGCCGTCGTGCAGCTATTGACCGAGAGCCTGAAGGAGGGCCAGGCCTTGGGCATCGTGGAAGATGGCGAGCCCCGGGTATTGGCCTACATGACCATCGGCGCGCTCAAGGAGTTGCTGTACCAGGCGGTCACGCTGGGGCTTTCCGAGGAGAGCGCGGACGTGCTGACGGGGCAGCTCTATGACTTCTTGAGCCGGGGGTGTTTGAATGTGGAGCCAGGTCCCAAACGGCGAGGTCGCCTGGCGTGACGGGCCTCCGTCACCCGCGGCGTGAACGCATGAAACCGTCTCGGGACGCTGACCCGTCACACGCGGCGTACCTTGCGGCCCGGCCGCGGCTGTATCGCGGCATCGAGCGGCGCTCGCTGTATCTGAAGATGCGCGACGGCGTGCGCATCGCCGTGGACGTGTGTCTGCCCAAAGGCCACCGCGGGGAGCCGCTGCCGACGATCGTGCGGCAGACGCGCTACTTCCGTCGCTTTGCGGTGCATCCGCTGCTGCGCCGGGCGCTTTCCGAAAACACTCTGGATCCAATGAACGCTCCGATGCGCGCGCTTCTCACCAGCCGCGGCTATGCCTGGGTGGACGTGGACGCGCGGGGGTCCGGGGCGTCCTTTGGTGAACGGCCATGCCCTTGGTATTTGGACGGGGAGGTCGCGGACGGCAAAGAGATCGTGGACTGGATCGAAAAGCAGCCGTGGAGCAACGGGCGCGTCGGCTCCACCGGTGTTTCCTACGACGGAACGACTGCGGATTTTCTGGCCACCACTGGGCATCCGGCGGTCAAAGCTATCGCACCACGCTTCTCGCTCTTCGATGTGTACACGGACGTGGCGTTCCCGGGTGGGCTACACCATTCGTACTTCACGGCGGCCTGGGAAAAGGCCAACGGGGCACTGGATCGCAACGTGCCCGGCGAAATGGTCGCGTTGATCTACATGTTGCAGGCGCATGGTGCTCTGCCGCCGGAGTTAGCGCACGCGATCGACCGGCCGCTTTCCAATGCAGCGTTGGCGCGGGTTCTCACCTTCGGACTGGGCGGCGTCGCACCGGTGGACGCCGATAGCGCTGAGCGCGACTTGCACGCTGCACTAGCGACGCATTGTGAAAACTACAGCGTGCACGAAGGCGCGGTGCACATGACCTTCCGCGATGATTCGCCGCCGAATTCGCCTATCTCCGGACAAACCTCGGACTACTTTAGCCCCCACGCCTACGTGCAGCGTATGCAGAACGTTGCGGTATTGAGCTACGGCGGATGGTTTGACGCCGGTTACGCCGGCGCCGCCGTCAAGCGTCACCACGCGCTGTCGGCCTTGGGCGGCGACAGTTCACTCTTGATCGGCCCTTGGGTGCACGGCGGGCAGCTCGACCTGGATCCCGACGCGCCGGGTCGAGCCGCGCGCTTTGATCATGCTACGGAGCTGTTGCGTTTCTTCGACCTTCATCTGTTGGCAACGCCACCGTGCGCCAGCGACCGAGTGGCGCGCGTGCGCACCTACATGATGGGGCAGGGCAGTTGGTGTGCGTCGGAGGTGTGGCCACCGCCGGGCACGTCTCAGGTGGAGCTGTGTTTTTCCCCGGGGCGACGACTTTCGCCGGCGCCCGTGTCGGAAGGTTCCGACGAATTTGACGTTGATCTGAGCGTCAGCTCTGGCAAGCGCACGCGCTGGCGCACGCTGCTGTGCCCATTCTTGCAGGCTGACGGCGTGGGGCGATCGAAGTCTGGCTATTTGGAATACGACAGCGACGTGCTCGACCGAGACTTAAATCTCACCGGGCATCCGGTGCTCGTGCTTGAGCTCGCGGCGTCCCAGCCGGATTTTGCGATGATCGCGTACCTCGAAGACGTTACCGAAAGCGGCGACGCGCGCGTTCTGAGTGAAGGGCAGCTGCGCAGCATTCACAAGAGTCAACTCGGTACTTCTGCGGCCAAGCTACCTCAGGCGTTTTCGTCTTTCTGTCGCAAGGACGCGCAGAGCCTGGCGCCGGAGCAGGCCGCGACCCACGTGATCGAGCTGCTGCCCTTGGCCATGCGCATCCGCCGAGGGCATCGCCTGCGCTTGACCCTCGGTGGCGCGGACGTCGATCACTTCACGACGCCGCCAAGCGACGGGCCGCTTCGCTGGCAGATCCAGCTCCCAGGGTCGCGGCTGCTGCTGCCGGTACGGATCTGAGCATCACTGGCCGGGTGCTATCGCGCGGAGCAAGTCCCGCTCCGTCACCAGCCCGACCAACCGACCTGTGGCGCCAATGACGAGCGCGCAGCTCGCGTCTGCTGCAAGCACCGCTTGGCACGCTGCGGATAACCGCGTGTCCTGCGTCAATGTCAGTGGTGACTGGTCGCAGATGTCCAAGGCCGTGATGGCGTCGTCTCCGGCTCTGCTTTTGGCCAAGCCTTCCAAGATGGAACGCGTGGTCAGTAGGCCCACGAGCTTGCCGTTCTCGTCCTCCACGGGCACGTGGCGCACCCGCCGCCATCGCATCACGCTACTGGCGAGATCCACGATGTCGTCCGGACGGAGCGTGAACAGATCCGTCGTCATGATCTCGCGAAGGGTTGGTTCGTCGCGGTCACTCACTCGTTCACTGCTCCTCCCATTCAGTTCAGGCCAGGTATGCACGGGCTCGCCGAGGCGACCGAACTCAAGCATGCGCTTGGACAGTTCGCAGGCAGCGCCTTGGGCCGTCATGCGGCGACGCAGGCTCTCAAAGGCGCGCAGCATCCACTGCGACGTGGTGCGTCCGCTGGTCACGCGCCCATCGAGCACCCCCAAGCTGCGCCGCAGGTCCGCTGGGTCAACGCCGACGCTCTCTAGGCCCCGCTGCGCACTGGGAAGCAGCTCTTCGAGTAGCAGCGCTTGGGCCCCGATGCGCTTGCCGTCGAGCCACGAAAACTGGGCGTCCAGTCCATGACGAGCCGCGGCGATGAAGTTCGCGCGCACGTTGTCGAAAGCGATGCGCTTCGCGATGTCTGGCGCAATGTCCTTGAGGCCCAGGAGCACACCCCAGAACAACGCGGCATTCGCGACCTCGTCGATGACCGTGGGTCCCGAGGGCACGACGCGGTTTTCGATGCGCAGATGCGCCGTCTCGCCGTCAGAGCCGTAACACGCGCGGTTCCAGCGCCAGACCGTGCTGTTGTGCAAGGACAGCGCATGCAGCCGGGGCGCTCGCCCCTCTCGCGCAATCGCCACCGGGTCTTGTTCGGCCTCTCGGGTCACCAGCACACGAAAACGCGCGGCGTCTTCTCGAAAAACTTCGAGCACGCTGTCTTGGACCCAGTCGTCTCCGAAGCTGACGCGGGTGCGACCACCCCGGGCCGTCTCCGCAGCCGAGCGCACGTCCACGGTTCGTTCAAAGAGCGCAACTCGGGTCTCTTGCCACAACCTCTTGCCGAGCAACAGCGGCGAGCCCACTGCCGCCGCGAGCAATGGCCCAGTGATCAGCTGCGCGAGATTGTAGAGTTTGGCGAACTCTTCGGCCTCCACCTGAAGATGCAGTTGGAAGCTGGTGTTGGCGGACTCCAACACCACGCAGTCGTGGGTGATGTTCAGCTCGTCCGTTCCCTGCAAGAAGACCTGAAACGGGCCGCCGCGGAGTCTCATGACCGCGCGATCTAGGATTTGGTAGCGTACTTCTGGAGTCATCTGCGCCAGCGTCAAGTCGCTCTGTTGCAGCGACGGCAAGATGCCCGTGAGAAGGACGGCTGCATCGTGCACACGCGCGCCGCCGTTGACGACTGCGATCACTTCGTTCAGTTCGTTCTCTAGTCTTGCCAGGACGTCGGCGGTCAGCAGCTGCGGCGGCAGATTGGCTTCAAGGTTGAACTGTGCCAGCTCCGTGGTCAGGCGTGGATCCCTGGCTTCCCGCAGCACTTGGGGTCCGACGCATGCCGGTCGGCCGCGGGGATCCACCAAGAACATTTCCTGTTCGAGGCCGACGCGGCGCATGCCTGTCTCGATGCCTCCGCCCGCCAGCAGTTCCTCGAGGGCATCGATGTCCGAAAGCAGTGCGCGCGTGAATCCACGGATCGCAGCGGCATCGTCGGCCCCCCTTACGCCGTGTTCACCCACGGCGCCGAGTATAACTGTGGCTATCCGCGTGATCCCCTCGAAAGCGCAGGCCCGGCCAAAAACAGCAGGCGGCTGGCGCCAACGCGTCGGGGGCTTGCGGGTCGGTTGAATCAGAACAGGCCAACGATGGAGCCGTCATCGCTGAGCTCCACGTGCCTTGCCGCTGGGTCGCCGGGCAAACCAGGCATGGTGCGCTGGTCGCCCGCCAACGCGTAAACGAAGCCTGCGCCTGCCGAGAGTCGGACGTCACGGATCGGGAAAATGTAGTCCTGGGGACGACCAAGCAATTTGGGGTCGTGGGAGAGCGACGCCTGAGTCTTGGCCATGCACACCGGCAGCTTGCCGTAGCCCTGGGCAGTGAAACGTTCCAATGCCGCGGAGGCTTCGGCGGAAAGCTCGATGCCTTTGGCGCCATAGATACGCGTGGCGAGGGTCTGCAATTTGGATTCGAGGGAGTCTGAAAGTTCATACAGCATGCGGAAGTTGCTCTTGGCTGTCGCCGCCTCCAGCACTGCCTCTGCCATGGCCACTCCGCCGTCGGCCCCATCCGCGAAAACCGAGCTCGTCACGGCGGCGTTCGCGCCGCGCTCGACTGCGATGGCACGCACCCGCGCGATCTCATCTTCGGAGTCTTCGGGAAAGCGGTTGATGGCGACGACCACCGGTAGGCCAAACTCCCGCAGTAGGTCGATATGGGCCTGCAAGTTCGTCGCGCCGCTCTCAAGTGCGGCTGCGTTCTTCTCGGAGAGCGCCGCGGGCAACGGCCGCCCCGGCTTCACGTCGAATTGGCCGCTGTGGAGCTTGAGAGCGCGCAGCGTGCAGACCAGAACGGCGACGTCGGGGCGCAGGCCGCTTTGCCGGCACTTGATGTGAAACAGCTTTTCCGCGCCCATGTCCGCGCCGAAACCGCCCTCCGTCACCACCACATCGCCCAAGTCGTTGGCGAGCACGTCGGCGATGATGGAGCAGTTGCCATGGGCGATATTGGCGAACGGTCCGCCATGCACCAGCGCGGCAGAGCCCGATGATGTTCGCACGAGGTTGGGATAGATGGCGTCGCGCAGCAGCATGGCCATGGCGCCGGTGACCCCCAGATCCTTCGCCGTGACGGGCTCTCCCTTTTCGCTGCTTGCGATCACGATGCGCTCCAGGCGCCGTTTTAGATCAGGGATGTCCGCGGCCAAGGCCAAGATGGCCATGACTTCGGAGGCCGCCGTGAGTTCGAAGCCCGTATTTCGGGTTTGCATACCGGACTTGCCGGCCAGGGCCGTGTTGATATTGACCAGGGACCGGTCCCCGATGTCGATCACGCGCTTCCACGTGATCGTGGCTTCGTCCAGCTTTGGCTCGCGACCACGATACAGGTGATCGTCAATCACTGCGGCCAGCAAGTTGTTGGCAGCCTCGATGGCAAACAAATCGCCCGTGAGTCCTAGGTTGATGCGATCGAAGGGCTCCAGCCGCGCGCGCCCGCCGCCCGCGCCGCCCCCTTTGAGACCTAATACCGGCGCCAGACTGGGCTGGCGCAGCGTTGCGATGCTGCGTTTGCCCAGTTTGCTGAGCGCCATGGACAGACCAATGCTGGTGACGGTCTTGCCTTCGCCCGCGGGGGTGGGCGTCACGGCGGTCACCGCCACGTACGTCGCACGTTTTTCTTCAAGCCGTGCTGGGCGCGTGATCTTGCAGACGTCGTGCCCGAAGGGCAGGCACTCATCTGCCCGCAGTCCGAGCCCGAGCGCCAGTTCCATGATGTTCTTCGAATCGGCCGTGGTCATGCTCTGACAATACAGCGTCTCGGCACGCTGTCGCGTCTGCGCTTTCTGCCGGGCATTGTCCCCGGGCAAAAGCCCGCCCCTAGACCTCGTTCTTCCGGCGTGATTGAGTCGAATCAGGAGCACTAATCATGGCCGATCTCTGGCCCAATACCCTCAGCCTGCCGTTCGTCGAAGAACTCTATCAAAAGTTCCTGGCGCAGCCGGCTTCAGTCGATCCCAGTTGGCGCAGCTACTTCGAGAGCATGCCTCATGACGCCTTCACGGGCGCACCCCAGCTCGGTCCGCGTTTCAAACCACGCAGTGTATTCAATCCCGGTGGGCGCGGGAACGGCAACGGCGCGCTCTCCGGAATGGATCCCTTCGACGTCGCCGTGCGTCAGGATCGAGTGGACCAATTGGTGCGCGCATACCGCGTGCGCGGGCATATGGTTGCCAGCGTCGATCCCTTGGGGTTGCCGCGACAGGATCAACCGGAGCTCAACGCCGAGTTCTACGGTTTGGCTCAGGCCGATCTCGACCGCGTGTTTTCCAGTCGGACCATCTCCGGGCCGTCAACGCTTACGTTACGTCAGATCTTGGATCGGCTGCGCGCGACCTACTGCCGCTCCATTGGCGTGCAGTTCATGCATATCGACGATTTGTCGGTGAAGCAGTGGCTGCAAGACCGCATGGAGGACGAGAGCTACCGCGTTCATCTGACCCGAGACGAGCAGCTGCGCATCCTGACCAAGCTCACCGACGCTGTGATCTTCGAAGAGTTCATCCAGAAGAAGTACCTCGGGGCCAAGAGCTTCTCCCTGGAGGGCTCCGAGAGCTTGATCCCGCTTCTAGTCTTCGCCATCGAACGTGCCGCGGAACACGGCGTCGACGAAGTGGTGCTCGGCATGGCGCACCGCGGTCGCTTGAATGTGTTGGCTAACATCCTGGGCAAGAGCGCGCGCGCGATCTTTCGCGAGTTCGACGATCGGGATCCGGGGCTCTATATGGGCAGCGGCGACGTGAAGTACCACATGGGGTACAGCTCGGACTACGCCACAGCGGCGGGCAAACGCGTGCATCTGTCGCTGTGTTTCAACCCCAGCCACCTCGAGTTCGTCAACACTGTGGTGCAAGGGCGGGTGCGCGCCAAGCAAGACCATGTCGGGGACTCGGAGCGCAGTCGCAAGCTCGGCCTCTTGATCCACGGCGACGCGGCGTTTGCCGGCGAAGGCATCGTGCAAGAGACCCTCAACCTGAGTGAGCTCCACGCCTATCGCACCGGCGGTACGATCCACGTGATCGTGAACAACCAGATCGGGTTCACGACGCCGCCGCAGCAGAGTCGCTCCAGCGTTTATGCCACGGACGTGGCCAAGATGCTGCAGATCCCGATCTTCCACGTCAACGGCGAAGACCCGGATGCGGTGGCGGAAGTGATCCGGCTAGCTTCAGACTTCCGCGCGACCTTCCAGCGCGACGTCGTGATTGACATGTACGGCTACCGGCGCCATGGGCACAACGAGGGCGACGAGCCGTCGTTTACCCAGCCCGTCATGTACGCTGCGATCGCCGAACGCAAGAGTGTGCGCGACGGCTATCTCGAACACCTGTCGCGTCTTGGGGAGGTCAGCCGCGAAGAAGCGGATCAAATTGCGGTGCAACGCCGCGAGCACCTAGAGCGCGAACTGGACCAGGCGAGGACCGCCGACTACGTACGCACATCGGATTGGCTCGGCGGCTATTGGCAAGGCTACTGCGGTGGGCCTGAGGCTGACGTGCCGGAGGTGGATACACGCATCGACATTGGCCGCTTGGGCAGTTTGCTGGGCAAGCTGACGGAACTGCCCGCCGATTTCAAAGCGCATAAGAAGGTGGAGCGCCTACTCGCGCTGCGTCGAGAGATGTCCCAGGGCGAGCGCCCTCTGGACTGGGGCGCGGCGGAACAACTGGCTTGCGCCACTCTGACCACGAGTGGCGTGCGTATCCGCTTTACGGGCCAGGACTCCAGCCGTGGCACTTTCAGCCACCGACACACGCGCTTCTACGACGCTGAAGACGGGCACGCCTACATGCCGCTTTCGCACCTGTCGCCGGATCAGGCGGTGGTGGAGATCTACAACAGCCCGCTGTCCGAAGCGGGTGTGCTCGGTTTCGAATACGGCTACTCCTTGGATTGGCCCGACTGCCTGGTGGTGTGGGAGGCGCAGTTCGGCGACTTCGTGAACACCGCCCAGGTCATCATTGACCAGTTCATCACCAGCGCCGAAGACAAGTGGAAGCGGCTTTCTGGTTTGGTCATGCTCCTGCCGCATGGCTTCGAGGGCCAGGGGCCGGAGCACTCTAGCGCACGATTGGAGCGCTTTCTGGTCCTGGCCGCCGAAGAGAATATTCAGATTGCCCAGCCCACGACGCCGGCGCAGCACTTTCATCTACTGCGGCGTCAGGTGCTGCGGCCTTGGCGCAAGCCGCTGGTGGTGTTCACGCCCAAGAGCTTGCTACGCCACCCGCGAGCCGTCAGCACTTTGGAAGAATGCGCGACGAGTAACTTCCAGCGCGTCATCCCAGACCGCGAGGTAGATGGCCGCCAAGTCAAGCGTGTCTTGATGTGCACCGGGAAGATCTATTACGAGCTGCTGGCGCACCGGGAAAAAGAAGGGCGGGACGACGTTGCCATCGTTCGTATCGAACAGCTCTACCCGTTGCCCGACTCTCACATCAAAGACGCCCTGCAACATTTTGCCGCGGACGTGCCCGTGGTGTGGGTTCAAGACGAACCCGAAAACATGGGCGCCTGGCGCCACTTCCGCGCGCGCTTCGGCGGCAAGCTCTTCCGCCGACACGCGTTTTCGTGCGTCTCCCGCGCGGAATCCGCGAGCCCCGCGACGGGCTCGCCCGCCGCCCATAAGCTCGAACAACAAGCGATTTTGGAGCAGGCGTTTTCGCGGGCCTAGGCCGCGCGCTCAGCTAGGTACATCAAGGAGTCAAGTGATCTCATGTCCGTCGAGTTGAAAGTTCCGAGCGTGGGTGAGTCGATCACCGAGGTACAGATCGGCGATTGGTTGAAGAACGTGGGCGACCGCGCGCAACGCGACGAGACCATCGTCATGATCGAAACCGACAAGGTCAC
>CBDUPW010000128.1:0-18733 GCA_965369205.1 uncultured Polyangiaceae bacterium | reverse complement strand
GCCTCCGGTGGAACCCGTCACGACTGGCATGGGACCCAGGACCGTGCAGCCGGCGCTACCGACTGCGAGAAGAAGGAAGAGTGCGGTTCGCATGGCTGGGACGGCCTGCAACCGGCATGCCGGCGCCAATTTGGCCAGCTCTTTGGCTTTTTCCCAGTGGCTCTTGGGCCATGCCGGCCCGCTGTGTCCAGATCGCACACCCCTGCGTAGCCGCGTTCCCGCGATGCGCGAAGCATTTTCGCGTCGGCGGTCGTGCACGCACCCGGGATCGAGCTGAGGCCGGCCTCACGCTGCGAGCGCAGCGTCGTCCGAGAGCACGCGGGACAAGCGAGACATGAGCTTGTGCTTCTTGCTGTAGACCGTTGCAATGCGGATCCCCATCAGCTCCGCTGCTCGCTCGGGCTCCTCGTGTGAGCGAAAGCAGAGGTCGTACAGTTGGCGCTCCCTGTGCGGAAGCGTGTCCACAGCGGATTGCAGCAATTCGCTACGTTGGCGCGCGAGGCAGTCTGCATGGGGATCGTCTGCGGCGGCCACGACGAAATCCAACTCGAGGGGCGCCGTGCGGCGCCGACGGAGTCGTCGCACATGATCGTACGCGGCTTGTTTTGCGATGCGCATGAGCCACTGTTCGAGAGTCAGCCCGCGACCCGCGCGGAACGCAGTCAACTTGGCGCCACGATTCTTTAGCAAACGGATCGAAAGCTCCGCCGCGACGTCCTCGACGGTGTCCGAGGCGCATAGGCCTGGGAAGCGGTGGATCACCCGGGCGATACTGCGTCGGATCTTGGGGCCGTGGTCGCGCTCCAGGCGGCGCCAAGCGGCGGCGTCGCTGCGGGCGAGGGCGCTAGCTAGGAGTTCGTCCGGATGTGGCGAGGCAGGGTGTGTCATCGGGGGAGGCCTTTCGCAACCACCGTGCCAGTCGCTAACCCCTCGAAATGACGGGGTGTGCCAAGGCAAATCGCGGCAGCCGTGCCCCGATCTGAGCCAGCGACTGGGTCCAGGTCGCCACAGATCCCGAAACAAACCGAATCCTCAACAGGCGCTACGTTTCCGCCCCTGGATCCTTCCCTGGAGGCGGGCGGATCCGGCTCAGCCGAGCGGCGTCAGCCGAGCAGCGCCGCCGCGGCGTCGACGCCCCGCTGAAAGATCTGCAGCCCGCCCGCCGGGGGGTTGCGGCCCTGCGCCAGTTCCCGCTGAAAAGCAGGATGTTGGAAAGGGTAGATGTAGGCGTCGGGGTGAGGCATCAGTCCAAACAGTCGGCCGCTGGGATCGCACAGACCCGCGGCGCCGCCGGCGGAACCGTTGGGGTTGTGCGGCCACGCTTCGGTCGGGCGGCCGCCCTCGTCGACGTAATGAGCTGGGATCAGACGTGCGGCATTGACGGATTGCTGTGCTCCGTCTGCGAAAACGAGTTTGCCCTCTCCGTGTCGGGCAGGGAGATCCAGGCGTTCCAGACCGCGTGTCCACAGGCACGGGGACTCGGGATCGAAGCGCAGCTTCACCCAGGCATCCCAGTAGCCTGGTCGGTCATTGGGTGCCAAGGTCGCGCGCGGCGTCTTGTAGTCCCCGCCGAGGCCCGGCAACATGCCAAGTCGGGTCATGGTTTGGAAACCATTGCAGACGCCCAGCGCGAAACCTCCAGAGTCGATGAACGCCAGCAACTGGTCGTAGAGCCGGTACCGGATCTTGTTTGCGAAGACGAACCCTGCGCCGAGGTGGTCGCCAAAGGCGAAGCCGCCGATGAATGCCAGGATTTGATAGTCCAAAAGTTGTTTCGGGCGATCCAGCAAGTCCAATAGGTGCACCTGCACGGGCGTGGCTCCCACGGTTCGGAACGCATGACTGGTTTCAGCTTCGCAGTTGAGTCCCAGTCCGGTGAGCACCAGTACCCGCACGTCCTTGCGCGCCGGAGCCTTTGCCGCCTGCGACTGAGCGTCGAAGGTCGCGAGCTTTGCGCTTTCTGCGTCGGAGTGGGCCACGCGCGGCGGAGCTTAGATCGATTCGGACCCGAGGAGAGCCCGGAGTTGAGGGGGCTATTTTCGGGTCAATTCTTCAGTGCCCACGCGGCTCTGTTTGGTCCCCATTTGCGCCCAGCGCCCGCGGATTTTGCCGCCTTTGCGGGAATAGACCATGACGCCGCTGCCCGGCCCGCCCCAGCCCACAACGAACAAATTGCCCTCGCGAATGCCAATGCCTGAGTACTGCTCGCGGGGTAGCGTCCAGTCCACGTCGTAGACTTCGCCCCGCGGCGTGATGCGAACCTTGCCAGTGTAGCTCTTGCCCGCGATCGGCTCCGACGAACTGATGATTCGGTAGTTGCCGCTCAGCCCCTTCGGGCCCTCGAGTTCTTCGGTTCCAAGCCGTGCGCTGGTGCCCGTCGCGGTCGTCCACTCGCCGACCAGTCGGTTGCCAACGATACGATACACGACGACGCCGTAGGCCCGATGCGTGGCCCAGCCCGCACAGACCATGTCGTCCTCCAGCAGGGCCACACCGTTGAGGGTTGGCGAGTTGGGAACGATCCACGATAGCGAAAGCTGTCGTGGCGCACGTTCCGTGACCAATACCTCGCCTGTGTAGTTCGTACCGTCTGGTGTGCGTCCCTGCACGATGTTGTAGCTGCCCACGTAGCCGGTCGGGATGGCCGAGCCCGGTGCTTGAGTTGGCGCTGCCGTTGGCTGAAGCGTTGGGTGCGGAGGGAGCGTAGCGGGCTTCCGTTTCGCGCCCGGGCGGTACATGAAGAACGCACCGCCAGCGACAACGACCACAGCCACGAGCAGAAGGAGCACCCCGCCGATCGCACCGATCCCCAGTGCCCAGCCCGCAGTGTTCCCGCCCGATCGCGTCTGGCTCATGCTGTCGGCCGTGATTGGCGCCGCGTAGCCCGGCGGCGTGCGCGGCGCGTCGCTGATCGTCGGTGCCACCGGTGACCCGGGACCGGTGCCGGGGCGGCTGCCCCCGAGGGAGTCCCGTGAATCCGAAAAACTGGGCAAGGCTCCGCGCAGCGCCTGGCGCAGCTCGGCAGCGCTTGGGTAGCGGTCGCTAGCCCGTTTTGCGAGGGCGCGATCGACGACGGCTTCGAGCGCCGGCGGCACCTCTGGGCGCAGCGCGCGGATCCGCGGGGGCTGTTCCTCAACGTGTTTCTTCAGCAGCGCGTAGAGCGTATCGCCGTCAAAGGCGCGCCGGCGCGTGAGCGCCTCGTAGATCAGTAGGCCGAGAGAGTACACGTCGGACTGCGGTCCGGCTTCTAGACCCATGGCCTGCTCCGGAGACATGTAGTGCGGCGTGCCGACCAGTGCGCCCGTGCGCGTCTCCACCTGCATGGAGTTAATATCTGGAGCCAGTTTTGCCACGCCGAAGTCGAGCACTTTGACGCGCCCCGTCTGCGTGATGAACACATTGTCCGGCTTCAAGTCTCGATGAACGATGCCGCGCGCATGTGCGGCTTCCAAGGCGTCTGCTACGTCCGAGCCAAGTCGTACGACGTCCTCAAGGGAAAGCGGTGGCCCCGCCTCGATCCGAGCCGACAGCGCGCACCCTTCCAGATACTCCATGATGATGTACGGACGCCCATCGGGCAGCACATCCAGATCGATGATGCTCACGATGTTCTCGTGGCGGATCACGTTGACGGCTCGCGCCTCCGCGAAAAAACGATCGACCACGGCGCGACTCATGGCGGTGTCGTGCAGGACTTTGACGGCGACCCGGCTGTGGATGCTGGGCTGTACGCCTAGGTAGACCTCGCCCATTCCGCCGCGCCCGATGCTGCGAGCAATGCGATAGCGGCCGACGGTCGTGCCGAGCAGCGGATCGTCGCTCGGGCACATCGCCGCGCCGTCTTCGGTACAAAATCCCGACGAAGCCCCACTCAACCCACACTCAGGACAAACAAACACCCTGAACCATCCTGACCCTTTCGCGCGGCGCAGTAAACCCGGCGCTTCTACCCGCGAAAAGTCCTCGCGCGGGCACGGGGCGCGCCATGCTTCGCGCGGATTTTGCGGGGCCAGGGTGGTCGCTCTCGCTTCGGGAGGCTGCTAACACCGTGGGACGACGTCAACGATATCGCGAGAAGCGAGCGGAGCAGGGCAACGATGGAAACAGTTTGGCAGCGCGTTCGGTCCAAAAAGCACACCGTCGTAGTCGGGAGCCTGGGGGCGGCGCCCGCGGATCTGGCCAGTCGCGTGGTGCGTGTGGATTGCGGAACGACATCTTCCCTACTGGGGCCGCTACTGGAAGCACGTACCCGGATCGAGCAGCTCGTGCAGCAGCAAGATCGACCGATCTTCGACAGCGCAGCAGCTCAGCTCCGCGCCGGGTTGCGCCGGCGACTGCTGGGCGAGGAGCCGGAGTCGCAACGCGGTGGGGCCTTCATTCGCGCGTTCAATCAACTGTGCGTGGACGGAGCCGGAGGACTCGTTCTGGATGGGATCGAAAACGCGGACCGGGCCACGCTTCAGTGGTTGACCGACGTCCTCGGTGAGAGAAGCTGGCTCAAGTCGCCCATTGTGTTGGTCCACCATGGCGCGGAGCCCAGCGGAGACGTGTCGGAGCTGATCGAAGCCGTCCGGCGGCAGTGCGGCGTGGACAGCGTTGTGAAGAGTGCCTCGTCGCCAGCTGACTTGGACGCTGCCGGCGAGGCGGGCGAAGCGGAGCCTGCTCCGGAACAATTCGACAGCTTGCCACCGGCGGCTCTGCGCGTACTGAGGGCCGCGGCGATGAGCGGAAAGGTCTTCGATGCAGCGATCGTGGCGGCGTTGCTCGATTCTGACGAACTCGCCGTGCTCGAACAGCTACAAACCGTGCGCGACGCAGGATTGCCTATTGAAGACTTGGGACGTGGTCGTTTTCGGATCCCCCAAGTCGCGGCGCAGCACCTCTTGGGCTCGATCCTGCCATCCTTGGCAGAAGCCTGGCACCGACGCTTGGCCCAACTGCTCGGCCATGCCGCGAACAAGGAAGACGTCGCGTCCGACGAGGCAAGCGTTGTACGCCCCGCCGGGAGTGCCAGGCCGCGGATGGAACCGTCGAGGGCGCGGCCGACTGCGCCCACCCGGCCGTCTCGTGTCGAGGACCCGTTGCGCGCCGCTCGGCACGCGTCCGCGGTGGGGGACTCGGATCTGGCGGCGGAGCAGTACGTCGCGGCTGCACGCCGGGCGGCGGAAATGGGCGCGCCGCACGATGCCTTCGCGCTGGCGGAGCAGGCGTTGGAATTGCTCGACGCGGTGCCGGGCACGGAGTCACGACGCGTGTTGCGGATCCGGGCGCTCGCCGCAAGAGCGCGGATCCAGTGGCAAGCCGCCGGACCCAGTGAGCAATTCTCCTTGCCTGCCGCTCTCGCGACCGCGGACGCAGCCAAAGCGCTGCTCGAGGATCAGGACCCTTCCGATCTCCGCGCCGACTTGGGAGCTCTCTGCGGCGGCATTTGCTACGATATCGGCGACAAGCAGGCGTTGGAACGCGCGCTTGCTGAGCTGAGTGGGGTGAGTCGTGAGCTGCTTGCGGCAGACGATCCGATCGGCGCTGCGCGGCTGCTCAACGATGAGGCTGCTGTGTGGGTGCGTCTGGGAGACGTGGTCCGTGCCAACTACCTGCTAAAGAAGTCCCGCGAAATCTTCGCGAGGCTGACTCCACAGAACGTCGTCGCCCGGCAAGAGTTGGCGGAGACGGATCACATGCTGGCGCGCTTGATCTTGCACGTAGACGCACGACCGGGGCGCGAAGAAGACGCGGTGCGTATTGGAATCGAACATGCGTTGGCTGCCGAAGAGGCCTATCGCGATCTGGGCCTGCCCCGGGAGCAGGCGCGCGTTTGGGAAACCCTCGGCCGTCTCGAGTTGCTGCGTGGACGCGCCGACGCGGCCATCGAGCGTTTGGAGGCAAGTGTGCGCGCGCAGCAGCGCTTCGGCGATGTGCTGGGGCTGGCGCGCTCCGCTGCGGCGCTATCGGATCTCCTGGCCGCGGCAGGGCGCAGCCGCGATGCATTGGCGTTGTTGGGGCAATCCATCGCGTTCAACTTGGATAAGGGGTCGCCGTTGGGGCTGGCCTTCAATCGGGCGGCCCTCGAGGCGCTGGCTGCCAAGAGCTCTGACGACGAACCGGAGCAGCGGGCGTTTCTCGAGTCGCTCCGAAAGCAGGTGCGCGCTGGAGAAGCGCTCCTCGGGCGCGCCGACCTGCCAGAAGACGCCCGAACAAATCAAGATATCCGCGGAAACAGCGGGTGATTTGACCGATCCGGTGGCACTAGGTACGACTGAGCGCTCATGCGCGCGCTCCGGCCACTGATCTGCTTTTTTGCGATCACCGCTGCGTCGGCCTCCAGCCTGGCCGCCCCGAAGCAGTCCGACTCGAAGAAGACTGAGCCGAAGAAAGCGGAGCCCAAGAAAGCGGAGCCCAAGAAAGCGGAGCCGAAGAAGGCGGAGCCGAAGAAGGCGGAGCCGAAGAAGGCAGAGCCGAAGAAGGCAGAGCCGAAGAAAGCGCTGTCGACGCCGGCGCGATCGAGAAAAGCGACGCCCAGCGACGCGAAGCGCTCCGCTTCGAAAGACCGCGCGAAAGCCGAGTCTGCGCGCAAGCCCGAAGGGGAGCCCACCGCGGGCCAGGTCGGGCCGGGCGCCGGCTCTGGCACCCGCAGCGTCGGTAGCGACAAGCCGAAAGGGCAGTCGGATGTGCCGACCGTGGCTCCCACGCCGAACAAGACCGCGTCCGAACCGAAAACGGACGCCAAAGTCGTTGACGTCCCGGAAGCGCCCAGTCACCGCAAGGGCAGGCGCCCGAAGAAGCCAAGCGCCACGCTGCCGAAAGGCGCCGCGCGCCCCGAGGTCAGCTCCGCCGCACGCCGCGCGATCGCGGGCGGGCCCACGCTTCCGGATCTTGAGGCCAAACCGGAGGATCCGGAACTGGCTGCGCTGCGAGACGCCGAACGTGTTCTGTTCCCAAAGCCACTCATGGGCTTTGAACCGGTGTTTGCCTGGCCAAGCGTTGCGCCACGGACCCGCGGTCCCGAGGTGGTCGCGTCCGGTTTGCCGGCGGACGCACGCCTCGCCCCCAAAGCCAGCACTGACGAGTCCATCGTCACCGCGGAGTGGATCCGGTCCCTGACGCTACCGAATGTGCCGGTGCGTTTGGAATCCCGGGTGATCCGCTACTTGAAGTTCTACCGTGACAATTCTCGGGGCAAGGCCATCGCGAAGGTGTGGGCGAAGAAGAGCGGGCGCTTCACACCAGCCCTCAAGGCGGAGCTCGCCAAAGCAGGGCTCCCGACCGATCTGGTGTGGCTCAGTCTGATCGAGAGCGGTCACAATCCGACCATTGGATCGCCTGCCGGCGCTGCTGGGCTGTGGCAGTTCATGCCGGAGACTGGCCGCATGTACGGCTTGGTCGTGGACCGCTGGGTGGACGAGCGCTTGGATCCATTGCGCAGCACCAGCGCGGCCATCGGCTATTTGTCGGATTTGTACCGGCGGTTCGGCAATTGGGAACTCGCGATGGCGGGCTACAATATGGGACACGGCGGGCTGTCCCGGGCGATTCAGAAGTTCAACACCAACGACTACTGGGAGCTTTCGAAACATGAGGCGGGGATCCCATGGGAAACCACCCTCTACGTGCCGAAGATCATCGCCATCGCGATCGTCATGAACAACAAGAAGGCGTTCGGCATCGCCGACGTCGCAGCAGATCCGGCCGAGCGTTTCGAAACTGTGCTGGCCCCTCCGGGCACTCCGCTCTCAGTGGTTGCTACCGCGGCTCGAGTCAGCGAAAGCAGCCTGGAGCGGCTGAACCCCCAGTTGCTCTCTGGGCGCGTGCCGCCGAACCGCCCGGGCCAGCGCGCTGCTGGCTTCTACGTTCGCGTACCCCCGGGAAAGGCCGCGGCCGCAGGCAGCCAGTTGCCGCGGCTTTCGAACGACGAGCCAGCCCTGAGCGCCGTCGTGGCCAAACTCGGTGACACGCCGGAAAGCGTGGCGCAGAGCTCTGGGGCATCGCTCTCACAACTCAAACGCATCAACCGGCTCAGCTCGAACGAGACCCTGGCCGCGGGCAACGTGTTGCTAGTCCCAGCGAAAGCACGCCCTGCCGGTGTCGTGAGCACACCAGACGTCGTGGTCATGCCGGATGTGCAAGTTAGCTACGCCGACCGCGAACGAGTCTTTCTCGTCGTTCGGGATGGCGATACCTTGCCAGGGATCGCCCGCACTCTAGGCGTCTCCAGCGCAGAGCTCGAACGCTTCAACGCTCTCGACCCAACTGCGCGCTTGCTTTCAGGCATGACGCTGCAGGCATGGATAAAAAAAGGCGCGGGCAGCGGCGCACAGCTGTTTCGAGCACATGAAACCAAGGTGCTGATCATGGGGTCGCCGGAGTTTATCGAACACTTCGAAGGACAGAACGGCAAGACGCGCCTTGTGGTGCATGCTCGGGCGGGCGAAACTTTGGCACGCATTGGCCGTCGCTTTGGCATCAGCTCCGGCTGGATGGAGCGAATCAATCGCAAATCTCGTCACAAGAAGCTCAAGGCAGGGGACGACGTAGTCGTCTACGTTCGCAAGGGTCACGCCGTTGCTAGCGGCCAGCCCGATGCGGACGTCACGCCTTCGCCCTTGCTCCCCGTCTCCGCCCCGGCACCCGAAGGTCTCCCTGCGCTGCCCGAAGCGCCGAGCGCAGGCTCCGGCACGACTCCGTCCAGCGGCTGAGGGCTGCCAGCTATTTCTTCTTCTTGGGCGGCTCGGTCTCGCCGAGTTCTTCGAAGGCCTCGTCGAATCCGCCGTCTTCCGTTTCGGGCTTCGCGGACTTGGGCTCCGTCGCCTCCGTGGAGTCGCTCGCTTCGGGTGGCCGCGGCTCCGGCAGCGTGGAGCCGGGCGTGGTCACTGGTTGGGCTGGCGAATCGAATTGGTAGGCCAGCCCCAGGCCGATCACGTTGGCGCTCGCCGTGTAGCTGCCGCCGTTGATGTAGTTGGGCGTCTCCGGCGGATTCGAAATCACCGGATTGACTTGCGGGATACGTTGCTCCCGCACGCCCACCTCCGCTGCTGCGGTGAACACGCGGGCGAAGACGGCGTCGAAGCGCCACTTGCCGATGTGCAGGCTGCCGCCAATGCTCGCGACGAGCTTGTCCAGATCGATGGTGGCGGCAGATAGGTACTCGTTGGGAATGGCGCTGCGTTCGGCCATCAGGCCGCCGCGCGTGACCAGACGGTAGCTGCTTGCTTCGAAGCCATATTCCACGCCGAGCCGCCCGGAGTAGCTGTCCTGAAACCCGCGCTCGATCACTATCTTGCTCAGTTGGTACTCCGGTGGAAACCCTGCGACGTTCACCAGCGCGAGCTCGTCGCCCTCGACCAGGATTTGGTCGTGCATGTTCCACGCTTCATAGCCGCCGCCGACCTCCACACGCAGGGCGTCGTCGGGTCGGAACTCGATGCCCAAGCGCGCCGTCCAGGGCAGGTTGAAGCTCACTGTGGCGCTGTCGCCTTTGACGCTGGCGTTGTCGAAGACCGCAGCGCTGGCCAGTCGCACGTCCTGAGTGGCGTGGGAGCGGATCCAGAAAGGGAGGTGGAAAGACGCGCCTACGCGCACGGCATCGCTGGGTTTGAAGATGGCACCCAAAATGCCCGAGGGCGCGAAGATCGGCCCTACGCGCAGCTGCGCAGCCGTGTCGTACTCAGGCTGCTCCGGCGCGCACAAGAAGCGCTCGGGCACGCACGCGCTGAAGTACACACTGGTCTGAAAGAACCCAGTGAGCATCTCGATGCCGGCGCCGAAGGCCCACTCTTCGCTGGCGCGATAGGAAGCGTAGACGCCTGGGATCGCCAACGCGGAGCCATCCAATGAGATGATGGAGTAGCGCTGCGGTGCGGGCTGCCCTTTGACTTTTTCCGGAAAGCTGGTGATGGCTGAGTACGGCGCCCACAGCGCCAGGGCAAAGTTGAAGTCTTCGCTGCCCAAGGGATCCGCATAGACGATAGTCGGAATGGGAATGACGGGCGTGGTGCCTTCGACTTCGGGAAAGGTCTGTTCCCACTCCTGGCCCGTGGGCAGGCCCGTATTCGGATCAATCTGCCGTACGACGGTTTTGCGTTGGTAGGTGGACGAGTATTGGAGCCAAGAGGCATCCAATAGAAATTGATTGCCCGTGAATGCGAGGCCCGCGGGATTGTAAGCCACGCTACCGGCGTCGTCGGCCCCAGCGATAAACGCGCCGCCGCGACCGAGCGGGCGCACGCCACGGTCCGTGAAGTAGAGGCCGCCAGCCTGCGACGTGGCGCCGAGGGTCAGCAGTGCGAGGCCGAGTCCGGACGCGACGAGCGAGGGGTGGCGCCGGAACGGTGGCCCAATGGGGAGAAGACGCTTCAGCATGGCTTCGCGGAGAGGGGAGGGAGAGAAAGAGCGGGGGAGAAGCGTCAGTCACCGTTGCGGTGGCGCATGATTTCGTACACTTGCTCCATACCCCGGGTGGGGCCGGTCATGAAGTCGCGCAGGGTGGCAAAGGTGGCCTGCAGATCTTCCGGACTCATGGGCTGCTCCCGAGGAGCATCCGCGTCCATGCGGTTCACTTCGGCCAGGGTGTCGATGAAGATCTCGATGGGCGTGAGGCTTTCGGGGGTCGCCGGATCCATGGGGGTGACCAGGTTCCGGAGCACGCGGTCCATGATGCGGTAGGGGTCATAGCTATTCGGCCGCGGGTTGCCTTTGCTGTCGACCTCGCGGTTGAGAGCATCCATCAACTCGAGCACGCGGTCGGCGGTGCCGGGGGCGGGCTTCTGGTCGCCGACAGGCTCTTCTGGGGCCGCGGCGACGGCGATGGCCTTGTAGATCAGCGGCATATTCAGATCGTCGCTGAGCACCTGCATCATGTCGCTGGCGCTGGTCAGGGTGCTGTGCAGGGCGTCGTTGCCGCTGGCTTGCTGCATCAGATAGCGCAGGTGGCGTTGCAGCGCGGCCCGGGTTTCCGGGTCTTCGTTGATGCGATCGACCAGGTGCATCGACGTCGAGAACATCGGGTCGCCGAAGGTTTGCGCGGTCTTCTCCGCTATCGACGTGGGCGTCGGCGAATTTGTTCCCGTGGCCCACACGCAGGCCGCGGGATTGGTCTCGCGATCCGGGCAGTTGGCGTTCAGCTGGGCGCGCAGCACGTCCACCAGAATAGGAAGGGCTTTGACAAACGCACGATTGCGGAACTGCGCGTTGGGTCCTTCGCCGTCGACGGTCAGGAACTGGTCGACGAGCTTGGAGCGTCCGGCCTTCCAGCGCACATAGCGTGGCGAACCCGGCACCAGGGCCTTGTCGATGGAGGCCAGGGCGTTGGCGAACAGGTCGAAGTTGGTCAGCTGGGGCTTTTGAATGATGCCGTTGGACCAGGTCGTGCCCGGGTTTCCGGCGCGGTCTGTCATGCCCACGCTGGCGGCGAAGTCCGGATCGAACATGGCCGTGGTGAGCTCGGCCATGATGTCGAGACCGGCCATGGTTTGGTCGGTGCGATCGTTCTTGACGCTCATGCCGTCGATCAGCGCGATCAAGTCGCCGAGAGCGGGCAACAAGTCCGTAGCGAAGGCTTCCGCCAAGATCGGCTCGTAGCGGGAGATCCCGCTGCCGTTGCACCAGCGTGGGTTGTAGGCGGGGTTGATCTTGTGCGCGGAGCGGTCTGCTTCGCTCAGGTACTTGAGCCAGGGTTTGTCGCCGAAGTTGCCATTGTCGTTGCATTCGGCGCCGTGGTTCGTGCTGGGCCAGTGTCGATACAGCACCTCGATGTGATCCAAGAACAGCTGTGAGTAGCCGTTGTCGTCGAAAGCTTTCAGCAGCGGGCGCATGCCTTTGTAGAACTCGTACTTCTCCCAGGTGAAGATGGTGCCCTTGCCACGCAGGCGCACCAGCTCGTTGGGATTGCCGGGCTCGCCGTTGTGGGCCCATTTGACGTTCGGGCTGCAGTCCGAAAGCCAGATCGTTCCCAGCTTGGGGTCCTGAACCGGGCGTTCGGGACAGGTGGCGGAGGAAATCGCCTCCACCAATCGCGACACAAACTTGTTCGTGTCGTCGTTCTTGCCGCTGAAGTTCGGATCCCGGTCTGGCATCTTGCCGCTGAAGAACGGATCGTATTTCGGGCTCTCCGCCCCGAAAAACACCAGGCGATTCAGGGCCTGGGGCGTCGGGGTCAGCCCCATGCCGGTGATGCCCGCCGACGTCGCCATCATCTCGTCGGGGTCCGCGAAGATCTTCGTTGCGCTCATCATGTCGTTCAGGATGTCAGAGCGGATGTCGAGCTTCGCCTTGCCCAGGATTGAGTGCAGGTAGAAGATGCCCATGTTCTTGAAAACGAACAGCTCACACTCTTTGTAGCCGCTGCCCACCAGGGGCCAGCTGATGGGCAATCCGATTTTGAGACGTACCTTGGCGTTGGCCTTGTTGCAGGCGTTGACGTCGTTGACGTCGTGGATCAGCTGCAGGATACGGTGCATTTCGCTGCGGTTTTCACCGGTCTCGGGCTGCGCGTAGTCCGGCGGCACGCTGGGATCCCCGGCGCCGCCAGTGGTCAGGTTGATGGGCGGTCCGTTCAAGTTGTTGCTGCTGTAGTGCAGCTCATCTTTGAACTGGTTGTACTTCGCGTACGACGGCCCGATGTAGGCCTTGACGTCCGGGTCGTACAGCGCACGCAGCAAGTCTTTGAGCAGCTTCGGATCTTTGCTGATCACGGCGATCAGCTCCGCCATCTCGTCCCACACGGTCACACCGGGATCGAGTCCCACGTCGGGGTATTTGTCGGCGATCGCCTTCACCTTCAGCGCTGCGCCGACGACCCGGGAAACTGCCTTTTCTCGGGCGGGATCCCGGATAAGCTCCTGGAGGAACTTCAGGTGCAGATCGCTGTTCTTGTGGGCCAGGGTCCATCCCGTGGCGTGCATCAGATCCGCCATTGGCGAGCTATTCGAGTCAAAGCTGTCGTACTCGCCGCCAACGGCCCAGGGCGCTGGCTTCTTGACTGCTGCCCCGTAGAGCGCGAACGCGCCGCTAAGCAGATCGGCCATGGCCTCGGAGCCGCTGTCCACGTCCATGAGTGGCTCCATGTCGCGGAGCATGGCGGCGGTGTAGGTCTGGCTGGTGTCCAGATACGCATACAAAGGCTGCCCACCTGGATCGATGGCGCGGCCAAAGGGATCCGGCGGTAGCTGCCGCGCCAGGCCGGGCACGACGAAGGGCGTGTCCACCGGGGCAAGCGCGCCCGGGCCGCTTAGGAAACGACCCAAGGCGTCGACGTCTGCGAAGCCGTCGTTGTCTCCATCGAAGAACGGACCCGCGACGGTGCCGGGGCTGCCGGGCACGTTGCCCGCGGGGATGGCGTAACCACGCACATCGCGGCTCACCAAGAAGCGGGGCTCCGCTGCGGGGCCAGCAAACTCCGCGTCGCTGGCCAACATGATCGCCTGCGCGATTTCCATGTTCGTGCGCGGCCGCGCCGGGTTCGCCGGGTCAAAGGTGGCGGGGAAGGCCAGGGCCTTTTGCTCGCTGGTGTCCAGCTCGTATTGCGCCATGCCGAGCACGTTCTGGAACGCGTCGCGGAACGGGCCGCCGGGTGCCAAACGCGGGGCGAAGGTCTGGGTCAATGCGCGCAGCTCCGGGTACGCCAGCGACGGGCGCAGTGCGCCCAGAGCGACTCGCGACGGACGGTAGCCGAGGCGACCCGAGAGACGAGACAGTGCTTCCCGCGCCGCCAGCGCCTTGTTCGGATCGATGTTCTTGGTGATGTTGTCGCGACCGGGTCCGGCCAGCCCCGCAAATAGGCGCCCGGTGGCGCGGGTCACGCTGGGCAGCAGGGCTTCGCGTGCGCCTGAACCGCCCTTGTCGATGGGGTTCGAATCGTAGAGGGGCCCAAGGCGCTTGAGGAACTGGTCGAGGGCCACGTGCCCACGCACGGTGCCGCCCTTGGGATCGGGAACGGGATCGTCACTGAAGGTCGCGTTGAAAGCGTTGATCAAGTCCACGCGCCGCCGCGCTAGGGCATGCACTTTCGCCACGGACAACCGACGCGCCACGCCCGCAGACCCGACGGCAGGTGGCAGTAGGCTCTCGTCGACGGTGTCCGCGTAGTTGCCTTGGGGGTCCCGGTGGCAGACGCGATGGTAGCTTGCGCCCCGCAGATCTTCCGTCAGCACGCTCGCGCCGACGCGATCGCACACCGCCGAGTACAAGTCGTCGCCGAGGGACGCCACGGGCTCAGTGCGCCTGCGCTTGTCGTCGAAGTCCGTGGCACAAGAGACGCTGAGGGTCACCGCGACACTGGAGAGCAAAACTGACTTGAGGCGATAGGACATGAGACGACAAGCATATCGCCGTCTGGCCCAGGAGGGCATGCTAACGCGGCGCGTCATCGGGTATTTGCGGGAACATGCGTTGGCAGCACAGGACTCGCATGCCAAAAGTCGCGTTCATGACGACGCTTTCCGCCATCGTGCTCGCAGCGGGCGAGGGCAAGCGCATGCACAGCACCACGACGAAGGTGCTGCATGCCGCGGCTGGACGGCCGCTGATCTACTACCCGGTACGCGCGGCGCTCGACGCGGGCGCAGCCTACGTGGTCGTCGTGCTATCGCCGCAGAACCACGATACGGTGCGTGGGGAACTCACGCGTTGGTTCGGCGTGGACCATCTGCGCGTTGCGATTCAAGAAGTGCCACGGGGGACCGGCGATGCGGCGCGGGCAGGCTTGGACCAAGTCGACACGGAGCGTGTTCTGGTGCTCTGCGGCGATACGCCGCTGCTGCGTGCTGAGCATCTGACGCGGATTGGCGCTGAGCTCGCGGAAGCCGATCTCGTGCTGACAAGCGCGCTGCTTCACGACCCCACGGGTTACGGACGCATTCTGCGCGACCCCCAAGGCAAGCTTTTGGAAATCCGCGAACACCGTGATCTCGACAGTGACGCACAGCGCGCCGTGCGTGAGATCAACGCCGGCGTCTACGCTGCGAGCAGCGCGTTCTTGCGTCAGGCGCTAGCTCAGATCACGAGCGAAAACTCCCAGGGCGAGCTCTACCTTACGGACACGGTCGCTATCGCCGCCAAGGCGGGACGCGCGGCGGCCGTGATTGGCGCCCGCGACGAAATGCTGGGGGTAAACGACCGCGCACAGCTTTCCGAAGCCGAGGCGCAGCTCTTTGCGCGCACCGCACAGCGTCTGGGGCGAGCGGGGGTGAGCGTGCAGGTCGGCGCGCGCATCGATACCGGCGTAGAGGTCGACAACGACGCGCGTATCTGCGCTGGCGCGAGTATCCGCGGCAAGAGCCGCATATTTGCCGGTGCCACGGTGGACTCGGGTTGCGTGATCACCGACTCCGACATCGGCGCCGGCGCGAATATCAAGCCGAACTCAGTCATCACCGAGAGCAAAGTCGGAGCGAATGCCCAGATCGGCCCCTTTGCGCACCTACGTCCCGGAAGCGTGATCGAAGACGACGCCCACATCGGCAACTTCGTCGAGACCAAGAAGACCATCGTGCGCAGGGGCGCCAAGGCCAACCACTTGGCCTACCTGGGCGACGGTGACATCGGCGAAAAGGCCAACGTGGGCGCGGGCACGATCTTCTGCAACTACGACGGCTTCCAGAAACACAAGACCACCATCGGTGCGGGCGCCTTCATCGGCAGCGACAGCCAGATCGTCGCGCCGGTCACCATCGGCGCCGGCGCCTACGTTGCCACCGGCACTACGGTGACCAGAGACGTGCCCGACGATGCTCTGGCTATCGGGCGCACCAACCAAGAGAATAAGCTCGGCTACGCCAGTCGACTCAAGGCGCGCCTGCAAAAAGCGAAGAAGTGAGACTGCCGCACCATCCTGAGTTGATCGACGCCCTGCGTCGCCCCAGTGTTGGCGATCCGTGGCGGGTGCTGCTCAGTGGCTGCCTGGCCGGCGCGGCCTGTGGCGTGGACGGCACAGACTATGGTTTGGGGGCGAAGCTCCCAGCGTGGACGCGCTGCCCCCTCGTGACGGTGTTTCCGTTTTGCCCAGAGGATCACCGCTTGGGCACGCCGCGCAGCATGCCCGACCTGCACGGCGGCGACTTGACCGCGGACATGCTCGAAGGCGCCAGGGCGATGCTCGCGCTGGCGCGCGCCGAGCGCGTCGACTTTGCCCTGCTCACGGACCGCAGCGGCGCATGCGGCAGTCAGGTGATCTCCATCGGTTGTCGTTTCGAAGAGCCCGTGCAGCACCGCCGCGGCGTCGGCGTGGCGGCCGCGTTGCTCCTGCGCGAGGGATTTCACGTCGTCAGTCAACGAGACTTCGCGAGCCTTGAGCGGCTCCGTGCCATCGTGGAGCCCGATCACGTGCCCGATCCCGAGGCGCGGGATCACCATCAGCATCTGTGGGTGCTTGAGAACTTGCCGCTTCCGGACTGACGCCGGCGCCGCGGCGTGCGGGGGGGCCGCTGCACCGCCCCGGTCGCCGCGGCGCGTAGCGCCGTGGCGGCCCACACAGCCTCTGACCCCGGCACTGCCCACCCGCCCCAGACTCTGACTCTTTCGCTGACTCTGACTCCGACTCCGGACGAGGCCACTCGCGCTCGCGAGAACCGATCGCATGCGGGGGCCGGCTGCCCGCTCCGCAAGGGATCCGGCGGCACGCTGCGAAAAAGCGTGGCTCAGCCGTAGTTGCGGTTCAGATACGCGACGATATCGTCGGACTCGTACATCGCAGTGTCGGTATTCGGGTCGACGAAGTAGGGCACCATCATTTTGCCGCCGAGGGCGACGAGTTCTGGGCGACGGATGCCGCGCCGAGCCACGTTCTTGACGTGGTAGTCCAGGTTCAGCTCACACAGCGTTTCTCGCACTTTGCGGCAGTAGGGGGACGCTTCGAAGTTCCACAGCGTGGGCATGAATTCAGGCTGTTTGCGCTCTTCGCAGCCGGGGCGAACGCGGCTGCCCCGCGGGCGCACGAGGGATGCAGCGGCGGCAGACAAGGTGTTCAGCGGCGACACGAGCCGCGCCGGTAGCGAGCGTCCGCTGCCGTAGCTGTCGAAGAGATACGTGATGATGTCTTCGCTCTCGAATAACTCTTTGCCCGTGTTGGGGTCGACCAGGAACGGAAACTGCTCCCTGCCCTTGCTGCGTACCCAGGGGCGTTTGGTGCGGTCGCCTTTGGGGCAGGTGTGCTCGATGTACTCCAGGTCAAGCTCGCTGAGCACGTCCCTCACTTTGCGACAGAAGGGGCAGGCTTCGTGGTCGTAGAGTTCCAGGGGCTCTGAGGGTTGTTTGGCTGCGGAGAGCACGAACCAGCCGCGCCCCAAGCGCAGCACGGAAGCCGCAGTGGACTGGATGTTGTTCATGACCCCCCGGATTTCGCAGCAGCTACTTCTTGTCGTCGGCGGGTGGTTCGCCGTCGGCGACGGGTGGCTGATGAAATACGCCACTGGGCAGTTCGTGCTGCATGCGCTGCTTTTTGACCGCTAGGTAGTCCGCACTATGTGGGTTGGCGGCTACGACCATGGGAATACGCTTTTGGATGCTGAGGCCCAGGCGCCGTAGTGCGCGGACTTTCTCTGGGTTGTTCGTCATCAGCTCCACGGCGCCCACGCCCAAATGGCGCAGCATGGCGACTGCGATGTCGTACTGGCGGGCGTCCACCGGCAAGTGCAAAAGCTCGTTGGCCTCGATGGTGTCGGCGCCCTGGGCCTGCAGTGCGTAGGCGCGGATCTTGTTGGCGAGTCCAATGCCACGGCCTTCTTGGCGCAGGTAAATGATGACGCCAACGCCGCGGCTGGCGACTTCCGCCATCGCGCGATCCAGCTGGCCTTTGCAATCACACTTCAGACTGCCGAAGACTTCGCTGGTGATGCACTCGGAGTGCACGCGTACCGGCACGGAGGCGGCGGCTGCGACGTCGCCCAGAACCAAGGCGAGCTGATCGTTGGATAACCCGTGATCCGTGGGCTGCCGCGAACGGTACACGTGCAGATCGAACGTGCCGTGCTCGGTCGGAACGGGCGCGGAGGCTGCGTGGTCGACTATCGCGCTCATTGCCACGCTCGGGTCGATAAGCTGCTGGGTCATCGAAGGTGAAAAATATTAACGTGGCGTCGGGGCGGAGATGTGAGCTGAGCGAGAATTTGGGGCCCAGCTTGGCCGGGGTCAAGCCGTATGGCGTGCAGAACGGCCACCGCCCCCACGTTCCTTGCCCGCGGCGCCCTGGCACATGGCCAAGATGGCATGCTCCAAAACGGCCCGGGGCGGGCGTTTTGAGCCGCCTTTTAGCGAAAAGTCCACACGCGCCAGGGCTTCCAGGAAACCCTCCAGCTCCGGCCGCGCGATGCGCTTGATCTGCTCGGCGAGTTCTCGCGCCTTGAAGGGAGGCGCGCCGGCCCGCTTGGCGGCTTCCTCCGGGCGGGCACCCTCCCGCGTGGCGCTTTCGAAGCGAATCAACTGCCGCGTGGACCACGCCAGCACGCCGACCAGGCGTAGGCCACGGTCCTGGGGGTCGTAGACCCGGTCGAGGGCGGCGAGGGCGGCGCCAGCGTCGCGTCGGCTCACTGCGCCGACGAGCTCCCAGACGGTGGTGGGGCGTACCCGTACGACGCACTCGGTCACGGTGTCTTCAGTGACTTCGTTGCCAGCGCCGGCAAACAAGCAGACGCGTTCGACCGCGTCGTCGACCGCGGATAGCTCGGGTCCGGCGAGCTCCGCCAGCAACTCCCCGACGCTGCGCGACATCTTGACCGAGCTGGAGAAGCCGGGGCGCGATCCGCGC
>CBDUPW010000127.1:0-18846 GCA_965369205.1 uncultured Polyangiaceae bacterium | reverse complement strand
CCCCCTGCGACGGGCGGGACCACCGGGGCCTCGCCGTGCACGTACCCGCCGGGCCCGTATGGCACGAAGGTGGGCGATACCATCAGCCCATCCCTGAGCTGGCAGGGCTTTCCGGAAAACAGCACATCGGTCTCGACCATCACCGCCGCGGACTACCACGACTGTGACGGGAGCCGCGGGGTCCACGCAGTGCTGCTGATCCAGAGCGCGACCTGGTGCGGTGCCTGCAAGACCGAAGCGGCCAAGTACAACTCGAAAATGGCCAACGGCTGGCAGCAAAAGGGGATCCGCATCCTGACCCTGATGATCGAAAATGCCTACGGCCAGCCCGCTACGGTGAGTACCGCGCAGAGTTGGAGGGACAGCTACTCCAATGGTTCTTGGGCCGTTGCGGCGGATCCCGACTTTACGTTCCGTACAAACGGATCCAACGGGTTGCCAACGGCGCTCATCCTCGATCCGCGCACGATGAAGATCACGCATCGTCAAGAAGGCGGCGCGTCTACGTCCAAACTCGAGGGCTTGGCGCTGAGCAACGCATCGAAGTAGCGCTCTCGAAAATTTCGCGCAAGAGGGCCGGTCTGCAGGTGTCTTCTAAGTAACAGCGCGCGGCACGCGAAGCGCCGGCGCCACGACTTAGAAAGGGAGCTGGATCATGGGGACACTCTTCACGCGGGCCGCCACGGTAGCCCTGAGCATGGGACTTGCTACCGCATGCGGCGGTTCGGACGACGACGCAGGCGGCGATCCCGGAGGCGGTGGTGGGGGCGCAGTGGGGCAAGCTGGCATCGGCGGCGGTTCCGGCGCGACGATTGGCAGCGCCGGTTCCGGCGCGAGCGTCGGCACAGCAGGAAGTGGCGCGGGCGGCAGCGGCGGCGGTACGACTCCGGGCGGCTGTGCGAACAATCAGACCCAAGCCACGAGCGGCAATCACATCATCGCGGAGGTGAGCTGGCCCGCCAAGACCGGCATCGAAGCGGGCAGCGGCACCATGCACATCTGGACGCTGACGGTGCTCGACATGCAAGCGCCGGATCCGACTACGGGAGCCATTCCCGCAACTGGCAAGGTCAAACCCTGCGGCAGTACCATCCCCGCGCTGACAAAGACGGGCATTGCCGGTGGCGGCAAAGTGCAGACCATCATTCCCGATGAAGTTTGGGACCAGCCCGGGATCCCTACGTTCAATGCGACAGGCACCCTCAGCGGCTTTGACGTAGGTGCCACCGTGCAAATGGATCCCGTCGTCAGTTTGGTCGGGATGGATATGGACAACGCCGAAGGCCCCTGGCCGTCGTCGTTCAAGCAAATCAACGCCGTGGACCACGACGGCGATGGCAAGCCCGGGATCTTCGCCCGGCCGCGGACCGACGCTCCCTTTGGCGCGCCGCCGACGTCGCTGTTCGAGGCGCTAAACCCCAGCGGCAAGCGCGCGACGGCCATTTACGTGGCAACGCGCACCAAGGTGGAGCTCGGTGGACAGCGCGATACCTGCACCACCGCCAGTGGCAGCGCGACGGTGCATATGCTCGACACCCACGTGGTGGGTTGTTTGCGAAACGACAACAAGGCGTGCAGCGCCGGTGAGGTGGACTTCATCGATCAGAATCAGCCGAAATTCACCATCAAGAGCGCTTCGTACCAGATGGTACAATTGCCCGATGGGGCAAATTGTGCGGACGTCCGTGCGGCACTTCCGAACTGAGGCTTCAGTCGCGCCGTCAGGGCTGCGCCTGCGCGGCGTCGCTGCGCGGATGCACGGTGGCTGTGCGAGAGTTCTAAGCCTGTTGGCAATGTGCGCGTCGCTCACCGCTTGCGGTGACGGAGACGAAACCAAGCCGGTAGGCAGTGGGCCCGTCGAGATCGTGGTGGACGATCTCGGCGTGCCTCACATCTATGCCGAAACTGACGAAGATCTGTTCTTCGCCTACGGCTACCAGCTCGCGACAGATCGGCTGCTGCAGATCGAGATGTGGCGGCGCTTCGCCTTTGGACGCCGCGCCGAAATCCTGGGTGCGGATTTCAAGGGCTCTTTCGGCTCCACGGCGCTGGAGGACGACAAGCTGGTGCGCATGTTCAATCTGCCGCACTACGGCGCGCTGGACGCCGCGCTGATGAGGAAGCAGCACCCGGAGCGCTATGCTCTGGTGCAGGCCTGGCGCGCCGGGATCAATCGTCGTGTGGCGGAGGTGCGCGCTGGGGAAGTTGCCCCGCCCTTTGGTTTTGGCAAGGAAGACTTGGACTTCCTGCCCGAGGCCTGGGACGAAGACGATCCGTTCATCGTGCAGAAGATGATTCAGCTGGGGTTGGATCAGACGCTGCTGTTCGAAATCCTAGTGACGCTCTTGGGGCAGTTGGCGCCCGACGCCTTGGACAGTATTCAGCTGTTCAAGCCCGCCCGGGAAACGCAGATCGTGCCGGCCGCAGAAGTGCCACAGAAGAGCGCTGCGTGGTCCCCGGGGCTGGCGGCACCGACGCTCGCTTCTTCTGAGCTGCTGGCGAGCGCACCGAGGCAGGCCGCGAAGCGTCCCAGCAAGTCCGGGCCGGCCGGGCTGGGTGATCCGGAGCGTTGGGGGCGGCTGTTCGCTGCGCCCAAAGCGGGCAGCAATAGCTGGGCGGTGGATGGACGCTTCACGGAAAGCGGCGCGCCCATGGTGGCCGGCGATCCGCATTTGGTGTTCACGCTGATGGGCGCCATGTACGCGGTGCATCTGAACAGCAAAGATCGGGGCGGCAGCTTCGACGTGGCGGGATTCGCGTTCGCGCCGGCGCCGGGCATCTTTGCGGGGCAAACGCGCGGTGTGGTCTTCACGCCTACCAGCGCTTTCGGCGACGTGATGGACCTATGGGCAGTGGAGCGCGACGCGGACCGTGTGCGCGTCAACGGCAGCTGGGTCGACCTACAAGAGCGCGAAGAGATCATCGAGGTGCGCAGCGGCTCTGCCGAAAGCATCACGCTGTACGACGTGCCTGGGCATGGCGTTCTGTTCGACCCGTCGTTTGCGGGAGTGCCCGTGCCGCTGTCTCCGGACGGCCGCCCGGTGATGATCGGGTGGACCGGCTTCAAAGAACGTAGCTCCTTGTACTTTCTGGAATTGAACCGCGCCGAGACAGTCGAAGAGTTCGATGACGCTGTCGAGCGCATTCCCGAGATGAGCTACAACTGGGTGGGCGCGGACAAGAGCAGCATTGCCTACCGCGTGAGTTTAGAGGTGCCGCAGCGCGCGCCCATCGCCCCTGGGCGGGAACCCTGGCGCGTGATGGACGGCAACGACGCCAAGAGTGCTTGGCTGAGTGGCAGCCTGAGCTTGGAGCAACTGCCGCATACGCGGGCCAAAGAGCGCGGCATCATCGTGACCGCCAACAACGACCCCTTCGGTTTCACCAAAGACGGCGACGCGGCGAACGACCCGTTTTACTACGGCGCGTTTTTCGACCCGGGTTACCGCGCCGCGCGCATCGACGAGGAGCTGACGCGGCTCTCTGGAGCGGGCAAGATCACGCTTTCGGACATGCAAGCGCTGCAGATCGACGCGCGCTGCCTGATGGCGGATGACTTTCTTCCGCTACTGCAGCAGGCCTGGAGCAAAGTGGGCGTGGACCCGACGCTGTCGGCCTACGAAAATCGCCCCGAACTGGCGCAGCTGGTCACGCTGCTGACCCAGGATTGGGATCGGCGCATGGTGCGGGACTCTGCCGGTGCGGTGGCCTTCCACGCCTTCGCGCACTTCACCGCCGGGCGCGCGCTGGAGGACGACATCTTCGCGATCTTGTACGAACGCGTCCTGGAGGCCGCTCCCTTTTACTTGCTGAAGATCGCGGCGCTGGCGCTCTCCGGCGCGTATCCGGACGGCGATAAGATCTTGCAAGAGGGGCGTGACGCCATCGTGCTCAGTGCCCTTTCCGACACGGCGAAGTTACTCACGGATCGCTTCGGAAGCGTCGACCCCGCTGGCTACACCTGGGGCCAAATGCACGTGACCAATTTGGACAATGCCTACGGGCTTGGCGTGGCATTGACCACGGTACCCAGCGACGGCGGAGAAAACACCGTGAACGTCGCGCATAGCGTGTTCCGCAAGGACTTGAAGATCCCGGAGCAGTGGGTCAGCGACTATGGACCGGTGGAGCGCATGGTGGGTCAGTTTCTTCCTGACGGGTCGCCGGAGATCTGGGTCAACTTCCCCATGGGCAACATCGCCGATCGCGACAGCCCCCATTTTGACGATCGCACTTCGGACTGGGCAGAAGGGCGCTACAAGAAGTTTGCATTCCGTCGCGCCGACGTGGAAGCTCGGGCCGAGCAGCGGCGTGAGCTGCGCCGCTGAGGCGACGGCGCGCACGCATCTCGCCAAGCGCGCTCGCGCCGGAACCTGCGGGCGAAGCGTTCCACCGGTTGGAAGTGTGCGTGGTGGGCCCGCTCGCCGTTTCGCTTTCGCCGTCGCCGTCGCTGCGCTAGGGGAACAAGCGCATGGTCGCGGAGGTCGAAGCGGGGGCGCGCATCGGCGAGAAATACGTCGTGGAGCGGGTGATCGGCAGCGGCGGCATGGGCGTGGTGGTGGCCGCGCGCCACGCAGAGCTGGGCCAGCGCGTGGCCATCAAGTTGCTCAAAGAGGGCGTGCTGGCGGATGCGGAGACCGAGCAGCGTTTCTTCCGCGAGGCGCGGGTGCTGGCACGGCTGCAGAGCGATCACGTTGTGCGCGTGCATGACGTGGGGCGCCGCGCAGATGGCACTCCCTTCATGGTCATGGAGTACCTGGAGGGGGAAGATCTCTCCGCCGTGCTCCGGGAGCGCACGACGGTGGCGTTCGAAGAAGTCGTGGACCGGATCTTGGAAGCCTGCACCGGGCTGGCTGAGGCCCACGCTCGCGGCTTGGTGCATCGAGACTTGAAGCCCGGCAATTTGTTCCTAGCGAAGCGTCTGGACGGTTCGGCACGCGTCAAAGTCTTGGACTTCGGCATTGCCAAGTCGACGAAGAGCCAGTCCAAGCTCACGGGTGCCCGAGTGTTCCTGGGATCACCGCGCTATATGTCGCCGGAGCAGCTGCACAGCTCACGCACCGTCGATGCCCGCGCGGACATCTGGTCTTTGGGCTGCGTGCTGTATCGATTGCTGTCGGGGAAGCCACCGTTTGACGGGGAAGAGCTCGAAGAGATTTTGGGCAAGATCCCCCAAGGCAAACGCGAAGACCTGCGCGCACTCGTGCCCGATCTGCCCGAAGCGCTGTACGCGGCGGTGGACCGCTGCCTCGAGCCGGATAGAGACAAGCGTTTCGGCAGCGTGGTCGAGCTGGCGCAAGCCCTCGCGCCCGTGGTCGGGGAGCGCGCCAACGCGGTGGTGGAGCGGATCGCCAAGATCACCGCGCGCCCGATGACCACGGGCACGGCCATCGCGGAGGCGACGCAGCCCATGCCCGAAGCCGCCAAGCTGCCGGAGGTTGCGCGCGGTGCGCCGACGCGGGCCCTGGGCCCCGTCGCGGACGGCAGCGCGGACACCGAGCCCGCACAGCCCGAGCGCGTGAGCTTGGAGCCGACGGTGGACGATCCGGAGCTCGCCGCAAAGCCAGTCTCCGAGTGGCCACCGCCACAGCCCGCGCTTGCCTCCGACGATGGCGGTGGCGGCAGCGCATTCCAACGCTCCGAGCCGCCCGGGTCCGCTCCGCCCGCGCCCGCGCCGCTTTCACAACCGGTGCGGACGACGGCGGGCTGGCGTCGCGCGGGGCTCTTGTTGCTGCTGCTCGTGGTGGTCGCGGTGGTGGTGGTCGTGGCGCTGCGCTGCACGCCCGCCGGGCAGTGATCGATGCGGTAGGGGCCGCCCGCACGCGGATCGAGTCAGCGGCGTCGATCCCGCGCCGCGATTGCACTAGGCTTCTTTGCATTCCATGCGGCTGATTACGATCCTGGTCATTTCGCTGTCGCTGATCGGCTGCGGCGGCGCTGCGGCACCACCGCCAAGCGCCGCCAGTCCGTTGCTGTCGCGTCCCTTGCCGGAGTTCCGGCGCGCCGACCTTTCCGGGTCGACCATCAATACAAAGCAACTCGGCGGCCGCGTGGTGGTGGTGAAGTTCTTCGCCAAGTATTGCGTGCCGTGCCGCAAGACTCTGCCCGCGACCCAAGCGCTGTCTCAAGAGCGCCCGGACGTGCGCTTCCTGGGCGTGAGTGTGGACGAGAGCGAGCGGGACGCACGCGAGATGGTCAGCCAGTATGGGCTCACGTTTCCGGTGTTGTATGACCGCGGCGCTGTCTTGGCCGGGCGATTTCGCATTGCGGAGTTGCCCGCGACCTTCGTGGTGGGCAAGAGCGGGAACGTGGTCTGGGTGGGCACGGACAGCGTCGACGAGGCGAGCCTGGCCGCGGCCATCGATGACGCGGCGGGGCGCTGAGTTCGCGTGCAACGCTGCCCTAGGTGGACATAGGCGCTAGTCGGAAAGAGAAGGACGAGGTCAGTCTCTGGCACGCAGGAACAGCGCTTCACCTCGGCGCGAACCCGGTCGTCGCACCAGTCGGGATGCTGAGCACGCACGCCCGCTTCTTTCAAACGGCGCATCGACCAGTACAGCCGCCGTGCCGCCGTCCAGCGCTGGCCGGGTGTCATTTGGCGAAACCGCTCAGTTTGAATGCGGCTGGCTTGCGCCAGGTGGTCCATGTCGAGACAGTAGCATGTTTAGCGCTCCCGAGGCGGAGCGCTACCGCAGTCGCATGCCCGCGGTGAGTTCGGGTTTCCCTAGGTGGACGCGGCCGCGCGGTACTCCGCGAGGGCAACCTCGACGGCCCGTCGCACGGTATCCGGAACTGGCTGATCGCTGGCGCTGCGGCACGCCGCGAGTGCGTGCTTGAGCGCCTCGCACGCCGCGTCGCAATGGTCGCAGGTGCGCAAGTGGGCTTCCATTTCCGCGCACGCCTCTTGGGATAGCTCGCCTTCGAGTTTTTGCGAGAGCAGCTCAGCCACGTCCGGGCAGCCGCCCGTGGGAACCGAGGGCGCCAATACCGGCAGCAGCGCGTCTTTGAGCGCCTTGCGGGCGCGGTGCAGTCGGCTCTTGATGGCGCTGACGGTGTCGCCCAGGGCTTCGGCGGCCTCCGGTGCGGTCAGGCCTTCCGCGTCTCGAAGCCAGAGCACCTCGCGGTACTCCGTGGGCAATGCATCCAGGGCACGGGTGACCTGTTCGGATAGTTCGCGCTTGGCTACGCGTTGCTCAGGGCTTTCGTCGCGGTCCGTCAACGCTTCACTGAGAGGTTCGTGGGGCTGGTTCTTCAGCCCGCGGCGCTTCCGGTGGCACGCGCTGCGGACCAGGGCGTAGGCGTAGCTGGAGAGCGCGGCGCGTTCCTGAAAATCCCCGAGCCGCGTTGCCAGGTGCAGTAGCGTTTCCTGGGTGGCGTCTTCCGCATCCTCCGCGGAGCGGCAGAGTTTGAGGCCGAAGCGGTGTACCTTCGGCCCGAGCTCGAGCAGCAGTCGACCCATGGCATCGGCGTCGCCGGCCTTGGCGCGGGAAACGAGATCAGCGGTCACCCCGGCAACATAGGTCGAAGGTCGCCGCTGCGCTAGCGCGGCCGCCCACGTGCGCCGTTGCTGGTCATGCGCTGGCCGCGTGCGACTTGTCGTGCTCCGCCAGTTTCTTCTTCACGTCTGCCATGTCGAGCTTGCGCAATTTTTCGACTAACTGCCCCAGGGCAAGGGCGGGCATCACACCAGGCTGCTCGAACACCAGCACGCCGTCCTTAAACGCCATCAGCGTGGGAATGGCGCGGATTTGAAACGACGCGGCGAGGGATTGTTGCTCGTCGGTGTTGATCTTCGCGAACGTGATGTCCGGGTGTTGGGCGGCCAGGCGATCGTAGATGGGCGCAAACGCACGGCAGGGGCCGCACCAGGGGGCCCACCAGTCGATGAATACGATGCCTTTTTCGACGGTAGTTTCAAAGCTGGCTTCAGTCAGATTCACAGTCATGTCGCGTTCTCCTTCCAGTTGGAGCCCTTGGACTCCCGAAAGGGTTCGCCAGCCCCCTGAAAAGGCGGCATCCGCCCCATTTGTCCCCCGGCAGCTGCCCCCCGGCCTGCGCACAAAAAAGCACCGATCCAAAGCAGGATTGGCGCTACCCTCGCGCCCTCGGAAAGGACCCGTCGTGACCGAACTCGTCGTCGAGCGTTTCGAAGTGGGCATTCGCCCGGAACACAAGGACCCGCGGGCAGACGCCGTGCGCAGCGCGGCCGAGCGCTATCTGGGCATCACGCCGACCCGCGTGCGCACTCGCGACGTGTATCGCGTGCTTTCCGATATGACGCCTGCGGAAGCCGACACGGTATTGGGCGAGTTGGTGGATCCCGTGCTGCAACGCGGTGCCCGCGGGCGCCTCGATGACGGGCCCTTCGACGTGGCCGTCACGGTAGGACATAAGCCGGGTGTGACGGATCCCATTGGAAAGAGCGCGTTGGTGGCCGTTGGCGATACCCTGCAGCGTGCGCTGCCTGGGGACGCTGCGGTATTCACGTCCACGCTGTATCTCTTCGAAGGCATTGATGCCGCGACAGCAGAGCGCATCGCGCTGGGGCTGCTCGCCAATCCGGTGATCGAGACCATCGACGTGAAGACGCGAGAAGAGCTCAGCGGCGCTGCACCGGATCTGAGCGTGCCGCGGGTGTTGGGTGAAGGCAGTCGGCCCACCGAGACCGTGGCGCTGCCCGATGACGACGACGCCCTAGTCCAACTGAGCAAGACCCGCCTGCTCGCCCTAACGCTGGGGGAAATGCGTGTCATTCGCGAGCACTTCTTGGCAGCGGCGCAAAGTGAAGCGCGCCGCTCCGTCGGGCTGGGCGGCGCGCCAACGGACGCCGAAATGGAATGTTTGGCGCAAACCTGGAGCGAGCACTGCAAACACAAGATCTTCAACGCCGCCATTCGCTACAGCGAGCCTGGCAAGCCCGACGAAACCATCGACGGGATCTTCAAGCGCTACATCCGCGGCGCGACAAAGGCGGTTGAAGAGGCCGCCGATGGTTCCGACGGACCCTTCTTGATCAGCGTCTTTCACGATAACGCCGGCGTCGTGGCTTTCGATGCGGACTACCATCTGGTCTACAAAGTAGAGACGCACAACTCGCCGAGTGCTCTCGACCCCTACGGCGGCGCCATGACCGGCATCGTGGGCGTCAACCGGGATCCCTTTGGCACGGGGCTAGGGGCCGAGCTGTTGAGCAATGTCTGGGGCTATTGTTTCGCCGCACCGGACTGGGACCAGGAACTGCCGAAAGGTTTGCTCCATCCCCGCCGTATCCGGGACGGTGTGCACCACGGCGTCATCGACGGCGGCAACCAAAGCGGCGTGCCCTACGCCCGCGGCTGGGAGTTATTCGACGCGCGTTTCGTGGGCAAGCCATTGGTGTTTTGCGGCACGGTCGGGCGCTTGCCGGTGACTGTGACGGATCGCCCAGGGCACGAGAAGGCTGCGCGCCCCGGCGACAAGATCGTGATGGTCGGCGGTCGCATCGGCGCCGACGGCATCCACGGCGCCACGTTTTCGTCGGCCGCCCTCGACGAGTCGGCTCCGGTGCAGGCCGTGCAGATCGGCGATCCGATCACGCAGCGTCGCATGTTTGACTTCTTGCTTGAGGCGCGGGACGCCGGACTCTACAGCGCCATCACCGACAACGGCGCGGGCGGGCTCTCTTCGAGCGTGGGCGAGATGGCCGAAAAGCCTGGTGGCGTGCGAATGGACCTGAAGCTGGCGCCCCTGAAGTACGCGGGGCTTGCGCCATGGGAGATCTTGGTCAGCGAAGCCCAAGAGCGCATGACGCTCTCGGTGCCGCCGGAAAATGTGGAGGCGCTCTTGGCGCTGTCGGCACGGCGCGAAGTCGAATCGACGGTGCTGGGCGAGTTTACTGACTCCGGCGTCTTCCACGTGCTCTATGGCGAGGAAACAGTGGTGCACTTGCCTATGGAGTTCCTGCACGAGGGCAATCCACAGCTCCAGATCGAGGCACGTCACGAGGTGCGTCGTTTCGAAGAACCGACCCTGGACGAAACCGAGGATTTCTCGGCCACGGCCGAAGCCATGTTGGCGCGCTTTGGCATCGCGTCGAACGAACATATCGCTCGGCACTACGATCACGAAGTCAAAGCACTGACCGTGGTCAAACCCTTCGTGGGCGCCGCTGCGGATGTGCCAGCGGAGGCGAGCGTGTTGCTGCTACAACATGGCGGTCAACGCGGCTACGTCCTGAGTGAGGGCGTCAATCCCTTCTATTCGGACATTGACGCCTACGCCATGGCGGCCAGCGTGGTCGATCTCGCGGTGCGGCGGGTGCTGTGTGCGGGCGCGCCGCTTTCGCGGGTGGCGTTGCTCGACAATTTCTGCTGGCCGGACCCGGTGCAAAGCGACGCAAACCCCGATGGCGCTTACAAAGCTGCGCAGCTCGTGCGCGCTTGCCGCGGGCTGTACGACGCGTGCCTGGCCTACGGCGCGCCGCTGATCAGCGGCAAGGACTCGATGAAGAATGACTCCACCATGGGGGGAGTGCGCGTCAGTGTGCCGCCAACGTTGCTGCTAAGCGGGATCGGGCAGATCGATGACGTCGCTGCGGCAGTGACCCTCGATCCGAAGACAGCAGGTGAGCTCGTCTACCTAGTGGGGCAAACCGCCGACGAACTCGGTGGCAGCGAGTACTATCGGCACCTCGGTGCTTCGCGAGGTCTGCGCGCCAAGCTAGGTGATGCGGCGCCTTATGTGGGGAACGCAGTGCCGCAGGTCGACCTGGCCGCGGCGCGGTTGCTGTATCGCGCCTTTGCCCTCACCACGGGCGCCGGGCTGATCCGTAGCGCTGCGACGCCAGCGCTGGGCGGGCTTGCGCTGTGTCTCGCGCGTATGGCGATGGCGGCGGAGCTGGGCATCGACGTGGAGCTGCCGGACGATGCCCTCACTCCGGCCGCCGCGCTGTTTTCCGAGTCCAACGCGCGCTTCGTTGTCACGGTAGCGCCGCCGGATGCCGCAGCCTTTGAGACGCTACTGGCGGGCAAGCCCGTTCAGCGCGTCGGTGTGGTGACCCAAGAGCCAAAGCTCGTGGTGCGCCGTCGCGGTCGCGTGCTGATCGACCGCGACGTGGCGATACTCAAAGCCAGCTACAAATCCGCTCAATAGCCGTCAACGCTGACCTTGATCACTTGAGCCGGCGTCTTGGGGCGGTCGCCGGCGGCCGTCGGTGTGGTTTCGATCTTCTTCACGACGTCTTCGCCGGAGGTCACTTTGCCGAATACCGGATGCTTCGACTGACCGGGCGTGAACCAGTCCAGGTAGTGGTTGTGCACCGTGTTGATGAAAAACTGGGAGCCGCCGCTGTTCGGACTTCCGGTGTTGGCCATCGAGAAGGTGAGCGGCTCGTTGCTGAGCTTGTGCTCCGCGGGGTGTTCGTCTTGGATCGTGCCGTGGGGCGGGCCGCCCGTTCCGGCACGGCCGCTGTTCGGATCCTTCGAATGTGGACACCCGAATTGGATCATGAAGCCCTTGATCACTCGGTGGAAGTGCAGGCCGTCGTAAAAGCCGCTCTTTGCCAGGTCGAGGAAGTTCTTCGCAGTGAGCGGCATCTTGTCTAGGTAGATTTCCGCTGTGAAGTTACCCAGGGAGGTCTCGAAGGTTGCTGTGGGATTCGCCATGTTTTCTGCTCCTCGCTCAGAGTCCGCGCCCCTCATAACATCTTCGCGCGGCGGAGCGCACCCCTCCCACTATTGTCCCTGAAACCGGGTCTGCGAGCGGCTTTGGCAACCGCGCGGCCAGGGCTGCTACACTGGAGCAATGACGGGGCTGAGACGAGGGGTGAGCGCGGCAGCGAGCTTGGCGTTGATCTGCGGCGCGTGCGGTTCTGACGAGGGTGGCAAGAGCGCTTTCAACAATCCAGGCACCGGCGGAGGCGGCAACGGAGGCTCCGGCGGCAACGTGATTGCGGTCGATGGTGGCGGCGCGAGCGACGGCGGCGGCGGCAAGGGCGGCGGCTTTCCCCTCGGGCCCGACGGCATTCCCGTCGGTTTCACCAAGTCCGATCGGGGCGCATGGAAACTCGGGCCGAAGTTCACGGGCACGGCTCCGGATCTCGGCGAGTGCGGTTCTGTATTGCTCGGAGTGGTCCGCGACTTCAAAGACGGCGCCGCGGGAGGCCATCCGGATTTCCAGACCTTCACCGGCAACGGCCTGCAAGGCATCGTCGAAAACGATCTGGGCACCGATCAGAAGCCCGTCTATGCCCATTCCGGCGGCACTGCGCATACCACGAACCCAGCGAATTTCCGCGAGTGGTACGTGAACACTGCGGGCAAGAACGAAGCCTTCGTCGTCTACTTCTTCCTGGTGCCCGAAAACGGCGTGTTTACCTTCGAGGACAATTCGTTTTTCCCCCTGGACGGAGCGGGCTTCGGCGACCAAGGCAACCCGCACAACTTCCACTTCACGACGGAAGTGCACACCCGCTTCAACTACAAAGGTGGGGAGACTTTCCGATTTCAGGGTGACGACGACCTGTGGGTGTTCATCAACGGCAAGCTGGCCATCGACCTAGGTGGGCTGCACCCGATGCAACAAGCTCAGATCAGCCTCGACGCCGAAGCCGCCAATCTCGGTATCAGCATAGGCAAGGCCTACGATCTGGCGCTCTTCCACGCCGAACGTCACACCAGCGAAAGCAACTTCCGCATCGACACCAACCTGGACTTCGTGGACTGCGGAACGACCGTGCCTGAGCCGCGCTGAGCGTGATGCTCGCTGCCGGTCCACTGCTACCGATCTAGGTCACGCAGTGGGGCATTCCCACGGCATGCGCTTGAGCCTTGCGCTCGGCAGCCCATGGTGCGCGAAATCCACCTCGCCATGAAGACTCTCCCTGGGATCCCGACCCTCGCGGACATCGGAGCGTTTGCCCGACTGTTCGAAGTCCGTGCCGTCAGCAGGTGGGTTGGACTGGGTCTCATCGCCGGAGTTGTGTCTGGGCTGGCTGCTGCCGTGATCTTTCTCGGCATGGATGCGCTGCGCCAGCTGACTCTTGTACACGCAAGCGGGTTTCGGCTCATTGAACCCGCCGGGGAACACAGCCTGTTTTCGGGACCCCTGGCGTTGGTGTGGCGTCCATGGCTCTTGCCTTTGATCCCTGCGGTCGGGGGGGCGATTGCTTGCATGCTGACGATGCGTTTTTCTCGAGACGAACCTCACGGAACGGATGCACTGATCAAGCGATTTCATCGTGGCGGGCCAGACGAGAAGTTGGGTCACGTCATTTTGAAGGCCCTCAGCTCCGTCATCGTGATCGGCACAGGTGGCAGTGCCGGTCGCGAAGGGCCGACTGCGGTGGCAGGAGCGTCCTTGGCGACGCTGATCGGGCGAGCGCTCAAACTCACAACGCGCGAGAAGCGGTTGCTTCTCCTAGCGGGCGCTGCTGGCGGCATTTCTGCGATCTTTCGTACTCCGTTGGGGGCGGCGCTGTTCGTGGTGGAGGTGCTCTACAAGGACGACTTCGAAGTGGAGGGACTGGTTCCGACGGTTCTTTCTTCGGTGGTTGCCTATTCGGTCTTCACCATGATCTTCGGTGAAGGTCACATCTTCAAGACAGCCGGCCACTACGATTTCGATCCCCGGCAGCTGCCGCTGTACTTGGCCATGGCGTTTGGGGCAGCGCTGGTCGGAGTGATCTACATCCAGGTATTCACGTGGTTTCGCGACCAAGTCGTAGCCAAGCTCGCCTGGCCAGCCCCATTGAAGACGTTCCTAGGTTGTTTTGCGGTCGGCCTGATTGCACTGGTCGTGCCGCAGTCCTTTGAAGTCGGCTACGGTTGGATCCAGGAGCTGTTGGTGACCAGCGGCAAGTTTTCCCCCGTGGGTCTGTGGGGTGCAATGCTGCTTCTAGGTTACGCCGGGGTCAAGATCGTCACCACTACTCTGACTGTGGGCTCTGGTGCCACCGCGGGCGTCTTCGGTCCTTCGGTGGTGATCGGCGGTTTCGTGGGAGGCGCGTTTGGGCAGGCATTTCACTCCTGGTTTCCCAATGTGGTTGCCCAGCCCGGGGCGTTCGTCATTGTAGGGATGGCGTGCTTCGTCGGTGGAGTCGCGCACGCCCCGATTTCATCTCTAGTCATGGCGTCGGAGATGACAGGCAGCTATGACTTGTTGGTTCCGATCATGCTGGCGGAGGTCGTAACGGTCACTCTGATGCAGCGCTTCACGCTGTTTCCTGCGCAGGTGTCCACGCGCCGGGATTCACCCGCGCATGGCGCGGAGTACGTCATGGACATCTTGTCGCATGTTCGTGTCGGCGACGTTTATGACGCCGACGCAAGGGTGGAACCGGTGCCCGAGTCCACACCGGTGGCGGCGCTGCTGCGTCATGCGACGGATAGTGACAAGGCAGTGTTTCCTGTGGTCAGGAGCGATGGCACTAAGATCGGCTTGGTAACGATGGACACGCTACGCTCGTTCTTCTTTGACGAAGACCTCGGGCGCATCGCGATCGCAGGGGATTGTGCGCTTCCGTTCGTTTCGGTCGGCATCGATGATCACCTAGATGTTGCCCTCAAGCGTTTCGCGTCCTCGCACTACCCGGAGCTGCCAGTGATGGACTCCACTGACCCTGAGCGGATCGTCGGGCTGTTGAACTACGAAGCGGTCTTGCATGCCTACAGCCGGGAACTCGTGCGCCACCGAGTGATCGCCGAGGGCCAAGCCCCTCCGTCGGACACGGCCTAGGCTTTGTTTCCGTGGACGATCGCTCACTGACGCGGCAGCGCGTCGAGTTTCGTCCCGGCGTCGAGGTACTTGCCCAGCTTGTGGCTGAGGTAGTCTTTGGCCTTGCCGCGCCACAGCATGCCCGGATCTTTGCCACTGAACGAAACCTTGTCGGATTGGACAAGGACGGTGCCTTCGATGGTCACGACCAAGTATTTGCCGCTGATCTTGGCAGTGGTGTCCCCGGTCCAGGTGACGGCAAGGCCGTGTTTGTTCTGCAGGTACTCGCCGAGGGCCGCAATGCGCTCCCGGGCTTCTTCCACGGAAAATGAGTGTTTTTGCTCTAGTTCGAAGGCCATGAAGGCAACATCGTCGAGGCGCGGCGCCGACGCAAGCCTTGCGCGCAGCGGCCGGGGCAGGCCGTCGGGGGGCCGCATTTGCAATCGCGCGGATCTCGGTTACCACAGCGATCATGACTACCGCGATGAAACTACGCCCAGGTGTCGTAACCGGAAAAGCGCTCGCCGAGCTCTACGCTTACTGCAAGGAGGCGGAATGCGCGCTTCCCGCCGTCAACGTGATTGGCAGCCACAGTGTCAACGCGGCCTTGGCGGCGGCGCGCGACGCAAAGTCGCCGATCATCGTCCAGCTGTCTCAGGGCGGCGGGCACTTCTACGCCGGCAAGTTCTTGGACAACACCGGCGAGCGCGCCGCCATTGCTGGCTCGATTGCAGCAGCACACCACGTGCGGATAGTGGCCGAGGCGTACGGCGTGCCGGTCGTGATGCATACGGATCATTGCGCCAAGAAGTTGCTGCCCTGGGTCGAGGGTCTGATCACCGCCGGTGAGGCGTACTTTGAGAAGCACGGCGAGCCACTGTACAGCTCGCATATGCTCGATCTCTCTGAAGAGAGCTTGGACGAGAACCTGACGATCTGTGCTCGCGTGCTGGAGCGCATGAGCAAAATCAACATGCAGCTGGAGATCGAGCTGGGAGTGACTGGCGGCGAAGAGGACGGGGTCGACAACTCCGAAATCGACAACTCACGCCTCTATACGCAGCCTTCGGAAGTGCTTGAGTCCTATGACCGGCTGAGCAAGGTGGGCGCCTTCACCATCGCGGCCAGCTTTGGCAACACCCACGGGGTGTACAAACCCGGCAACGTGAAACTCACACCGAAGATCCTAAAGAACAGCCAAGACGCCATCGCCAAAGAGCGCGGCCTCAAAGACAAGAAGCCCGTGAACTTCGTATTCCACGGCGGTTCCGGCAGCACGCCGGAAGAGATCAAGGAAGCGGTATCCTACGGCGTGATCAAGATGAACATCGACACCGACACCCAGTGGGCGTTCACGCACCCGATCCGCAAGTACATGGACGAAAACACCGGCTATCTGCAGACCCAGATCGGCAATCCGGAGGGCGACGATAAGCCGAACAAGAAGAAGATCGACCCTCGCGGCTGGCTGCACTTGGGCGAAAAGGAAATGGCGGCGCGCCTGATCCAAGCATTCAAGGATCTGAACAGCTTCGGCAAGTTCGCGTTCTGAGCGACGGCTACAGCTCGTTGATGGTGCAGACCGCGGGCTTGTGGTCGAAGTAGGTCCAGTTCAGAACGTTTGGGTGTCCGGGGCTCACACCGGCGTGCCAGCAGTTGCCAGCGAAGGTGTCGCTCATGACGTGATCGATGTTGAGCACGTTGTAGGTGGGCGGCGCCGTCGGGCCCACAGCCGTGATGAACTGGAACTTCTTGCCGGGGCCCACGACGTCGTTCCAACGCTGTGCGCTCAAGTCCAGCAAAGTGGCGCGCCCGGGATCCGTATTCAGATCGCCGAGCACCACGTTGCGCGAGCCGTTGGCAGCGGGCTTGCCGTCCATGTTGATAAAGACGTGCTCCACCTGCTTGACCCGGCAGAGCTGATCCGCCGGCAGAAAGCCGGAAGTGCCGTGTATGTTCACGATGGTGAGCGTGCCGCCGGAGGCGAGTTGGATCGTGCCCCGGCCGACGCGTGAGCCACCGCCGCAGTTGGGGATCTTCGCGCCGTCGAGACCGTTCAGACACAGATCGCCGGTGCAGCCCACAAAAGAGCCGACGCTCTTCTTGACCGCCGCACACTTGTCGGGTTTGTCCAGGTGGCACGCCACCTGGTAGTCCGAACCGAGGATCACGTTCACCACCGTCGGATCGCCGCTCTTCCAGGTTTCACACACGAAACCCTTGTGGAATTGCGACGGGATGTTTGCGCACTCGGCGCTGTGGAAGAGCTCTTGGAAGACGATGATGTCCGGCTTGAGCGCCGCGAGCCACTGCTTAGTCCCATCGACCGCCGTCTGCCACGAAAGCCCGTTGCCGTATTGCTGATCGGAGATTTTGGCTTCGTTGTCTGTGTAGCCGTCGCTCTTGTCCGCGTCGTGGTTCTGGTCCTTCGACGTGCCGGTGTTGAAGGTCACGACGACCAAGGGTCCGATCTTGCTGCTGCCGCCGCTGCCGGCGCTGCCTCCGCTACCCGCGCTGCCGCCCGCACCGCCTGCGCCCGCCGCGGCACCCACGCCCGCGCCGCCGCCCGCACCCGCCGCCGCACCCACACCCGCGCCGCCGCTTGCGCCCGCCACCGCACCGGTTCCGCTGCCTGCTGCTCCGCCTGAACTCGTACCGCCGGTGGCAACGCCCCCTTGTCCACCGCTGCTAGTCCCGCCCGCCGCCGCGCCCCCAGTGCCGCCGCCGTCATCGGCGCTGCCGCATGCCAGCGCGGCGCAGCCAAGCACTACCGAGCCCCACAGCGCCTTTCCACTCCTCATGCCCAACCCCTAGCACCGGGCGCGCACACAGCCAACGCGGCTAGCAAACAACAAGGACCCCCGGACGGAGTGTCCGGGCTGTCACACCAACATGCGCACCCCATGCCCAGGGTCGCGGGTACCGATCTCTAGCGCGGCGGAGCGGGTGGTGACGGTCAGTGGGGGGCGGCCGCCGAGCTCGAGTTTTAGGCGCGCCTCGGCGATTTTCGAGTTGAGGCAGTAGGTCATCGCGCCATCGGGGTTCTCGTAATAGAGGCCGCCGAAGTCGTCGGTGGCGGCGAAGAGCTCGCCTTCGGCGCGGGCGCGTGGGCCCGTGGCGGTGAAGCGCCAGCTGCGCGGCGTGATGTCGCCGCGGTTGCGCAGCAGGGAGCCAGGCATATTCAAGTCGAAGCGCACGCCGCGATGACGCACGCAGAGCAAGGTGAGGGGCGGCGCCAAGATCGGACCGACGCGCACGCGGGCGGTGAGGCCTTCGACTACGAGATCGTCGGTCTCGTGCCACTGGTTGCAGTGGGCCCAGGCGTACTTTTCGGCGTGACCCCGGCCCCAGTTGTGGCCTTGCATGCCGCGCCAAGCGTCCACTTCCACGCGCGCGCCGTCCACGCAGTAGTGGCCGGAGAAGGTTGAGTCTGGGTTGGGAGTCACTAGCTTGCTGCTCGGTAGCTTGGCAACGTACATCTTCATGTACGGGAAGGGCACCAGCGCCGCCACGTCCGTAGAAAACGTGAGATCCCACTCGATGCGGCGGCCCTCGTGGTCGATGCTGCCGCGGGTCCGGCCGTTCTCCATTTCGATCTGCGCGACTTGCACCTGATAGCGCTCTGAGGAAAACTTCGCATCGGCAAAGGGGATTTCGTTCTTGGCACCCACGCTGGGCACGCCGCGTTCGAAGGCGATGGCCCACGCTTCGGCGACGGCTTCAAAGCCGTGTTTTTTCAGAATGGTGGCCTTGAGCCACAGCGCGCGGCGCTCGTCGGGGCTGTTCAGCTTGATGAAGTAGCTTTCGACGTGACCGCTCTGGCTGCCGTCGAAGCGCACGGCATTCCAGTCGCGCATGATGGCGTACTGCTCGGAGAGGGCGGCGTCGGACATGGTCGTGGTGGTCATTAGGCCTCAACCTGAGTGAGGGCGAAACTGCGCAAGAATTGCCAGAGATCGCCGCCGAAATCGAAGTCCACGCTGGCTGCGCCGATTTCCTGGTCGGCGTCGTCGAGCAGGCGCCCCGGCAGATGCGTCATGGAGAACAGCGGCGCCCGGAGCTGAAAGCGCTTTTCGCCCACGAAGCGATAGCTGCGCCCATCGTCGCCGGTGAAGCTGAGCACATAGGGCAGCTTACCCGTGCGCAAGAGGTCCA
>CBDUPW010000126.1:0-18882 GCA_965369205.1 uncultured Polyangiaceae bacterium | reverse complement strand
TCCGCCAGTCCGGCGTCGACAAGATCGACATGCTGTTCATGATCGACAACTCGCTTTCAATGGCAGACAAGCAGAAGATCCTTGAAGCGGCAGTGCCGAAGCTGGTCGAGCGCTTGGTGACTCCGCGCTGCGTAGACAGCACAACCAAACAGCCAGTGGGCGGCAATGCCGACGCTTCGGGAAACTGCGCAGCGGGCGAACCTGAATTTCCGCCGATCAAAGACATCCACCTTGGCGTGACCTCGTCCAGCCTGGGCGGCCACGGCGGTCAGCGCTGCGAACCCGGTTCGGACCCGAACTTCAATGCGACTCAGGACGACAAGGGGCGTTTGGTTGGCCCGTTGCGCGGCGTGACCAACCACGAAGGCCTGGACTTCCTGTGGTGGAACCCGGATTCGGACTCCGTGGACAAGACGGACTCGAGCACGCTGATCTCGGAGTTCAGCGCGCAAGTCGTGTCCGCGGGCGAAACCGGTTGTGGATACGAGTCATCGCTGGAGGCATGGTACCGTTTTCTCGTCGATCCGCAGCCGCCATCGTCGGTAACGCAGGAGGGGTCGTTCACCACCGTCGAAAAGTGTCCAACTGAGGGCGCGGACTGCGGCGCCGGCGGCATCTGCATCGGTGGCTTCTGCTCCGACAAGACCGTGCTGGCGCAACGCCAAGCGTTCCTGCGGGGCGACTCCTTGGTCGCGGTTGTCATGCTGACGGACGAAAACGACTGCTCCATCCGTGACGACGGTCAGGGCTGGTTGATCGGGCTGCTCAATCCCGGGCTACCCCGCGCAACGTCGGTCTGCGCGCAGAACCCAGACGATGCGTGTTGCACGTCCTGCGGCGCTCCGGAGCCGGCTGGGTGCGCTCCGCATGCGCAGGATCCAGAATGCAGCAAGGGCGTGTATAGCGGCCCCGAAGATCATGCGAACCTTCGTTGCTGGGATCAAAAGAGAAGGTTTGGCGTGGACTTCCTGCAGCCGCTCAACCGCTATGTGGACGCCCTCAAGAAGCCGACGATCGTGGATCGCGGCGGAAACCCGGCGCCGAACCCGCTGTTTTCGACCGGAGGGGGAGTATCTCGGGATCCCAGCCTGGTTTTCTTTGCTGGCATTGTCGGTGTTCCGTGGCAGTTGATCGCCACCGATGACAGCCAGCCGGCGGCGGCTCCGCTCAAGTACAAACTGGCCCGGGACATCGATTGGCCGACGATCACTCCGACCGGCAACGTGCCGCCCACCGACCCCCACATGGTCGAGACGTATTTGCCCCGACCCGGCCTTGCCGATTTCAACACGCCGAAGGCAGATCCGATTCACGGCCACGAATGGGATCCCACCGCAGCCGGGGCCGCCCAGGGGCCGAACGATCTCCAGTACGCATGCATCTTTCCGTTGAAACAGAGCCGTAACTGCTCCGCGGCATCGGGTGGGTGCGACTGCATCCCATCGGGCGTGAACGGCAAGAGCGCGCTTTGCTGGGACGGAACTCAGTTCTCAAGTGAACAGACCAGCGCCAAGGCGTATCCTGGTTTGCGGCAGCTTCAGGTGCTGCGCGACTTCGGTGACAACGCCATCGTGGCCTCGATTTGTCCCAAAGAAGCCATCAACGAGAACGACCCCAGCTTCGGTTACAACCCCGCCGTGGATGCCATCGTGGATCGCCTCAAAGAGCAGCTCAGCGGCTCCTGTCTGACGCGTCCCGTAACGGTCGAGTGTGAGGGCACGGTTGACGCCAACGGCGTGTGTCAGGGCAAGACGGTTACGAAGTGCGCGATCGTGGAAGTGACAGTGGCCCAGGGCGCAGCGTGCGGCTGCGACGGCATCGCCAACCGCAAGGACCCCGACGCGAAGCTGATAAAGCCCGTGCTCGACGGCCTGCGCAAGGATCGCGTCTGCGGCGAAGCGGGTCAGCCCGCGTGCAGCCAAACCGATTTTTGTCTGTGTGAAATTGGCGAAGCCGATCCCAAGACCTCGTGCGAGAACGATGCGAATCCGCAGGGCATCGGCTGGTGCTACATCGATCCCTTCGGTGAGCCGAAGGTCGGCAGCGAGGCGCTGGTCAAGGACTGCAACCCGCAGCGTCAGCTGCGCTTCATCGGCACCGACACGCCGCGGCAGAACTCGATCGTCTTCATCGCCTGCTTGGGCAAGCCCCTGGGCGAGTAGCCGGCGAGCGATTGGCGCTGCCCCACCGGTCGCGTCGGCTTCGAGCGGTGGTGTCGCGCCGACTCCCGTCGGGAATTGGCGTTGCGGTTTTCGTCAGTGGGCATTTGGCTAAAGCGTGCTCGCGCTTTCGCGCGGTCATCACGGTCTCACCGAGAAACTCCACCGGCAGTCGGTCAGGGCGCCACTACAATGCCCCGTGCGCAGAGCCACAACGGGGCCTTGTAGTGGCGTTGATGTCTGCCCTGCGGACTTGCAGGGAACGCGTGGTTTCCTGTGAGGTCTTTGACAAGGCAGCCGGAGACGCAGTGCCTGCGGACGGCTCATGGGTGACCGTTCGGCCTGGCCAGTGCCCGACGTCCTTGTGCCGACGTGTTTAACCATGAACTAACCCATGCGCCTCGCCGCCCCCGCGTAACGTCCTCTCGTTGCGTTAAACCATGGAGGCAACACATGTACAAACTCAGAACGTTCGTGATTCTCCCCGTCCTGGCAATTTTCTCGGCGTGCAGCGTTGAGACAAGTGAACCTGAGCCTTCGGGCGCGGCACAAGAGCCTCTGTTGACGCGAACAATTGTTCGCGTAGCCGATGACGGCACGGAGGAGGTCACAGTTGAATTCGCCACTCAGGCAGAGCTTGATGCGGAACTCCGCCTGCACAAGGAGCAGAAGGCGACAGGTGGCACGATTTCTCAACCTATCGCCCAAGACTCCGGCTGCGCGGGTAGCAGTCTCTGGATGCACGACCAGACGAACCAGAACGGCAACCGGATTTGCTTCTACGGCAGTGGTCAGACGAACTTCGGTGGCTTGTGTCGCGTCAAGATCGGGAGTGTCTGCGTTGCGATCTGGAGTGCGGCTGTGCGCAGCCTTTGGGCGGGTGTGGACACGGGTGCGATGGGTGTGGGCTGGACTCCAATTGCGTGCTGCGGCGGGTATTGCAACCCCGGTTTTGGGAGCTACCAACGTAGGGATACTCTGAATACCTGTGAACACGGTTCCAGTTCCGTGTTTCTCAACGGCGTCTGCATGCCGTGCTAGTGGCGTAGACGGGTTGCACCGACCTGAGACGCAACAAGGTGAGTGCGTTGCGTCTCAAGGGTCGGTGTGACCCGAGTTTGCCTCGGCCAAAGGCGCTACCGGCCCGACAGAGCGACGCGAATCCGGAAGGCAAGCGCAAACTTAACGCAGAATTAACTCGACGTCGGGACCTCCGAGGGGGCGAGATACCATCAGGAGGTGCTGGGTGGGTGGTGAAGGCAGGATTGAGAAGCGCGTCATGGTCGCTTCGCGGGTGGGCGGGCACGGAATCGGTGGGGCGGGTGGCTGGGCCACCTGCTGTATTGGCCGCACAGGGCGCGCCGAATGACGGGTCAGCGCACGCGAAGCATCAGCCGCGTCGGCAGAACCGAAGTATACGTCGACGCGACGACGCGGGCGCGCCGCTGGGCAACTCAAATTGAGTTACTTCTGCACGAGCGCAGCGGTGCCAGTTCCGTGTTCACTTCGATCCACGTGCGGGAGTCTGCGCGCGAGGAACCCGAAGGCAAGCACGCTGTTGTGTTCCATTTTGAACCGCCCGGCGCAGGCGGGAACCGCATCCGAAATGCCCTGTGCTTCTGGATCCGGGACGTGACGCCCGAACTTCTGCGTTTCCTATTGGTCGGTAGCTCCCGTTTCGTGATGGACGAGGCGTCCATGACCGTGACTTTTGGCGACTGCGTCCGAACGCTTTCGGAGAAACAGTTCTCGCTGATCAAGGAAATGTATCTCGCTCCGCACAATTGGACCTCCCGCGCCTACTTGCTCCACCACGCTTTCGAGACGACGCATCGAGCGGACTCGTCGATCGTTCGAGTGCACATCCACAACTTGAGAGCTGCACTCACAACGTTCGGGCCACTGCTGCGCGGCTTGCGCGGTGTTGGATATCGGCTCCAACTTCCACAGCTCCAGGCGCGCTCTGCTAGTGGAGAGCGCGTGGCGACGCACGCGAGGGGGCTGCCTTGCTGCGACTCACCGGCCGACATCGGCTGTGGTCGGGGGATCACCGTCCTGGTGGTCGATGACGACGCCTTCTGTGCCCGCTGGGTCTCGCGCGTGTTGCGTCGGTGCGGTTTCGATTGCCACGTCGTGCGGTGGTGGGATGGCGAACGCCCTGGCCTGCCCGCCGGCCGGGATGTGGGCGTTTTCGACGTGTTTCTCGGCGACGAATCCGGAGTGACGCTTGCAGATGAGACGATTCAGGACGGAGTCTGTCGTGCCGCCGTGCTCATGTCCGCGTTCCCTGCGCGGCTCGCGCTGGCCGGTCCGCATGTGACCAACGCAGTGATCGACAAGGCCGACGGCGAAGCAGCTCTGATTCATGCCGTTCTTGCCGCCGCGGGCCGCGACCGCGCGCCGGTCGGCCAGCAAGGCTGACGGGACTCATGTCACGGTTGCTTGCGTGCTGGGTGGTCGGCGCCCAGGTCAAGGTCCCCCGATTGCGATCGCCGCGACGGATACCACCACACCCAAAAGCGCGCCCATGACCAACCAAGCCAGAATTCTCCCGGCAGACCCGGCAGTGGGCAAGGCGTCGCCGACGGGGCTAGACTCGGGCTCCGCGTGCGCGATTCCATCCTTCCTGTGTGCTCGGCTCGGCGGCATGCGGGTTCGGTCCCGGTGCCGCAGGGTCGCGAGTAACTTGGTCTTTGCTGCCCCGGCTGGCCGGTCCAATCGTGCGGAACGCAGCAATTCCTTTTCCCGGGCATCGTTGCTGTCTCGAATCAAAGGTATCAGGCTCATGATGGCTGTAATGGCCGCCAAGGTACCGGTCGATCACGAAAAGCGCACCGCTCGGGGATTTCGGTGCCGGCCCAACGGGCTCGATATGGGATTCGTGTACCGAACGCCCGACGTTTCCGGCCTCCGACCCTTCCGTGCTAGCGTCGCCCCTGCCGCGATGGAGTCAAAGAAGACCATCCTGGTCATCGAGGATGAACCGCATATTGCCCTGGGCCTGAAAGACGCCCTGGAGTTCGAGGGCTTTCGCGTCGTCGCCGCGGCGACCGGCAAAGAGGGCGTCGTCGCGGCGCGCAGCGAGCGGCCCCACGTGGTGCTGCTGGACCTGATGCTGCCGGACATCAATGGCTACCAGGTCTGCGAAGAGCTGCGGCGTTTTGACGCCTTCATGCCCATCATCATGCTCACCGCCCGCAGCCAAGAAGCGGACAAGATCCGCGGCTTGGACGCCGGCGCCGACGACTACGTGACCAAGCCTTTTAGTGTGGGGGAACTCATCGCGCGGATCCGCGCGCTTTTCCGCCGCATCAGCCGCCCCATCGAAGCCCTGGAGTTCCAGGTCGGCGCCGCCACCGTGAACGTCACCGCCCACACCCTGTCCCGGGACGGCGTCGAGCCCGAGAGCCTGAGCTTCTACGAAGTCGAGCTCTTGCGCCTGCTCCACGAACGCGCGGGCCAGCCCGTTAGCCGCGAAGACATCTTGAACAAGGTCTGGGGCCTCGACGCCAATCCGACGAACCGCACCATCGACAACTACATCGTCAAACTCCGCCGCAAACTAGAAGCCACCCCGGAAAAGCCCGAGCACATCCTGACCGTCTACGGCTTCGGCTACAAATTGGTGCTGTAGGCCGCAACGGGGCTCGGAGCCATCGGCGGCCCAGGCTTCGCGGCGAAGGAACTCAGGCGGATCGGGCGCAGTCGGTCACGCGCCCCACCTTCACGGTGTCGGGCGCAAGTCGGCCCAAAGCACGGACAAGTCGAGTTCTATCGCGTCAAAGGGCGCAGCACGAACGCGCTGATCGTCATGATGGACGGCAGCCGTGAGCCAACCGTCCTGGTGCAGGCGCAGGACCTCGAGGGTTCGCTGCAGTGGATTGACGAGCCATGCGTAGGGGACGTGTTCGCGGGCGTAGATCGGCAGCTTTGCCGCACGGTCGCGCTTTTCGGTGGACGGCGACAAGACTTCGCAAACCCAGTCCGGCGCAAGCTCGAAGTAGGCCTCGTCGCCGACACTGGGCAGGCGTTCGCGTTTCCAGCCCGCGAGATCGGGAACCAGGATGTCCGCGTGAAGATGAATTTCCGGCTCATCGAGAATGAGCCAGCCGCCAGGGCCTCCTTTGCCGCGCTTGAAGGGAGGGCCGAGTTCTTCGCCCAAGGCACTGGTGACGGCAGTGTGGCGGCCCGCGGGACGTGGCTGGAGATGCAGTTCTCCGTCGAGCACTTCGGCCACCATATTCGGCGGCGCATCCAAGACGTCCTGGTACGTCGCTTTTCGTCGGGCTGCGTCCGCGGCCATGGGCAGAAGATAGCACACACCGCCTTGACCCCCTCCCGCGCCGCTGTCGCCCGCGTCCAGCGCCACAGGCGCCCGAATCCGGGCGCGTCAATCCACGATGGGAAGCACGTTGCGGGGGTCGCAGACCACGGTCTTGGCGTTGTGCACCATCTGCCGCGGGGCCAGCGCTTTGGCGTCGATGCTATCGCGGACGCGTCGCACTTCGAGGTGCAAATGCACGTCTCCGGGGCTGCCGCTGTCGCCGACGAAGCCGAGCAACGAACCTTCGCGCACGTTCATGCCCTGGGTCAGCCCGGGGGCGGGGCCGTCGAGGTGGCCGTGCACGATCAGGTATTCGCGCAGCCGTCCTCCCTCACGCACGCTATGGCGGGTGACGACGGAGTTGCCGAACAGCTCGCCTACGAGCACGACTTCGGCGTCGCCGACTTGGTGTTCCAGGGAGACGCTGCGCACTTCGGTGCCGCGGGGCTGAGCGATGTCGATGCCGCCGTGGCCTACGGCTTTGAGATGCGCGCCGCGGCGCTGCGAAGCACTGGGCATGTCCAGATCGTACCCGCTGGACACAAACTGTTGCTTCTCGGAGATCGGCACCGGGTAGCGGTAGGCCGTGTACTTTTCTGGGCGGTCTGGACGGCGGGGGATTTGTTCGTAGCGCACCCAATTGCCGTGGCGGTCGAGGTGTCGGTTTTCTTTGGCTTCGAGCTCCGAGCCTCCGCGGCCGGCGACGGGAACGGGGATGCAGCTCGTGCCGTCCGGCAGGGTCGTGGGCGGACACACGCTTGAAAGGGCGTCACCCGCTGCTCCGGGGGGCAGCGCCGTGCCGGGCGCCGCAGGGCCGCCACCCTCCGCCGCCCCGGTAAGGGCCGCGAGCGAGGCACACAAGAGCGTCGCCTTGGCCAGGGGATCCACCCGCCACAGAGTAGACGCGGCGGCTCGAAAGACAAGTGGGCGTGGCTGGGTTCTCGGCGCGCCTTGGCTGTTTTCGGCTGTTTTCCCCTTTCACGTTGCGTCTGAGATCCCGGGTTGATACGAAAACGCGCCGTGCTTCCAATCGGTGCACTCAGCCCTGCCGATGCGGCGGTCATGGAGACCTTCGTGGTCCCCCGTTACCTCGCATTTTTCGGCGAGCTCACAATGGAGCTCTTCCTCGCAGGCGAAGGCGCGCGCATCGCCCACCTCGGTTGCCGCACGGGATATCCGGATCGTCAGCTGCTCGAGAGCATCCAAGGCGCCTCGGTCGTCGGTTTCGATGCGTCTGCCGCAGCGCTGGAGCTCGCCCGCAATAAGGTCGCGACTCTGGGGGACGTGCCCATCGAGTACTATGAAGCTCGTGAGCTTCCCACGGAGTTCGAAGACGGAAGCTTCTCCCACGCCATGAGTCTGCACCCCATCGGCAGCGTGGAAGATCGCGAGGCGCTCTACCGCGAAATGTACCGCTTGCTCTACCCCGGCGGCCAGGCGTTGCTTGCCTTGCCCCTGCGTGGATCCTTCCAAGAGCTGGGGGATTTGCTGCGTGAGTATGCCCTCAAATTCGATGATGGCGAACTGGGCAGCGCCGTCGAAGAAGCCATGGCTAGCCGTCACACCCTCGAGACGCTCTCGGAGGAAATCGAAGGCTCAGGTCTCGATGATGTGGACGTCGAGATCCGGCAAACCACGCTGTCTTTCGACAGCGGGCGCGCCTTCATCGAGGACCCGGTGACCCGGCTGCTGGTGCTGCCTGAAGTGCAGACCTGGCTGCCCGGGGTCGACATGGAAAAGCCTTGGGACTACGTGCGCGACGCCATCGACAAGTACTGGTCTGAAGGGCAATTCGAGCTGTCCCTCAACGTGGGTTGCGCCAGTTCGCGCAAGCTGGAGTGAAGCCGGCCGCGGGGCGGCTCTTGCCCCGGCTTCAGTAGCGGTACTGCCAGAGCAAATCCAAGCCCGTGCCCAGGGTGCCGATCTCCGTGCGTAGCGACCAGTTCTTGCGGAAGCGCCAGTCCACCGTGCCGGAGACGTCGACCTTGTCGGCACCGGTGGAGGATTGCACCGTCTGGGTGCTTTGTCGGTACGTGCCTTCGAACCAGATGTCCCGGGCCACCTGCACTGCGACGGTGTGTGCGGCCTTGTCTTCGTGGGTCGCCGTGCGCACCTCGACTTTGCCGAGCAGCGCGTCACCGAAGATCGCGTTGATGGCACCGACCCCAGCGCCGGTTGCCAAGTCGCCGCCGCCGCCCAGGAGTAACGCCATGGCTTCGTCCTCGGAGTGGTCCGGACTCGATACGCGCAAGCGCGCGTCTTTCAGCGTGCCAGTGACCTCCAGGTAGACCGTACTGCCGTCCGGGGCGCGCCAAGAAGCCACGGCGTTCAGGTGCGGGTCTGCTGGGTCGTCCGTGTCGAAGAGCACGCGCCCGTTTTCAATCACAAAGGACTTGCCCAGTGTCTGGATACGCCCGCCGGCGCGCAGATCAACATAGCCCATCACGGCGACGTCGTTGCCGAGCTCGACAACCGGCTGCCCGCTGAGGGGCACGCTTAGGTCATTGCGTGTGATCAGTACGCCGCTGCCTAGCTGGACAACGAAGCGCCACGGCAGTGCCCGCTCACCGTCGGATGTTGTCGGCTCGCGCAAAGGTTGGAGCACGGCAACATTTGGATTGTCGCCGAGTTCGATCACACTGCGCGCGCTGGCTTGGGGCAAGCGTGCCACGAGTTGCGGGACCTCGACCGTGACCAACATGCGTTCTGGCTGGCGTTGCAGGGTCAGGATCGCATTGCCCTCGGCGGTGGCCTGACTGACGCCCTGTACCAACAGCGGCACGTCTGCAAGCGCCAGGCGAGCGGTGCCCTTTTCCAAGCGCACTCCGTCAAAGTACAAGGAGCCACTCGAGTGCACGTTGTATTTTTCCGAACGGGCTTTGCCTTGCACGTTGCTAATGTCGATGGCCGTGTAGCGGCCGGCCTCCCGTGCGTCCGCGCGCAGGCTCAGATCTCGGATCTCCAGGCCAAGGGGAGCGATCTGAACCACGCCGTTGCGCAGCATCGAGTAGCCGGCGATCTTGCCCGTCCAGTGGGTTTCGGTTTCGCGCTTTTCCGCGACCAGGGTCGCAGCCAATCCAGCGTCAATGTCGCCGCCCAGACGGCTGAAGATGTCGCGCAAGAACGGCGACAACACAACGGCATCGAAGGAACGAGCTTCGAGCCCGAGGCGGATCGGCCGGTCGGGATCCAGCTCGGGCGCGACGCTTTCCCAGCGCACGCCGGCGCCTGCGGTGACCGAAAGGCGGCTGCCCTTTTTCGTCATCTCGCCCTTGGCCGAGATTGTCTTGCCGTCCGAGCGAGCGACGATGCTGCCTTGCCCCAGGGGAACGCGGTCGACGGTGACGTCCAAGAGTTGCAAGTTGGCGCTGGCGTAGGGCAGGGCGGCGCCTTCGGGACGCTGCAACGCGAGGGTCCCGCTCAGCGCGCCGGTCACGCGGCCGTCGGCCAAGAATGGCAGGATGCCAAGAGGCGCCCGCTCGAAGATCATCTGCACGCCGCCGGTGGGTGGTCTACCGTCGAGGGGGATATTGCCCTTGCTGATCAACCAGGCCGCTCGCGTCTTTGCGTGGGACAGCTCTCCCGTTCCGGCGTAGCGGCCGCTTTTGGGCTCATACTGGGCCGTCACCAGCAGATCCGCGGGCAGCGCCAGGCGACTGCCTGCGGCACGCAGGGCCGTGAAGTTCACCCGGGCGCCGATCACGGGGTCTTTGGGAGTCCCGAACCAGGTCACGCGTCCGTCGATGCTGCCGTCGATGGCGGTGACCTTCAGAGGCTCCGGCAGCTGCGACAGTCGCCGCGTCGGGATCTGAAGCACCCCCTCCATCTTAGTGTCGGAGAGTTGCGCGCCCATCGTTTCCGGGGAGGCCGCGAGCGCGGCCAGATCCAGCTTGGCCGAGCCGCTGATGCTCGCAAGGGCACCGCCCGGGTCGACCAAGCGCGTCGTGATGCTGGTATCACCCGTGCCGCCGTCGATGCCGCCTCCCACTTGCACGTCGATGGTGTCCAGCTTCGTGTCTTCGCCGTATTCGACGACGAGGTTCTGCGTGCCACCCACCCAAAACACGCTTGGCAGCTTGGCTTCGTCACCGCGTTCGAGGCGCACCTGCGCAAAGGCCTTGCCATCCACTGCCTGCACGCCCCAAGAGCTGGGGAGCGCGTAGGTGAGTAGCCCGAGGTTCAGCTCGCTGGCATGGATTTGCGCCAGCCCCGTCCAGCGCTTCCAAATATCAGACTGGATGATCTTGCCTTTGAGCTCGGTCTGCCAGGCGCCGCCAATGTTGCCGATGCCTTCGACGGTTCCGGATACGTCCCCGTCGAAGCGCTTGCCGTCTACAGCAGCATTCACCCGCACGGCGATACCGCCGACGCCCAGCACGCTGCCTTTGCCCAATGCGAAGTGCAGGTGCCCGAAGGCACCGTCGTTGTGCACATCCAAGTCCGTGTCCACCCGCAGGCTGCCACCCAACGTGCCCTTTTCGAGGCCCAGCGCTCGGGCGATGGCGTCCAAATCCAAGTCTTCCCCCTTGGCGCGCGCCAGGATCCGCTCCGGTGACAGGCGCAGGGATCCGGTCAGCTTGCCCCCGGCACCCGTCAAGGAAAGGTCTTCGATGTGGATCTCGCGGCTTCCGAGATCGAGCCGCGCGATGCGTCCACCCAGAGACGTGCCAGCGCGCTTCACCTCGACCGCAAGATTGTCGAGCCGGGGTGGGTCTTGCATTGCGACAATGGCCGAGGCGTTTACGTTCGGGCCGAAGTCGTCGGTCAACTTGGCGCTCACCTTTGGTTTGAGCACGTTGCCACGGGCGGATACGTCCATCTTGCCGAAAGAAAAGCCGCTGGCCGCCAAGCCTTGCCCGGTGATGCTGGCGTTGACGTCGAGCTCTTTCGGGCGGGTCAGCGGTCCCCGGGCTCGGCCGGAGATATTGGCCTGGCTCACCGAGATATCACCCATCTTGAAGGTGCGCAGGTTGGCGACGACCGACGCGTCCAGGCGCTCCTTTTCGATGCGCGCTTTCACGGTTACGTCGGCGCGCCCGCGGGCGTTGGTCAGTGCTTTGACCCGCGGCGCCTTTTCAATACTGAAGGATCGCGCCCGGGCAGTCAGATCGATGGGGCCGTCCGGATGGAAAGTGAAGTCGACTTTCAGCGGCATGCCATCTTCATGCAGCGTGGCCGTGCCCGAAAACCCCTTTTCGTTGTAGGTGCCGCCGACGTCCATCGGTGGCACGTCGTTGTCGAGGAGCTTGGAGGCCGCTGTCGTGCCGTTGGCGTCCACGACGATCTGGCCCTTCTTGTCCCAGATGGCGATGGAGCTGTCGAGGTCGACGTTGGTCCGCGGTCCGTCTGGAAACAGCGTGCGTAGGTCGAAGCTACGGCCTTCCACGTCGAGCTTCACGCTGAGGTTCGGGCTCAACACAAGCGGCCCCGAAGCCGTCACCCGGGACTCACCCGAAGAAAGCCGTAGGCTGGTCTGCAGCGCGCTGGGCGTGCCGCGCGCTTCCAGGTGCGCGGTGACGGGCGCCCGGATCGGGTAGTCGACCCAAAGCCCCTGGACGTCCTCGGGTTTCGCTTGGGGCAAGTCGAGGCGTGCTTCGATCTTGCCACCCTTGACGTGCACGAACGCGCCGACGCTCAGGTTGCCGAAGAAGCCGTCGAAGGAACTCCACACGGCACCCGGGGCGCGGATATGCACTTCGCCAGTGCCTGTTGCGTCGGTGCCTCCGAGTCCACGCACGACGACGCCGTAGCGTTGCACGTCGATGGCTGCGCCTTTGGGCGACACCAACACAGAGCCGCGCACGTTGGCCAGCTGCAGCTCCAACGTTGGCAGACCACCCACGCGGCCTCGGGCGTAGATGCGACCGACTTCCACATTGGGTAGCCAGGTGCGTACGTAGCGTGGTGTTCCACTGGGCTCGCTGCTTGCCTCGCTGGGGCGGTCGACGGGGGTGAACGACGTCGCGATGGTGGGGATCCCGCTATCTGGCTCTGGAGCAATGAAGACCTCGGCGCGCTCTGCGCGCACGTGCTGGATCACCAGGCTGATGCGCTCGCCGCCCCAGACTACGGTCTTGAAAAGCTGCACCACGTCCGCCTTGGCGCGCAGCTCGGAGAGCACCAGGACCGTTTCGCCCTTGGGGTCCTGCACTCGGGCCTCGGGCGCGTTGACCCCCTGCAGGGTGATGGCGTCCACTTGCTCGATCTGGACGGTTCCCTGAAAGTAGTCGGAGAGTTCGCTGGTGAGCGCCCGTGCCGCGACCCGGCGAGCGGGCGGGGTGTTGACGTGCAGCACCATGCCCACCGCCAGGCTTGCGGCGAGCACTGCGGAGAGCGAGAGGAGCTTGGCGAGTTGGAACAGCGCACCCAGCGCCGCTCGTAGATGGCGACGCAGTGCCACTAGAACGCTTCTCCAAGCGCAATATGGATGGCAATGGGCAGCCCGAAGACAGTGCCGGGATCTCCTTCGTCGACCTGCAGGTCCGTCTTACCGATTTGCTGGAGCCCAGGCACCCGGTAGCCGACATCGAAACGAAAGGGACCCACGGGGGTGAGATAGCGCACGCCGGGGCCTACAGACAGGTGCGGGACGGAGAAGCGGATATCGGCCACGTTTCGTGTGACGTCGCTGGCATCCACAAAAGTCGCGGCTTCCAGCGGCCCTGTAATTGGAAATCGCACTTCCATCGAGGCTTCCCAGAGCGTGAGGCCACCGATGGGCCGAATACAGGCGCTGGGAAGGTCTTCCACGGCCACTACGGTGGTGTCGCAGTTTTGGCCCGTTGGTACCAAGAAGCCAACGGGACCGTGGGGACCGACGCCGCGAAATGGATAGCCACGATTGGAGTTCGGACCGCCAGAATAGAAAACTCGAAACAACAATTTGTGCTGGTCGCGGATCACGTCCGCAGCGGTGGGTGTGCGTGTGTTGTCAGGATCCAGCGTGTTTCCATAGTCGAAAGGGAACAGAAAACCGAAGGTCGTGCGCGTTGCCAGGGTTACCTTTTTGGATATCGGCACGTAGGTTCGGATCTCGGGCTTGATCCGCAAGTCACTCACACTACCGCCGAAGATCTTGTTCGCCAGCTGCACACTGTTGCTTAGATACACCCCAGAATGGGGTTGGATGCGATCGTCGCGTAGGTCCAGTACGGCGTAAATTTCCGGGAACGCCACGCGCACCGTCTCAAGTCCGTCGGGAATGTCGCCCTGGTAGGTGAACGGGAAGTTCGCTTCCCAGTTGTAGGACGGCGTCAAGAACAGGCGATGGCTGAAGAACGCACGCTCGATGCCGGTCTGCGCCTTGATCGAGTGGTAGCCAATCACGCGCTCTGCCTCGACGTCGAAGTCAGCTGCGTCGGGCAGGGGATACAAGAGCGGCGCGATGCTGTATTCGCCGGCGACGAACCCTGTGGTGCGGCCTTCCAAAAAGGACGGTTGGTGCAGCTCCGCACGCAGGGTGTTCTCGGGCAAGATCCGCGTCGGCGCGTCGAAGCGGCCAATTCGTGTCGGGAAATAGACAACACCTGGGCGCGCTTCGATGTTGAAGCGTCGCATGCCACTCAGGAAGTTCTTGTGCTCCCAGCCAACGCGCAGGTGATTCGACAAGCGCAGCACGTCAAAGCGTGCGCCACCTCCCAGGCGGATCGTGCGCAAGGCGCTCTCACGTACCACCGCGTTGATGGGCACCGTGCCGGTCTCGGGTTTCGATTTGTCTTCTCGGATTTCGACGCTCGAGAAACGACCCAGGGTCAACAGGGCTTCTCGGGCATCGTCTAGGTCTCTGCGGGAATACCTTCCGCCTTCTCGGATATCCAAGTTGGCGCGCACCGGCGCTTCCGGAATGGCTTCAAGCCCCAGGATGCGCACCCGGCCGTAGCGGGCCACTTCGCCGGATTTGACTTCGAATACGACGTCGGCGGACTGCTGCGCGACGTCGACCTTCGCGCGATACTTCACCTCCGCGAATGCGTAGCCGGCATCCGCGAGGATTTCGGTGATGCGTTTGGCTGTGTCCTCGAACTCGCCTTCGTCGAAGAGCCGGCCTTCCTCCATGCGTTCTCGGAACAGCACCAGGGTCTGTGCACTGATTTCTAGCGGGATACGCTCGATGCCGATCAGGGAGGCGTTGCGCACGCGCACGGGCTGGCCCTCAGATACGTGGATTTCAACCCGCACCCGATGGTCATCGACCCGAATGATGCGTCCGGCCGTGACGCGGGCTTCGTAGTAGCCCCGTGCACGATAGAAGCGCTCCACGCGCTCTAGGTCCCGGGCGAGCACGTTTTCGTCGAAGACTTGGTAGTCGAAGAAGACTCCGTCCCAGATCCCCAAAAAACGCGAGGAACCCGCAGTGGCCAGGCCGCCTTCGAGGGCGTCCTCGTCGACGGAACCCGTGCCCACGAAATCCACGTCCGTCACCACGTCACGCCGCGCGGGCAAGCTACGGCACGCAGCCAAGCTTGCAGCGAGCGCCGTAAACAGCACCCAAGCGACTCTTGCTCGGGTGCGTGCTGTCATGGTCGAAAACGTCGCGCGCATCCGAGGTCTCCCCCGGTGCGGCGACCTGCGCCGCTCTTATTTTTTCATACCGGGTAGCGTGGCGGCTTCCGGTGGCTTCTCGTGATACGTGATGGCCTCGAAGGTCAAGAGGCCCATGATCGGATCGGAATCGGCGCCGGTGCTGGCCCGGGTGAACGTTGTCGAGTAGTCGCCTTTGACAGTGACTTTCGCGCCAGCATTCGGGATCGGATTGGGGATCCCGATGCCCCAGAAGGTGTCCATGTGGGGCTCAGCGTCTTCCTTCTTGTCGTACTCTTCGATGGCGTCGTAGAGCTGCGCGAAGTTGCTGGCCCAACCCATGACCTTGATGCATTCCGCTTCGGGGTCTTCCTTCTTGTCGCAAAGCCAGAACGCCGGCGTGGGCGGGCTGCAACCTTCCGGATCGGCCTTGCCACCTTTGTGCACCGCGCACTCGGGAGCTTCCGACAGATTCGTCTTGCTGATGTAGCCGGTGACGCTCAGCTTCTTGCCGGCGACTTCCTTGCGGCGCACGCGGCTGCGCAGAGAGTAGCTTGCGCCCCAAACCGTGTAAGCGTCGCCTTGCTTGATGGGCTTCTGGGGCACGTTCGGCACGGCAGGCAAGCTGGCTTGCACGCCGCTGGGAGCGGATTTGGCCTCGTACTTGGCTTCCTCTTGGCCGCAACCCGTGAGGGTGACCGATAGGACCAGAGCGGCCGACGAAGTGAAGTACGGGCGAGTGCGCGTGGCGAGCATTAGGGGGAGCCTCCTCTTCGAACGAAATGCTGGGTATCATGCCCCCCGTCGCGGCTGCAAGGCCGCAGCTTCTTTGGGGATTTTTCCTGCGCCGGTCAGGGGGGCTGCTTCGGGCCCGCAGGACCCGGAAACGTGGCCGACCCGGCAGCATAAGTCTGTGAATTGACGCCACTTTTTCCCGGAGACAGGCTGCGGCATCCCTGTGCGGACGGTAATTGTAGGCGATGTGCACGGCTGCGCGGCCGAACTCGGGCAGCTACTGCAGGCGGTTTCCTTCGGCGCCGCCGACCAGCTGGTGCTGGTCGGCGACCTGATCGCGCGCGGCCCGGACACCCCCGGCGTGCTCGAGCTCGTGCGCCAGCTGGGCGGACGCGCTGTGCGCGGCAATCACGAACAACGCATGATCGAGGTGCGCGACGCCCGCGCCCGTGGCGAGGAAGGTCCGCGCCTTGGCCCGAGCCACGAAGCCGTGCTGGCACAGTTGAGCAGTGCAGACTGGGCGTACCTCGACGCCATGCCGCTTTGGCTGGAGCTAGAAGCGCATGCGCTCCGCGTCGTGCACGCCGGCGTCGTGCCGGGCGTGCCCATGGCGGATCAGGATCCCTGGGCGCTGGTGCACATGCGCAGCCTGCGCAACGGCAAACCGAGCGACAAACGCGGCAGTGGCGTGTGGGCCGATCACTACGCGGACGAGCCCCATATCGTTTTCGGCCACAACGCAGTGGACGGACTTCAGCTGCACACGCACGCCACCGGTCTCGACACCGGCTGCGTCTACGGCGGTGCCCTCTCCGCCCTCGTCCTCACCGAATCCCAACGCGTCCCCAACATCGAAACCCGCCGCAAACAAATCGTCAGCATCCCCGCCCAACGCGCCTACATAAAGATCTAACCCCGCGCCCGCTCGCTCCCACGCCCGCTCCCGCTCTCGCGCCCGCGCCCGCGCTCGCGCCCGCTCCCGCTCTCGCTCTCGCTTCCGCGCCCTTACCCGCCGTCCTTGCCGTCCAAAATCGCAATCGCACGCCGCAACCCTCGGATCCCGTGGCAAGCGTCGCCCACCAGATCCAAATAGGTCTGCTCCCGCTCCGCCCGGATCGCGTCCAAGCGCAGGTACACGCCTCCCGCGTCGAGTTCCCGCACTACGTCGACGAGGTCCGCGGCTGCATGCAGCGCCAGTTGCCAGAGCTTCTTGCCGCCCTCGGTGCTTTCGTCGAGATAGCCGAGGCTACGTGCGAGCGTGAGCGTCTCGACGAGGTGACCGTAGAGCTTCAGGCGCTGCACGCGAAGTAGCAGACCCTGATCCGGGTGCGCTTGGAGCAGCTTGATCAAGGTGAGCCGTTCGGACTCGTAGCGGAAGAGCAGGACGCCCAGTTGCTTGTGGGTGCGGGACTTGCGCGCCGCATCCGCGCGTGCGTTCGTGGACAGCACGGCCTGCACCAAGTGCATGCCGCCGCAGCTGTGCCCGTAGATGCCGGTCTTCTTTGCTTTGGCTTCGCGCAGGCTGCTACCGGGCTCGAAGGCGGTTTCCAGTGGGCCGGCGTAAGAGGTCACGACGTGGTTGTCGGTCTCGAGGCGCGCCAGCGCGGCCACGGCCAGGGCGTCCGTCGAAAGCGCTCCCTCGGGCGCAGTCAAACCCAGTTCATCGGCAGAGTGCATGGCAGAGAGCGTCCACGCGGCGTCATGCCATGCGGTGTCATCGGCCGGCAGTGCGGCCTCACTGCGCGCGTCTTGTACGAGGGTGCGAAGGGTGATCTGCGCGCCGGTTGATGTGGTGAACTTTTCGTCGAGCCCCACACCGCTCTCGAGCATCGTCTTGATCAGCAGGTGTTTGTGTGGCTCGACCAAGCTTGCGTCCTTGCGCCTGGGGAAGAGCCACAGGTTCTTGCCGCCGACACCGCGCTGCTCGGCGAAGCTGGCCATCACGTCGACCGCACGCTTGCCGCTTTGAGTCTGAAAGCTGGGCCCGAAGGCAACGAGCCCATGGGCGAGCGCCCAGGGATGCGTGTCGTCACCCGCGGGACCGCGAGCGCGCGCCTCCAACGTCGCCAGGGTCGCCGCCAGCTCCGCACGGGTGGCGGCTCGCGGCGGGGGCAGCGCCACCCTCGACTTGGGAGCACTGAGCGCGATGGGCGCCGAGGCCGACGGCGCAACCGGCGTCCGATCGCGGCGTACCTCCATGATCACGCCCGCTGCGACCGCGCTACCCACGAGCACTAGGAGCCCTTTGCTTCGTTCCTGCACTGCGTGCTCGTGTAGCACGGTTTTCCGCGTGCTATCACCGCGACGGTGTCCCGAAGCGTGCGCGTCGTCGTCCCCGGTCTCAGCGCCGGCGAGTGCAGTCTTGACGAGACCGCGTCGCGGCACTTGGTGCGTGTGCACCGCCTGAAATCCGGCGAGCACTTCGTGGGCGTCGACCCCGAAGCCGGGCTACAAGCCGACGGCACCGTGCTGTCCGCCCACGTGCGTAGCGCCCGGGTATGTTTCGAAGCGGCGCGGCCGCAGCTCCCCCCGCGGCTCCCCCCCGTTTCGCTGCTGCAGGCGCTGGGCAAGGGCGACAAAGGCGATCAAGTGGTGCGCGCCGCCACCGCCCTCGGCGCCACGCAAGTGGTGTTCGTCACCTCAGAGCGCAGCGTGCCGAAGCCAGCCGACGGCGAACGCGCCCCGCGTTGGATAGCGATCGCAAAAGCCGCTGCGCGCCAGTGCCACCGTCCTGGCATACCGGACATACGTGGCCCCGTACGCCTGGCGGACGCCCTCGACGCGAGTGCGAAGGGCTGCCGCGTGCTGCTGGATCCCGGCGCAGAGGTGTCGTTGCTTTCCGCCCTCGCCCAAGGCGACGCGACGCAGGGCGTAACGGTGCTGATCGGACCCGAGGGAGGACTGAGCGACGCAGAGGTTCAGAGTGCTATCGCGTCGGGCTTTCTGCCGGTACGTCTGGGACCCTTCGTGTTGCGTACGGAACTGGCCGCCAGTGTGGCCCTTGGGGCGATTTTGGCGTTTGTGGAGAAGTGAGCGGGAGCGAGAGCGGGCGCGAGAGTGGGCGCGAGAGTGGGCGCGAGAGTGTGGGCGGGCGCGAGAGTGTGGGCGGGCGCGAGAGTGTGGGCGGGCGCGAGAGTGTGGGCG
>CBDUPW010000125.1:0-18886 GCA_965369205.1 uncultured Polyangiaceae bacterium | reverse complement strand
ACCACGATGGGTTTGTCCGCCTCGGCCTCCGCTTCGGGCTCGGCGCCTGGGTCTACCTCGGCCTCCGAATCCGTCGGCGGCGTCTCTTCGCAGAACCATCCACCCGGCGGGCATTCAGGCTCTTCTTCGGCAACCGCGACGGCGGGGACCAGAAAGACGGAACAAGTTAGTAAACTGGCAAGCAGGCTGCGCGGCATCTTGGCTTCCTCGGATCTATCAATAAGCGACAGCTGACTAACGGTAGCAACCTGGGTGCCAGGTGCCACCCGGCCAGAATCCGCTGAAATCCGCGATTTTTCCCGGGAGCACTGTGGAGCGCAGTTTACAGACCCCTGGGTCCGGCGCTACTCGCTGTTCTGTGCCCAAGGTCACCATCAAAGCAGGCCACGTTCGCCCCGTGTGGGCCGGCCATCCTTGGGTATTTGCCCAAGCCGTCGCTCGGATCAGTGGCGGCGCGGTCGCGGGCGACGAGGTCGACGTCGAGGACGAACGCGGCAACTTCTTGGGGCGCGGCTTGTACTCGCCGGGGTCGGCGATCGTCGTGCGCCTGTGCACGCGCTCCCGCGACGTGAAGCTGGACCCGGCATGGATGGCAGCACGCATCGAAGCGGCCATTGCCCGGCGCACGCGGCTCGGCTTGCCATCCGAGCAGACCAACGCCTATCGCTTGATCCACGCCGAGGGCGACGACTTGCCGGGGCTGATCGTGGATCGCTTCGGCGACGCCCTGGCAGTTCAGTTTGCGACGATCGGCATGAAGCGCCGCGAAGGCATCCTGCTGGACGCCCTGGAGCGACTGCTTGCGCCGCGCAGCATCATTGATCGCAGCTCGGAAAAGGCCGCAAAGTTGGAAGGCTTCCAAACCAACAAGGGTGTCGTGCGCGGAGAGGATGTCAGCGCGCTGTCCTTTCAAGAACGCGGCATACGCTTTCGTATCCCGCTTTCCCTGGGCCAGAAGACAGGTTTCTACTTGGACCAGCGTCCGCTGCGCGGGCGCATCGAGCTCCTGGCCAAAGGGCGTCGCGTTCTGGACACGTTCACCTACGTCGGCGCGATTGCACTGGGCGCCGCGCGTGGTGGCGCGACGGAGGTGCTGGCGGTGGATGAAAGCGCCATCGCCGTGGAGCTTGGTGCCGAACTGGCCAAGGAAAACCAACTCGAAGCGAACCTGCATTTCGAACGCGCCGACGCCCACGACGTGCTGGCGCGCGCGGGCCGCCAAGGCGGCTACGATCTGGTGGTCTGCGATCCGCCCAAAATGGCCCCGAACCGCGCCGCAAAAAAGCGAGCCGAGGGGGCGATGCGGCGTCTGGCGGCTGCCGGCGCCAGCGCAACGCGCCCCGGCGGCCTGTTAGTCCTGTGTTCCTGCTCCGCGGCCATCGGGGTGGACGAATTGACCCGCGCCCTGGCCCTGGGCGGGCGCGATGCGGGCACGCGCCCCATCGTCCTGGAGCGCTGGTTCCAAGGCGCCGATCACCCGGTCCCGGCGGCGTTCCCGGCCGGCCTGTACTTGGCGACCATCATCGCCGAGATTGCGCCACTTTAGCGGCGATTCCGGCTGCTTGTCGCAGCCGACCTGGGCTTCCGCGCAGGCTCTGTAATGGCGGCCACGCCTTGATCTTGGTCAAGCTGGGTCCATGGCGCGGCACAGCTATCGAACGATTTCCGCATGGAGCTCCCTGGGCATCGCCGCCGCACTCGCGGTGTCCGCGTGCAACGGGGTTATCTCCGATCCGGGCGGAGAGCCCGGCTCCGGCAATGGCAGCGGGCCGGGCAAGAGCAATGGCGCAACGCCGCCGGGGACGATCAACGTGGCGGCGACCGGACTGGGTCGGATGACGCCGACGCAATACGAGAACACCGTACGCGACCTCTTCGCGTCGCCGAAACTGGTGCTTTCCCTCGACCCGGATACCGGCCAAGCCGTGTCGCGGCTGGCGGCCGAGAAGTTCAACACGGCCGCGGAAGAAATCACGGCCAGCCAAGGTAGCTGGGGCGATCCCATCTTTCCTTGTGACACCAGTGGCAGCGAGGATTCCGCTTGCGTCGACACGTTCATCAGCGACTTCGGCAAGCGCGCCTTCCGACGCCCTGTGACCGACGAAGAGAAGGCTTGGCTGCGTGGCGTGTACGACACGGCTCGCAAGGGCCAAGGCTTTCGAGACAGCTTGTTCGTGGTGCTGCAAGTCATGCTGCAATCGCCACAGTTTCTCTACTTCCTCGAAGTGGGACGCCCGAGCAACGGCAAGATCGCAGAAGGCGTCAAAGCGCTGACCGGCTTTGAGCGCGCGACGCGATTGTCGTACTTCCTGTGGAACACGACTCCCGACACGGAGTTGCTGCTGGCCGCGGAGAAAGGGGAACTCGATTCAGCGCAGGGAGTGAAGACGCACGCCCTGCGCCTACTCGCGGACCCGCGCGCCCGAAGCCAAATCACGAAGTTCTTCATCGATTGGCTGGAACTGACGGGCACGAACCTGCATGGTTCGTTGGCCGAGGCAGCCAAAGATCCGGCACTGTTCCCGGAGGACAGCCCGTCGCTTCGCGCTGCCATGGAAACCGAAGTTGTCGCCCTCGTGGAGCGGGTTGTGCTCGACGGCGACGGAAAGCTGTCGACTCTCTTGACGACGACCGAAGCCTACGTCAACGAACCGCTGGCCACGCTTTACGGCGTTGCGGGACCAAAGGGTGCACAAGACTTTCAGTGGCTCAACCTTCCGGCCACGGAGCGCGCGGGACTGTTCACTCGGGCGGCCTTTGCCACCTTGTACGCAAGCCCGCAGGTGAAGTCTCCGATCCGACGCGGGGCCTTTCTGGTGGAGAAGGCGCTATGCGTGCATTTAGGAGAACCGCCCCCAAACGCAAACGACGTGCCGGTGACCGGCGGCTCCGTGGTCTCCAACGGAAAGACCGTGGACTTGACCGTGCGCGAGGACGTGGAAGCCAAGACCAGCGGCCCGGGTTGCAACGGATGCCACCAAGTCCTCAACCCCATCGGTTTCGCCTTCGATCTCTACGACGCGCTGGGCCGCTACCACGACAAGGAAACCGGAACCGGTGCCAACGGTGCGTTCAGCCTGCCCGTTGATGCGAGCGGCGGCTTTCCTGTTTACGACGAGGAAGACAACGTCACTGGCAAAATCCCCGTGAACGGCGCCGTTGAGTTCTCCGAACAAATGAGCCAAGACGCCGCGGTGCAGCGCTGCTTCGCGCGCAACTGGTTCGAGCATGCGTTCTCCCGGTTGCCCGTGATCGAGGATACAGAAAGCATGCGCCAGCTCAGCGACGTGATGCAAACGAGCGGGCGCGTGGACGACTTGATCATCGCGCTGACGGTCAGTGACGCGTTTTTGTACGTGAAAGGAGCGCCGTGATGCGCGGGAAGCAAAGTCGACGAGCGTTCCTGGTAGGTGCAGGTGGAGTGTGTGTGGCACTCCCACTACTGGAAATAACGCAAGGCCGCGCCCACGCCGCAACGCCGGCCGCTCAGGCAAAGCGCTTCATCGTGTTCTTCTCCCATGGCGGGTCCATCAGTTGTCGCGACCGCAAAGGCGCCAAGCAGGACGGCAAGGGCACGCATCATGGGCAAGACCTTTGGGCGCCGGCGGACCCCGGTCAGAGTCTGGTGCTTGGCGAAGAAGCATCCCCCCTGGCAGCTCTCACCAACGAGCTGATTCTTCTTCGCGGCGTCGACAACATGGCCGGAACCCTTGGACCCAATGGCGGATCCCACGGGCATGCCAATGCCACCGCGCTGACATGCGCCGACGCAGGCGGAAAGGTGGCTCAAGGCCCATCCATCGACCAAGTATTGGCAGGCCGACTCAGCACGGACGCACCGACGACATTTCCGTCAATTGACCTGCAAGTGGGCAACGTCGGCTACGGGACGCCGCTATTTAGCGCGGCGCAACAAGTGGTCTCGAGTGAGACCCTGCCCCAAGCCGCGTTTGATCGGCTGTTCAAGAACGTCAATCCAACTTCCGGTGGACCGGATCCGGCACTCGTCGCTTTGCGCGCGCAGAAGAAGAGTGTGCTCGACGGGGTCCTTGACGGGTTCAAGCTCTTTCGCACGCAACTGGGCAGCGCGGATCGGGTAATGCTCGACGCACACGCCGAACACATCCGAAGCATGGAGACCCAGCTGGCAACCCTGGGCGAAGTCACCGCGTCCTGCACCTTGCCGGGCATGAGCCCAGCGCCAAGCAACTACAAGGACGCGGAGAAGGTGGCACCGTTGATGGTGGACCTGATAGTGCACGCCATGCGCTGCGGGCTGACCAACGTCGCGACGCTCCAGATCGGTGACCTCATCACCAACTGGCTGCCGACCCCCTGGGGGGACAACATAGCCCACGGACTCGGGCACGCGGCGCGCGACGTCGGACCAACGGGTTCGAAGAAGGCGCGGGTGAATGACTTCTTCGGGGAGATCCTGCCGAATCGGCAATGGCGCATGACCATGTTCGCCCGACTTCTGGACGGCTTGAAGAACACGCCGGAAGGAGCCGGCAACATGCTGGACAACAGCGTCGTGCTTTTCACCAGCGAGTTTTCAACGGCCAGCGTGCACTCGGTGCGTGACGTGCCCGTACTCTTGGCAGGCAAGGCCGGTGGACGCTGGCAGACCGGCCGTCACATCAACTACAACAAACCCGCCGCGAGCAACCCGAATACGCTGCAGTACAGCACCGACGCCTCGACCCACAACGTGTACACGTCGATCCTCCAAGCTTTCGGCTACCCGGACGCGCACTTCGGCAACGACGCTGCGTACAAGAAGGGCCCGCTCGCGGAACTGAGCTGATTCGTTCTAAAAGTGCGTGGCGCTCAAAGTCTCAACGACCGAAAATTCCGGATCGCGCACGGGATCTTCCCGCGGGTCGCGAAGCAGGAAGTAACCACCCACCGCGGCTCCCACCGTAAGCGTTCCCGCGGCCGCCCAAAACCACGGACTCTGGAACACGCCTCCCTTTTCGGGCTCGAGTTCGACGCGGTGGCGCGTGGCCGGGCGGAGTTCGATTTGGGTGTCGCGATCCCCAGCGTCAGACCGCAGACGCACTCGATACTTGCCCGGCTCGAGCTTCTTCACGATGCGGCCGCGACCACGGGCAACGCCGACGATCTCCAGTGAGCCCTTCGGATCTTTGGCCACCAGTTCCAGCGTGCTCATCCGCGCCGCCCGGGACAGCACTAGGGTCGTCGCGACGCGCTTGCTCTGCCCCGCAGCAACCGTCACCCGCAGCTCGCGGGGCGAACGGAGTGGCGCCGACACGGACACAAGACGCTCTCCTGGATTCACCTGCACCAGCAGTTGGATGCCCTCCAGGGCCACGCCGGCCGCACTGCCATCCACCCGCACTTCGGCGCGGGGCGCCCCCGTCTGAACGACGCTCAAGATCGCGATGTCGCGGCGCGCTTCCTTTTCCAGCTGCGTGGCTTGTCCCCGCATCTCCGGTGGCACCGCACCGTACTTCCCCGCTACAAGACCCTCGAGCACTTGAGCGGCCTCTTTCGGTTTGCCTGTGCCCCGAAACGACACGGCCAGGTTGAACGCAGCGCTAGCCTTGGGCACGAGTGCAAGAGACCGACTGAAGTGTTCTTGCGCCTCGGCAAAACGCCCTACAGCCATAGCGGCCTTGCCGCGTTCGAACAGTTCCTTCGCGCTCGTTTGTTGGTCCGAACTCGGTTGCGCACTCGCGAACGAACACCAGACGATGCAGGCGATCCAGGTCCACCAACTACGAGCCGCCGGTACGCTCATCAGTAGTCCTCCCAAACGGGCACGCCTTTTGGTTTGGGCGCAGAACGCGGTTGCGCGGCAGGGCGAGTAGGTGCTGTCGCCTTTGCCCTCTCCGGCACCGACTTCGAGGTTGCGGCTTGCGTCGCGGGTACCCCCGACGCCTCGGCCGGTGGACTTGGTGCTGCGACCACCGGTGGTGTAGCTCTTTCCGAGGTCGGGATCGCGCGCAATTCTTGGCTGAGCGCCGCCGCGGACGGCATGGGCAAATCGCTTCGCACGGCAGATGCTTCCGGTCCCGCGGATGCCGGTAACGGGCGGAGACGCGAGAACGCGAAGCCCGCCAGCGCTCCGCCCGCAAGGAGGGCACCCAGCGCCAGCAGCGTCCGTTTCGGCCAGCGCGGCCGCCGCAAGGTGATTGCGCTTGCGTTAGACGCTGACGCGAGGTCGCCGAGCCGCACGGCGTTTGCCCGGGCGCTTCGCACGCTAGCAATGTGTGCCTGCATTTCGGCCCGCTGCGCCGCAAAGTGCCTAGTCAAGAACTCTGCAACGTCCACTGAATCGCCACTAGCCACCACGCTGGCCAGGATGGCTTCGAGTCGGCGCGAGACGATCTTTGCGTCTGGCGGACGATCCTCTCGCCGCTTCGCCAACAGTTCGAATAGCAGTTCGACGAGCTCGGGTTCGGCGTCGTCGCGATAGTCCGCCAAGTCCGGTGGCGGCTCAGACAGAATTCGCCGTGGACCGTCGGTCCCGTCGCGGCTCTTGTACAGGCGGCGCGCGGTCAACAACTCGAAAAGCACGACGCCGAGCGCAAACAGATCCGCGCGTCGATCAGGCTCCTCGAAACGCAGCTGCTCCGGGGCCAAGTAGCCCAGCTTGCCTTTCAGGACGCCGGTAGACGTTCTGCTGGTCCGGCCCATGGCTTTTGCGATGCCGAAGTCGGTAACCAGCGACACTCCGTCGAAACCGACCATGATGTTTTGCGGGGACACATCGCGGTGCACGAGCTGAAGCGGCGTGCCATCGGCTCCACGCAATTCGTGGGCAGCGTGCAAGCCTTCCGCAGCGTGGATCACGATCTTGAGAGCAACCTCCATGGGGATGGGTTGCGCGCTCTTTTCGGAGATCAGGGCCGCAACGGTGATGCCTTCCACGTACTGCATGACCAGAAACGGGCCCGATTCGTCTTCGCCGATGTCCATCACGCTGACGACGTTCGGGTGTCGCACCAGGCCCGCGATGCGCGCTTCGTCCAGGAACATGCCGCGAACTTCCGGATCGGTGGCGAACTCCGCCTTGAGCCGCTTCACAGCAAACAGCCGCTCAAAGCTGCCTTCTTTCCGAACAGCCAGGTCAACGCGTCCCATGCCCCCGGAGGCCAAAGCGCAGAGCGTCTGGTACGACCCGGTGTTGGAATTGAGCTCCTGCGAATTCTCCAAGGAGATCAGTATACTGCAACTGACGCCATGCACGCCCGGGACGCCCTGTGGAATACGGCCCAGTCCAGCCACGACGGCATGGGCGCTGGGGACTTCACGCGCGTCGGACCCATCCTGCGCGCACTGGAAGGGACTCTGAGCCCAGTAGCGCGCGCGTGGGCAATTGCACTGCGGACGCGCCTGGCGCTCACTGCGCCCCGCTACGGCGCCCCGCCCAAGATCGGTCACCTGGCCGATTTCGTTGACGGGCCACCTGTCGCGCGCCACGCGGCCGTGCTGGCCGCGACAGACGCCCTACGGCTGGCTGTCCTGGGATTCGATGCAGGGCGCGTTGCCGAGCTCGCGCAGATCGCGGAGCGGTTGCAGGTCGGACTCGGGGATGAAACGGGGCTGTTGTCGGAGTTCTGCAGGGCGTGGGCCAGCTACGTCAGCGGCAACGCGGCAGAGGCCTACGAACAGAGCCACCAGGCCATGCAGGGCGCCCTTCGTCTCAAGTCCGCTGCTCTGGTCGTGGAAGCCCAAGCCCTGCGCGCACTGTCGGCGTTGGAAGCCGGAGACGTCGCGGAAGCGCTATCGCTGTCCCGACGCGCTTCACTGGCCGCACGCGCCGAGGGTTTGCCGCAACCCGAGTTCTTTGCGCACATCGTCCTGGCGAGAGCGAGACGTCATGCCAGGCAGTCGCACCTTTCGCTGCGCATACTGGAGGCACTCCGTAGCGTTGTGACGGATCCCTGGCGCGGTTTCTTGTGTTGGGAGTGGCTGATGGCCGGCGGAGACGAAGCGCCCGCTTTGCACGATCTTGAGTTCGCAGGGGATTTGGCAGTTGGGACGAACTGCCATGCATTGCTGTCGCTGCTGCGAGATCCCACAGCCGCACAGCACGAAACCCTGAAACAAACCCGCACCGCGTTGGCTCGCCCGGACGTCTTTTTTCCCGCGTCCCGGGACGCGCTGACGTTCATCGCGGCGTCGGACTCGACGGTTGACCCGCCCAATGCTTCGCTCGCAGCTTGGAGGTCCGGACGCGACGTCCTGATCCCCGCCGCGCTCCACGGCTTGCGGCTGCGAAGCGACCTCGTCGACGTGGGCGAAACTGCCGCCGCCTATGTGCTCCGAACCTCCGACGGCCGCGCCGTGCGCATCCTGCACTGGGGGCTGGATCGCGTCGACCCAGGCGCGTTTCGCTTGCCTCAATCCCAGCGCGCCCAAGGTCGCGTCGAGACCGTGCTCGCGGTGCTCGCTCTCAGCGAGACTGCGGTCATGCCCGAGGCGGACTGCTTCGCACAAACCTACGGCTTTCCGTTCGTGCCGGAAGTACACCGCGGAGTGTTCGACGTGCTGTTGCACCGCGCACGTGTCGCCCTGGCAGATGCTGGCACTATCGTCAAAGAGGAGCACGGCCTACGCCTGGATTCCGATCGTGCATTGGTCATTCCTGACCCACGGGTGTCTCAACGGACAGCCGACCGCGTGCTGCGCCTGTTGTCCGAGCGGGGCAGTGCGAGCGCCAAGGAAATGGCGAGCACACTGGGGATTTCCCTGCGCGCTGCCCAGGGCGCGCTGGCGGAGCTCTCAGAACAGGGTGCATGCGATGCACAAAAGCGCGGACGCGCCGTGGCATACGTCGTTGAAGACACCGTGTTCTCGGAGCCAACTGCACGCCTGCGGGCGGAGCAACTGACGGGGCTCACCCACGTGAGTCCGCAGGTGTAACGAGCGGGGCGCATTGCAGCGGGGCTTTCCAAGAGCTCCTCACAGGTTGTTCTTCAAGTGGCGCCCAAGCTAGGGGAGGCAAACCCGCGCCGGTTTGCCGGTCGGGGTCGGGTCTCCCTTCGCTGGCGCAGGGACGCCCAGCTTCGCTCCCCAGCACCAAATCGACTCCTCGTTCGCTTGCACTGCGCAGCTGAACGCTTCCCCGAGAGCCGCAAGAGACCACTGAGTGTCGGCTGCAGGTAACCCACCGAAATCCACGCGCTCGGGCCGCAGCGCGTTCAGTGCGTTGCCGCCCAAGCCGAGTTGAGCATTCGTATTGTCGCCCCAACAGTAGAGCTGGCGCTCTGTATCCGTCGCGCAGGTGTGGCTTCGCCCGGCGTAAACGTCCTGCCAAGTCACATTCGAGCCTACTCGCACGAGCTCCGGGATCTTGTTGCGCGAGCTGCCATTTCCGACCTGTCCGAACTCGTTTCCGCCCCAGCAATACAGTTCGCCGTTTTTTCGAAGCGCGCAGGCGTGGAACCAGCCGGCAGCCACTTTTGTCCAGTCGGAAAAGCAGGTCTCGGTGGCTCCAGGCTCGCAGCCCACGCGTGTCGGCACCAAGAAATTCCGCGAATTGTCAGAATTCCCCAGTTGATAGACGTCGTTTCGTCCCCAACACCAGAGCGCGCCTTTGTCGTCGATGGCACAATTGAAGTCTCCACCCGAACCGATGGTGACGTACTTCGAAGAAGCTGCGTTGGCCGCTACTGGAACCGGGACAAGGGCGTCAACGGTATCACCGGTTCCCAGATCGCCAGTCGCGTTGCCGCCCCAACACAGAACGTCTCCCGCCAACAGCCCGCATGAATGCTCGAACCCGCCGCCCAGCACAGTAAAACCAGCTTCGGTCACTGTGTAGGGCACTGCCACCATGTCGGATTTCGGCGGCCCGCCCAGCTGTCCCTTGGAGTTTTTTCCCCAGCAACTCCGCTCTTTGCCGTGGGCGGCGCAGGTGTGGAAGTCACCTGCGGCCAAAACGTTTGCTGTCACCGCGGGAACTAGCACCGGTGTGGGCGAGTCGGCGCCGGACGGTCCAGTTCCAAGCACTCCCCCGCCGCTGCTAACTTTGGTCGCGCCCCAACAGTAGACGGCACTGCTTCGAGTGGCAGCGCAAACATGCGAGGCGCCGGCCGCAACAGCCAGCATGCGGCGATCCTTTGCCAAACGACAGACGCCACCTTCACAGGAGTCTCCCGGGCATCCGCACGGATCTCCTTGGAGATTGTCGCACGTGGTCGTGCAACGCTGGCACTCGCCGCACGAAGGTACCGACGGGCCGCTTAGCTCCGTCGGGCGTGCGTTGAAGCAGGAACCTCGGCACGTCCCGGAAAAGCACGTTCGGCCGGTCCCACAATCCGGCGCCTGCCCGCCCGAGGACTCGCTGCACGCGTCGTGAAACCAGAGCTCTAGTTCGCGCAATTCGTCCTCGACATAGCCCGAACGCGCCTCGATGCGCGCTATCGCCTTGTCCGCCTTCAGCAGCTTGGCTGTGACCGTGAACCTGCGGGTGGCATCCTCGCCGCTTGGGATCAAAGGCACCCGCGCCAGGACACTCAAAGCCGAGCTAACCGGTTTGGTCCGCGTCAGCACGGTCTGCCCTTCGTTGTTCATGACCTCGACGCGAAGCGCATCGGCCGCTCCCAGCACACCGGGCTCTGCGTGTAGCTCGACAATCACCTGGGTTGCGGTCTGCTTCCCGCAGCCCACCGACGCGAGCCCCGTGGCGGCCAGTGCGCAGAATCGACGAAGGCGGTCCGGCATTTCTTTTGCAATCGTAGCACGGCGTTCCTGCGGTAGCGGGGTAGCGGTGACATTCGCACGGCGCGACCGAGCGCGTCGACTCCGCTGCGCAAGCGTGCCAGGGATGCAAACGCAGGCCGATTCGCTTTGGCCCCCGATGGCGTTCCGCTGCCAAGCTGCGTGGGCAAGTGCGCTCCCGCTGCTCGCCGTCAACCTCGCTGCGGCGCGACGGCGACGTGCAGTCTTGTCGAGGAACTCAGCGCTCCGCTGCGCGATTCGCAACCGCGACGGAATTGCTGACGAAATTCCTGCGAGCACAGCATGGACTCCGCACGAGGCCTCAGCCGGGACATTTGGCCACGACAGCGCGTATCTTGCGACGACTGGCGACCCGGACGCGCATGGGAATGCATGCGGTTGTTCGGACCCAACGCGGGGGAGAAGCTCATGAAACACACAATACTCGTACCCTTGATCCTTCTGGCCGCTGTGGCGCTTGCGAGCGGCTGTTCGAGTTCGGAAAGTTCCTCGCCCGGCGACACCGCATCCAAGGACGCTCGCCGTGTGGCAATTGGAAAGGCGGATCTCCTCGGCAGTTGCCAGAGCGGCGGTCAACCCATATGCGGAGGCAAGGCCCCCGACGGCAACTGTCACTGCGACGCGGCATGCGTTTCGTTCGGCGATTGCTGCGCAGACGCAGCCGGCGTGTGCGGCATCGGGGGCGGCGAGTGTACCGACAACAAGCAGTGCCCGAGCGGCCAGTACTGCGCCTCGACGCACGGTTGCGCGACGCCGGGCAACTGCAAGCCCATTCCCATCGTTGCCTGCGCGCAGGTGGTGACGGAATACTGCGATTGCAAAGGCGTCACGCAAACCGCGTCTAGCGGTTGCATTTGGGATCGCTATGATCACCTCGGAAAGTGCGCACAGACTCAATGCGGCGGTATCGCGAACCTTCCTTGCGCCTCGGGAGAGATCTGCGTCGACGATCCGAGCGATACTTGTGATCCGGACAATGGGGGCACTGACTGCTCTGGCGTTTGCCAACCGAAGATCGGCTGCGGTGGTATTGCCGGGATTCCTTGCGGACCCAATGAGATCTGCGTGGATGATCCAGCCGACAGCTGCGATCCCAACAACGGTGGCGCGGACTGCGGCGGCGTCTGCGTCGCAAAACCGAGCTGCGGTCAGGTCATGTGTGCGCTGGCCTGCCCCGCTGGGTTCAAGAAGGCCGCCAATGGATGCCCGATCTGCGAATGTGAAGCGGCCGATTCATGTAGCGGCTTTTGCGGAGGCAAAAGCGGCGACGGCAGCTGCTTCTGCGACAAGGACTGCCTCAAGTTCGGCGATTGTTGTGGCGACTACCAGGCGATGTGCACGGAAGCCCGAACGCCGGCCTCTGGCCAGTGCATCAAGAACAGCAACGACACTTGCACCACAGATGCGGACTGCATTTCGGGCGGGTGCGGCGGCGAACTCTGCTTCAATCCTGCGGGGGGGACCGGTTTCAGCTCGTGCGAGTGCGCAGGCCCCGGCGCCGGCGCTGCGGGCTGCGGCTGCGTGCAGGGCAAATGCAGCTGGTTCCAGTAGTCCTCCGCCGACGCTCAATTCCTGGGCCACCGGCATTTGGGTGGCTCCTGCGCGGCGGTGGCCAGGATCCGCGCTGGCTCTGTAATGGCGGAGGCGCGGGGCACGCGGTACTCCGAGGACATGCGTATCCGTTCGCGTCGCGCCGCCCTGCTCGTTTCCTTCGTGCTCGCTAACACCGCATGCTCCTCTTCGGATGACGCGGGTGCGGGCGCGGGCGGCGCGGGCAACTCGGGAGGGAACGGAGCGTCCGGCGGCGCGGCAGGCAGTGGCAACGCCGCCGGCGCCGGCGGGCATGCAGGCGCTGCGGGAAACGCTGGGTTCGCTGGCTTCGGTGGCGGCGGCGCGGGGTCGCCCGGAAGCGGCGGCACGGCTGGCAGCGGAGGAGGAGGAGGAGGAGGAACCGGCGGCTGGGCAGGCGGCACGACGGGGAAGGTTCTCGTGGACGACCCCACCGCGGCGCGCACCTGGCCCGCTGCACATACGCTCCCCGACAGCTCTTTCGACTTTCCGCTGACCGTCAAGATCGGCCTGGATGCCACGTGGACGGGAGCAACCGCATCGCAGAACGGCAACGCCGTGGCCGTGAAAATAGTCCAGCACTCCGGAAAACCCTTGCCCTCGTCACCGCCGTCCCAGACCGGGGACCGGTGATTGTGTCGCGGAAATGAGTGCCACTGCAGACGGCGCGCCCAAGCTTCGCCCGCGCCCACCTGGGCCACCCTTGCATCATCTAGGGACGGTGACCGTGTCGCAGCCGAGTTCGATGCGAACCTTCCCTGTCGACCCACCAACGTGCTTGCAAGTCTCAGGGCAGAGCGAGATCTCGGTGGGGTTCTGAGGATCGTCGTAGTACCAACCGCCCTGGGTTGGGTTGCAAAGCGCCGGGCCATCGACGTTGAAGATCAGCTCCGGCGCACCAGCCTGGGGCGTATGTACGACGTTCACCCGCAAAGGATCGAAGGTCTCCCCAGGCGGCGGCGTCGGGACCTTGAACGTACAACCGAGCGCCTGACCTTGGATTGCTTGGATTGCAGCGAGGAACTCCTTGCCGGCATTCGTAGGATTCACAATCAGTGCGGAGCTGGTTCCTCCCGCCTTCGCGATCTGATGCAGTCCGCCAACGTTGACGCCCGAGTTGTTGATCCCGATGACGAACGTCTTCACGGAATGGCTTCCCGCTGCGGCGGCAGCCGCAACGTTGGCGACGTTCTGGATCGTGCTGTTGCAGTTGTTGGGGTTGCCGTCTGTCGCAAGCACCAAGATGACCTGCCGATCGGGGTGCGTCGAGGCATGACTGGCGGCATACTGTGCCGCTGCTGCTATTGCGGGATGCGTGGGCGTGCCGCCCCCCGGCGAGGTAGCTTTGAGTGCAGACGCAATCTTGGCCTGCACCGCGGGCAGTGGCTCGATGAGAACCGATGGCGGCGAGAAGTCACTGATGGAGCACAGCAAATTCTCGTCCGGAGCGCAGAAGCCGAACACATCGACGCAGCCTGGAGGGCAGTTCGGCCCTGTGTGCCCGAAACAACTGCTCGTGGCGGTGGAAACCGGTGGAAACAGCAACAGACCCACACCCGTGCCAACGGATTGCGGCGCGTTCATGAAGGTCAGGAAGGCCTGTTCGGTAGCGTCCCAGAGCGACTTGCCACTACCAGTTTGGTTCTTCATCGAACCGGATCGGTCGAACACGATGTGCATGTCGAGGGGTACGTGCTCGCCATCGTACTGGCTTGCAGCACATGCAGCGTCACCGAGGCTGCCCCCGCTCGCACCCGTGCCAGCGTCTGCTCCGCCGAGGTTGATCGGACCGCCCGCTCCGGAACCAGCGGCGCCCGCACTGCCTGAAGCGCCCTGTGCCCCAGTGCCTCCATTCGGGACAACACCACTGCCGTCTGTGGTTGAGCTGCAAGCGGCGACGATCGTCGCTGCCGGCAGCACGTGTAGCCATGTGAGATTTCGAGTCACCATGATCGTGACTGTGCCATACACAGTGATGCAGGTTGGCCGCGCGGAGCGCCGCTTCTCGTCACTCCAAGAACCCAAGTGGATCTGCAATGTTGCGATTCCGCCCAGCGGAGTAATTCGTTACTGGCGCGCAATGCAATTGCCGAACAGATCATCGCCGTGCGCGCGCCCTCTGGGGCTACTGCGTTGCTCGTCTTGGGCTGCGGCAAGAAGACGGCGACCCAGGTCATTGTTGAACTACACGCGGAACCGGGCGTGCTGGTGCGCAATTCGCGGAGACCGCACGCTTTGGTGTTGGGGGCAAAACACGGCGGGGCAACTTGGCATCGGCCGCAACAAGGGCGATTCCGCTGTTCCAACGCGGGTTTGTTTTCCGCCCGACTAATACGAAGCGCCCGGAGTGCGGCTCGACTCCGAAGTGGAGTTATCGCTGCATCGGATCCGTCATGGTCGCCCAAGCTCAGTGGATCACTGGCTTTCCGTCCTTCTCCCAGACGTTGCCAGACCAGGTGCCACAATTCCCGGTGGCGGGGCCGTACACGTGGTTGCCGAACACGTTGTTCGTCACGTGCATGCTCTTGACGCAGTACACGATGTACGCCCCCCCCCGATGAGCCGATTACCTTCGACGTAGATAAGAGTGGTGATGGGTTGAGAACCACCGCCGGGAAAAACGCACGCGATCAAGCTGGCCAAGCGCCCGTTCCACTACCGGCCGTTCCGCTAGCGCACGTTCCGATCACCAGCAGTGCGAATCCGAGCCCACGCGTTCTTACGGCCCCTACTTGGGGATCACGACGGTGCTGCAACCGAACTGCACTTCGATCTTGCCTAAGGGGTCGGCTTGAATGCTCTGGCAAGTGGTGGGGCACACCAGCACGGTCCCGGGGTTGATCTCGTCGTCGTAGTACCAGCCACCCGCAGGCCCACACTCAGCCGCGCTGCCCACTTTGCCAAATGTTTCAGCCGGTCCCGTACCCGGTGTGAACACCACGTTCACCTCGCCTTTGTTGAAGGTCTGTTCGCTGGGCGGCGCGGGAATGGTCCATCCACAGGACAACTTGCTCGCGGCCACGATGCTCTGAGCTAGGCTATCGAACACCGGCTTGAAATCCTGCTTGCACAAATCCCCAGCGACGCCTCCGGTCTGCGTGACGAGTTGCTGATAGACCGTTCCGGGGCGTGCCGCCTGGGGGCAATCAGTGAAACAGAAGATGCCGTACAGCTTCCACAGCATGGGCTTGATGTACGCCGCGTCCAGCTGCTCAACCTGTTGGGTGAATGCTTGCGCAGACAAGTCGGAATCGTCGTCGGTCACGACCGTGAAGATCTTGAGTGACCCGGGGCGTAGCGCATCCCTGTAGTTGGGAAACTCGGAGAGGATGATGGCGAGCGAGTTCCTACTACTGACCTTCTGGTAGACGTGGGCAAATCCGGGCAGGTTCGTGTCGTTGGGGCAGCTGCCAGAGCCAAGCGGTGAATCGATACAAATGCCCAAGTCCGGACCGAAACCTATCGGTGGTTTGCCAAATTTCTCTGCGATCAAGATGATGCGCGCGTCGACTCCGGCCTTGGAGATTTGGTCCGAGAACTGATTCATGTTCTGGCGCACCGCACTGGTCTCCTGCAGCATGCTGCCCGAGGTATCGATGGTCCAAACAACGTCTACGGGCAGCACCGCGTTGGAGGCTTCCTCGCTGACACCCGCGCATTGAGTGCCTGGCGGAACACCACCGGTTCCTCCAGGTTTCGGATCGATGGTGGACCCACCAGAACCGCCGGTTCCTCCCGTTTCTGCCGTGCCGTTGCGTAAGCCGGAGTCATCCGTTGTGGCCGCGGAGCATGCGGCCGGGATGAGCAGCGCAGCAAGCGCAAGCAACGCTCCCGCCGGAAAGTTCCCAGGAATCGGTTCACGTCTTTGTTCGAGCCTCTTCACGACACAACTCCTGTTGGCGGGCAGCCGTCTAAGCGTTGCACCAGTCTCGTGTTCAACCAACTCCGCTGGGCGCGCGTGAAACACCAACGAAATCAAGAGGCAATCACGATTCGCGCGCTGATGTTCCGCTGACACGTGGGCACCCAACGACAAACCGTGCACTCGCGGAGTCCGGGGGCCAGGACGGCCCAGAAACTCACAGCTATCAGCGCTGAATCGCCCCGAGATTCCCGAAGGCTCCAAAAGTTGGGAGCAAGACGGCGAAGCAGCGGCAATGATGCGACCCGTCCCTCGCGTCGAACACCCTCGCTCCGAGGGATGGCCGTCCGACTTTGCGCGCTTGATGGACTCCGCTGCGCGTTGCCATGAAGTGCGGAAAACGACCTGCGACTTGCGGGCAACCCACGGCCTTGTTCCGCTGCGCGTTCATCCCGGGGAGCATGAGCAACTCGACCCGTAGAATGGCCTATGGATCTACGCAAGATGACTTGGGGCTCCGCCTGCCTCGCAGGCCTTCTTTCGGCTTCCGGTTCCGCGTCCGCCGACGCACCCTCGCATTCGTCGGCCAATCTCGAACGGGGGTTCTGGCTACGGAGCGAGATGGGCTGGGGGTCGGGTACCATTCACCGCGAGCACAACAGTGAGCCGATCGATCAGACCCTGGAGTCGGACGGGCCTACGCTAGCCCTGGGAATCGGCTACGCACCTGCACGTTGGCTGGCCGTGGGTTTTCATGGCGACCTCTCCATCGCTCAAGCGACGTTGGAGACGCCCACGAACAAGCTCCAACTCTTGCGAACGAACGCCTTCACCGGCGTTGGCGTGCAGCTCTATCCATTCGAGGAATTCGGTCTGAACTTCGGCCTCGCGGGGGGCTGGGCATTCGCATACATGGACGATTCGGTCGACGCCTCGTTGATGATGGGTCCCGGACTCTCTGTGATTCTCGGTCTGGACTCTAGAATCCTCCAGGTGCGTCAGGGGACCGGAGAGAAGCAGACGGGGGCGCGCGTCGCGGGTAAACTGCTAGGGGCTGGGATTCGGTTCGATTGGGCCCCTCGCGTGGAAAGCGACGACTATGCAGGAAACGCACACATGGTGTCATTCGTGCTGACAGGCACGCTCTGACCGCCACGGCCGTGTGCTGAGGCGCGGCGACGCTTCGCGATGGAACGCGACATCCTCAATCCGGAGCGGGGCAACCCGCTTGGCCATCGACACCAAGGAACACTAGCAACACAGCCCATGCGCGCATCAAGTGTAAGTGCGTGTTCGAACCGCAGCTGTCAGAGTCGACCCCATGCAAACCGCACGTCATCTGTTTGTCCTCTTGGTGTTGGCGAGTTCCGCCGCGTGTAGCGGCGAGTCCGATTCGAAGGATCCCGCAACTGGGGGCGCGGGCGGGGGCAGCGCGGGAACTGGGTCCAGCTCCACAGGCGGCAGCATCGGATTCGGAGGAAGTGCCGGCTTCGGCGGAGGTGCCGGAACGGCGGGCGGTGCCGGCTTCGGCGGAGGTGCTGGCTTCGGCGGAGGTGCCGGCTTCGGCGGAGGTGCCGGAACGGCGGGCGGTGGCGGCGCGTCCGGAGCGGGCGCGAGCGGAGGAAGCGCCGCGGGCGGCGCCGGGGGAACTGGCGCGACGGCGGGCACTGGCGCAACGGGTGGCACTGGCGCAACGGGTGGCACTGGTGCAACGGGTGGCACTGGCGCAACGGGTGGCACCGGGGGCACTGGCGCAACGGGTGGTACCGGAGGTTCTTCCGGGCTCAACAACTTCGTGACGTATCTGGGCGGCAACAACTTTGAACAAGCGCGCGACGTCGCGGTTGACACCCAAGGCAACATCATCGTGGTGGGAGGAACGCAGTCGCCCAACTTCCCGGTCACTGCGGGAAGCTACGACACGACGTTCGCGACCGGTGGCACGTCCCTCGGCAGCGGTGGCCCAATGGATGCGTTTGTCGCCAAGTTCGACAAGAACGGCAAACTGCTGTGGGCGACTTTCGTAGGCGGCCCCAACTACGACCGCGCGTATGGCGTGGAAACCGATGCTGCTGGCGACATTTACATTGGCGGTCGTGCCGGAGCTGGGTTTCCGACGACGCCGGGCGTGGTGCAACCCAACTTCGCGGGCGACGCCTCCCCGAACAATCTGTACGGAACCCAGGACGGATTCATCGCCAAACTCTCGAGCGATGGCAAGAAGCTGCTGTGGTCCACGTACCTGGGCGGCACGGGAGGCGAATTTCTACGCGACATCGCCATCGATGCTCAAGGCAACGCTTACGCCGGCATGACCTCAGTCAGCCCCGGCTTCCCGCACATCACCGCGGGAGCGTTCGACACCACACACAACGGCGGGCTCGACAACGCAGCAGTCAAAGTCTCGAACGACGGCAAACAGGTGATCTACGGCAGTTACCTGGGTGGCTCCGGCAATGAAGGGCCGGCCAGCGTGAAAGTCGACGCCAGCGGCCAGCTCTATTACGGCTCCAACACGGACTCCAATAACATGCCTGTCACGGCATCGGCCTACCAGAAGACCCGCAAGGGCGGCCGCGAGTACTTCCTGGCCAAGTTTGCGGCAAACGGCAAAAGCCTGATTTTTTGCACCTACTTCGGAGGCAGCCAGGACGAAAACGCCGAGACGCACACCATGGCGATCGACGCGCAGGGCAACGCTGTGATTGGAGCCGTGACCACGTCAACGGATCTACCCAC
>CBDUPW010000124.1:0-18892 GCA_965369205.1 uncultured Polyangiaceae bacterium | reverse complement strand
GCCGCCCGAAGTCGGATGCTGAAACTCGCCCCGATGAAAACCGATCACAGGTGGGGTGCCGGCTGCCGTTCTTGACGTGTTTGGGGTGGCGTGCTGCGATCGGCAAGTGCAAACGCGCCCAATCCGATCTTGCAGTCTCGGCATTCTCCTGGTCGTGGCGTGCAGCAGTCCCAACACGGAGAATAGGGCAGAGCCAGACCCTCGCATTGCCGAATGGTTTACGGAGTTCCAAAAGGTGTATTGCCCCCGCAAGGCCGAGTGCTGCGCCGCCGACGGGGCCTCGGAGAAGACGAGGTGTGAATTGGAAATGGAGATTGGACTCTCCCAAGCTCAGCAGGCATCGATCGACGGAGGGCAGTTCGATCCGGCTCGCGCAGCTGACTGCCTGAATCGAGTTTCAACCGTGTCGTGCTATTCACATTACGTCGACGATTGGGAATGCGACGGTTTCGTCGTCACCGGCAAGCAGCCAGAAGGCGGCAAGTGCACAATGGACCAGCACTGCGCTCAACCCAAGGACGGGGTAGCGACGTGCTCCAGCAACCGTTGCGCGCCGTACCTGGTGGTCGCGCTCGGAGAGGAGTGCGGAGCGTCTCTGAACCGAGGCTGTGATGAATCGGAGGCCTACTGCGATGGCGAACCTGGGCACTGCGTTGCACCCGTGGAGGAGGGAGGGGATTGCTCCAACTTTCTGGCGCGCTGCCGCGCTGGCTTCCACTGCAGTACGAAAGGTACGTGCATCAAGGGCCTGCCGGTCGACAGTCCCTGCGAGAACCATCAGGACTGCGTGGATGACGCCCACTGCGCCAACAAGACGTGTACGGCTGACAAGTCCCCGGGTGACGACTGCTCCGCTGCTGCTGAGTGCGTCTACGGCTGCTCAATCACTTGCAGGACCAAGGGCATCCCACTGTTCTGTGAATGACCGCGGGGCATCCGTGGGCTACTTCGCCTTCGTCGCCAAGCCTGGATCGCTGACGCCGTCGAAGCAGATGTTTGAATCGACATCTATTCGCTCGCGCTCCGAATCACGCAGGGGCCTTGCTCAAGGTACGACCAACCGCCTGATGCTGGATTCTTCCCAGGCCACCCGCAGCGACTGCCCAAGAGTCGCCCGTTTTGAGCCTCGCAAACGAGCGGCTACAGCCCCTTGCCCGTGATGCGCCGCAACGTGCCATCGGCATTGTTGCACCAGTACACATACGGCGGTGAAACGGCGATGCCGCTGGGTGTGGCTTGGCCATTCGCGATCACATCGAGCGCTCCGCCAGCCTTCGGGACCCGGAGCACTTGTCCACCATCAGGATCGGTGAAGTAGACGTGGCTGCCATGTGCGACGACATGACTGGGATCCCTGAGTCCAGAAACCAGCTCCTTTGCGTTGCTTCCGTCCTTGGCTGAACTCACGACCCTCCCGTCCCCGATGGTGGAGCCGCCGCTGCTCCAAAACAGGACGCTGTCATCGCTGTCCAAGTAGCTTGGATAGACCCAACCGGTCGAAAGATTGACGACGGCCCCGCCAGATAGAGGGAGCGCCCCAATGGCGCCACTCGATCCGAGCGTAGCGTAGACGTTTGTCGCGTCGACCGTCAGCCCTTCGGCATCCGTTGCCGAAGTCGTCAGCACCTCCACGGCGCCCCCACTCTTCGCGACGCGAGCCACGCTGTCTTTGGACGGCATCGACCAGTAGACGTGGGTGCCATCCAGGTCCATCTGTTGGGGTGAATCTTGGTTTTCCGCGAGCCGGACCGGCGTGCCGCCACCGTTCTTGTCCGTCTTCATCACCGTACCATCTTGGTATGCGGTCCAGTACACAGCGCCACCATCGACGTCGATGTCCAGCGGAGAGTCTTGGCCCGATGCCAGGAGCGTTTCGCCGCCGCCGGCGTGAGGCAGTGAGCGGACTGTGCCGTCGTCGCTGCCCCAGTACACTCGCTCCGAATCGACCGCTACGACATTGGGTCCAGCAATGGCCGAGGCCATTGTCTCCGGAGCGCTCCAACCGGCGTTGCCCGCGCTCCCACCCGTACCCACGCTTGCGCCCGTTCCAGAGGCAGCCGCCGCGCCCGCACCACCTCCGCTGCCGGCGGAACCGCTGCTACCGCAGCCGGCGGTCGCCACCACGTACCCGCAAACCAACAGCGCGGCGCAGAACGTCGTTGGTTGGCCGAAGCGCATCTCCAAGAATCGAGAGTTCATCATCCGTACCGCTCACGTTGGCGCGATCAACCACGCGCTCCACCCATGAGTCGCGCCAATCATGTCGCGCGTTCATAGCGTGGCCGCCGGGCTATCCGCACTGGGAGTTGCCTTTCGCTGGCCCTGGTGATGCAACCGTAGACAAACACGGACTTCTAGTCTTTTCACTCTGAAACGCCCCGCGTGGATCTCGCGAAACGACCGGATCGAATCCTTGGGGCGACGCTAAGGCGGAACGCCAGCAAAAAACCGCGAACCATTCGTTTCACTCAGGGTGGAATGACGGGCGGATATGGCATCCATGTCACATCGGCTCGGGCGGTGCCGTCTTGGGGGTATGAACACCCCACACATGCTCGTGCGCGGGCCCCGCCCGGCCAGTTCCGGGGCACCTTCCACACCCATCGCTCCCACCGCAGCACCCATCTGGCGCCAGCGCCTGCACCGTGCGGGTGGCTGCGTGCTGGCGCTGTACGCCACTGCCCACCTGGGCAACCACCTGGTGGCGCTGGCAGGCGTGGCAGCCCACCGGCGCACCATGGAAGTGCTGCGCCTGTTCTACCGCCATCCGCTGGTGGAACCGCTCTTGCTCTTGTTCATACTAACCCAGATGGCGTCCGGCGCCTGGGGGGCTTGGCAGGCGCTGCGCGGGTGCCGGCGCCTGCACTCGGTGGCGCGTGTGCAGGCGATCTCCGGCTTGGTGCTGGGCAGCTTTGTGCTCATCCACGCCTGCGCCGTACTCTCAGGTCGCTGGGTGCTGCAGCTCGACACCGATTTCTACTTTGCCGCTGCCGGCATGCATGTGCCACCCTACGGGTGGTTTTTCGTGCCCTACTACCTTGCAGGCGTGACTGCCTTGGGAATCCACTTGGGGTGCGCGGCCTACTGGGCGCTGTCTGCGCGCCCCGCGGTGTGGCGTCGGCGCGCCGCCCTGGCACTGGCGTTGCTGGGGGTGGGCCTGGGCGCACTGCTGTGCCTGCTGCTGGCGGGCGCTATCGTGCCGGTGCATGTGCCTGCGACCTATCGCGCCACCTTCGGGGTGTAGTCTGATACAGGTTCGTACTCCCCTGGCACCGATGTCCATTACTGCCTTCGAAGCCCACCGTCCCCACCTGCGTGCCCTGGCCTACCGCATGCTAGGCTCGCGCAGCGACGCCGAAAACGTGGTGCAAGAGGCATGGCTGCGCTGGCAGGGGGTGGACCACGCCCAGGTGCGGGACGCACTGGCCTACCTGTGCCGCACCACCACCCGCCTGTGCTTGGACCAGATTCAAAGCGCTCGCGCGCGGCGCGAACGGTACGTGGGCCTATGGCTGCCAGAACCGCTGGTGGACGACGCCCTGTGGGACTACTGCGATCCCGACCCCGAAGCTGCGCTAGGCCAGCGCCAACAGCTGTCCCTGGGCTTTTTGCTCGCCCTGCAGCATCTGCGGCCGCTGGAGCGCGCCGCCTTCCTGCTGCACGACGTGTTCGACCGGGGCTTCGACGAAGTGGCGCAAACCCTGGGGCGCAGCAGCGCCGCCTGTCGCCAGCTCGCCAACCGAGCGCGCAAACGCCTACAGGCGCAAGGTCTCGGCCCCGACGCACCGACCCCGCCCAGCGCAGATGACCCCCGCACCCAGGCCTTGCTGGGCGCCTTCGCCCACGCCCTGGCCAGCGGCGACGTGCAGGCCCTGGCCGCACTGCTGGCCGAAGACGTTCACCTCTACAGCGACGGCGGCGGCGTGGTTTGCGCTGTGCCCGCGCCCCTGGGTGGCAGACTGCGCGTGGCCCAGGCGCTGCTGACCTTTGCACGCACTTGGCAACGCACCCCCGGCGGCGCACCAGCGTTGCGGGCGGCCCTGGTCAACGGCGAACCTGGTGCGCTGGTGTGGAATGCCCAAGGCACCTTAGAAGACGTCTGCGCCTTGCGCCTGAACGCCAACGGGCAGGTGCTGGGCGTGTACTTTCAGCGCAACCCGAAGAAGTTGCTGGCGGTGGGGGCTTGATGTGTGGGGGAGGACCAACACCGATTGGCCTCACGGCAAACCGCCCTATGCTGGAACTTGACGCACGAGGGTCAGTTAAACACTGCGCCCAAGGCCATCGGGACCTGGGCATTGCCAATCATGCGGATCTTTCCGCTCATCGCCAGCTGCATCGGCACTTGCCGCCCTTGCTGCAACTCCAAGTAGTCGCTCATCTGGCACTCCAGGCGACACTCGGGCTTTTCCAGCTCGGGAGTCTGGGTGCCCGGCGTGACCGCAAGCCGCCGCTTCTGTCCACCGTCGGTGATCAAAAACACCACGGTGCCTCGGACGTTCTTGACCAGCTGGGCGCGCTCCGCGTCCAGCGTCAGCGCTTTGAATGCCATTAGCTGCGAGCTTGCTTTCGCTTCCTCTTGCTCTTCCTCGGCCAGCCGCGCTCCTTGCACCATCACAGCCAAGAAGTCCTCGCTGGGGACCGTGAACGTCAAGATCGGATCAGAATCGGCACCGGCATTGACTTCGAGCTTTCCGTCCCGCAGTAGCAGAGACCACTCTCCGCCACCGTCCGTCACTGAAAAGACCATGCTACCCACGCTCGACTTTCCGGCCAGCGTGGCTTCGAAGCTCTTGAAGCGCTCCGGCAGGTAGCTCTCGAAAAACTCTTTGGGGTCATCCGGCACATCTGTCATGGGACAATCATAGCCGCGCGGCGCGGCGCCACAACGGCTTAGGCTCGCGGATTTGACCGATGCCATGTTGGCTGCGCGAGTGACCGGTACGGCCGGGCAGGCTGCTCTAGATCCGAACGAACTCGGAACGTCGATAGCGCGCGACACCAAGCCCGGCAATCTCGAGAAAGCCGTGAAAACCGGCTATCAAAAAGTAGACCTTGCGAGACTCCGGAAACGACAAGAACACCCACACCAGGGCCGCTGCAACGACGCCGTAGATGATGACCGCTGAAGCCCGCCGGCCGACGTCTCGGCCGAGCAAGCGGTAACTTTGCTTGAACGTGGTCGGAATGCGGTTGTAGTGGCACTCGTCGGGGATGGCTTTGAGCCACACGTAGTAGTGCGTCGACTGACCGAAGGCGAACGCGACGGTCGCGCGCAGCCATAGGTTGGGGTCGCTGGACCAAGGGAAGATCATGTGCCCGAGTTCGAGCGTATCGAGCCTGGCAAACTCGAGATGGCTGCCGCGAGCGAACACATTCAGTAGCGGGTCGAAGGCACCGGCAAACAGCGCTGCGTTGACGAGCAGAAAGATCCCGAGGGCAGTCGTGGCGTTGCGGCGTTCCTGCGGCCGGCCTGCGAGCAGTATCCAGTATGCGAAACCGACGAGGTTGTGGACGAGCACTAGAAACCCCGCGGTCTCAAGAGGCCACGTTCGCAGGCACAACCCGATGGGCAGGAGCACCGCGACGCCGAGCAATACCCTCGGCAGCGACTTGCGGTACATGTAGGCCGCTCCCCCAAAGACCACGCACATGAACACGGCGTCCAAGAGCGCTGCGCCCTGCCACTCGGAAAACCGCGACGAGATGCCTGGGACCAGCCCTTGGGAACGTGCGAAGCGGTACAGGCCGTAGACAATCGAGACAGAAACCAGAAAGCGGTACGAGGCGATTCTGAGCTGGCGGTTTGCGAACTGCTCGTCTGAAGCAGCGGCGTAATGGAAGTAGCGAACGCTACAGAATAGGTGGGCAAAGCCGTAGCAGATCGGGCCCAATAAGAGCTGCCAGAGGGGAATGGTGGTCGCGACGAGCAGCGCGATGGCGATGAACGCGACGTACAACACGAACAGGCGCTGCGCGCGATTCACGAAGACGGCTCGCAGTATGTCGAACGAGCACGCAATGCGCAGAAGCTTCGCGCGCACCGTATCAAGACCAACCATCGCTGGTGTCAGCATGGCGCCCATCCCGGTTGCGTGGGCAACACGGTCAGCTCGGAGGGGGGTGCATGGCTCAGCTTGCGTCGAGCTCCATGGCGCAGGCTCGCCGCCTCAGCCCGCGCGGCTAGCGCTCGCACACATCCGGTCATTCCAGCTCCGCCAGTGCTCAGCGTCGCCGGGGTTTGGAGTTGCTATCGTCACACCTGCGGCCCGCGCGCTGCGGGCATAACTCGCCGGATAGTCTTCGGGGAACCGGCGGTGGAGAAAATCCGAAAAGTACACCTCCCCGCCCACCGTCTCTTCGCTCAAGGCGCGGCGTTCCGTTTGCTTCAGGAAGGGGCGGACGGAGTCCCGGCGCGCAGCGTTAAAAAAGATCGCGAGCTTGTGTTCATGACAGCGATGACTGGGCAACGGCCGAGTGGCGATGTGGGGCAATTGGAAGTCGAAGAGCAGTAGATCTCCGGCGGCGAGGTCAAGTCGGGTCGCCCCGCCAACCCGCAAGATGGCGTCACGCAATGCCTTGCTGTGGAACGGCAAGCGAACACCTGGGGCGCGGAACGGAAACCGATGCCCGCCCCGTAGCACGGTCAGCCCCCCTCCACGCCCATCGTTGTCTTGGAGATACATGCCGCATTTGACCACGCGAAAGCCCGGGTCCAGCTGGTAGCGCTGGCGCCCATCCGGACCTGCTTCCGTGTGCCAGATGCCGTAGATGTTGTGGTGAACGTGGAGATCGCCAATCTGTTGATAGTCGTCGCCGGCGAGCTGCTTCAGGGCATCGACGACTCGCTTGCGAAACGGCAATTCGCACAGTTCAGGCAGCTCGAGGCATTGTCCGGGCTTCAAGAAGCGTGGCTGGCCGGCCTCTTTGAGTCGCTCTAGCAACCACTTCCTGAGGGTCGCGACTTCACTGGGGTTGATCAGCTGGCGCAGGGCGACGTAGCCGTCGCGCTCGTACTGCTCGTTTAGCGACCCGTTCATAGGTCGCGAAAATACCAAGGGACGGTGGTCTGCGAAACGACGCCCGTCAAGCCTGGGCGGCCGGGTTTCACAATTCGCGGGTGGTCCGTCGCGTCCGATGACAGGCGCGGGCGTTTCCAGCCCATCACGCAGCGGACGAGCCCTGGAGCCAGGCTCGATTCCTGCGCTATCGTCCGACGCCGATGCAGGGACACGAACCATGACGATCGCCAACCCGCCCATTGATGCCGACGTAGCAGAGCGCCGCTGGCTCTTCTCGCGCCGGTTCGACGTAGCCATGCTCCTATTGCCGCTGCTGGCGGCGCTGGCCTCGCTGCTGACCGTGCACGAGTCGTGGCAGGGGGCATTGCCGCTGTGGGCGTTCTTGTTCGTGATCGTCGCCTTCGACGTCACGCACGTGTGGGCGACGTTGTACGTCACTTACCTGGATAGAGAGGTGTTGCGAAAGCGTTGGCTGCTGTTGACCCTCACGCCGCTGCTCGCTTTCGGAATCGCGTACCGCGTACACAGCCACTCGAGCACGCTCTTCTGGAGCATTCTGGCCTACGTTGCCATCTATCACTTCATTCAGCAGCAGTGGGGCTTCATTGCGCTCTACAAGTCTCGCAATGAAGAGCGCAGCCGCATCGACTACTACTTGGATCGCTGGACACTGTGGGTGGGCGCGCTCGGCCCGGTCCTGCTGTGGCACGCGTCACCCATGCGTCAGTTCGATTGGTTCAACGCCGGTGAGTCGTTCATCTTTCGCCTCGATGCCAGCTTTCGCCCGGAGATCATCGGCACCATGGGGCTTTTCGGGGCCACCTGGATAGCGCGTCAAGCCCAGGTTGTCCTGGGCGGTGGCCGGTTGAATCAGGGCAAAGTGCTGTGGATGGTCTGTAGTTGGGTGAGCTGGGCCGTCGGCATCGGCCTCAGTGTGCACCCCTTCGTCTCGGCTGCGTTCTTGAACCTCTTTCATGGTCCACAGTTCTTGGCCATCGTCTGGTACCGCGGCCGCCATCGTTTTCGGCGGCACCCGGAGGCGACGACCCCGGCGCTGAGCGGCATCTTCCGCCGCGGTCGCTGGCTCATCTTCTACGCTGTGCTGCTATTGATCGCGGTCGCCGAAGAAGCGCTGTGGGATGGCGCCGTTTGGCGCGTGTATCTGCCGGATATGTTGTCGCTCCCAGACTCCGCGCCGGAGGGCGTCGCGCTCTCGATGTGGGTGGCCCTGCTCAGCGTGCCGCAGATCTCGCACTACTACCTGGACGCTTGGATCTGGAAGCTGGATGGCAGCAACCCCGACCTGCTGAGCTTTCTCCGCGAAACCAAGTGAGCCATTTTCGGCGGTGCAGATGGGGGACGCGCGCCATCTTGAAGATGCCGCGTTCCATCGCGAGCTAGTGCGGTGTCTCAGAAGCACCAACCCAAATGAAACGGTCTGGCGGTGGTGACTCGTGGGAGGGGGAAGCACTAGGCCTCCACGAAGCGGATGGGGGAGAGAACGGCGAGGCCGATTTCCCGCTCGAAGAAAGGCTAGGGGCTGCGCCGCTTGCGGCGCGGCTGGGCGCACCAGGCGACGCTATTTTTTCAGCTTGACCTGGCAAGCCACGAGCCGGCGCTTCTTGTCGAAGCACAGCGCGCGCACCTGGGTGGCAGTCTTTTTCGCCTCGGCGCGGATCAGCTTTTGTTTTGACGTCAGGACTCTGTTCAGCCGGCGTACCGCCCCCGGCACCCGTGCCGCCGTCATGGAGTCCGCGACTGCGGCCGCGCCGCCGCTTGTTCCGAGGGGCTGCGAGACTTGGCCCAGCCAGTTCAAGATGGACGCACCGGACTCAGCAATCGTTCGTTGACGGACTGTGTTGGCCGTTTTGCCAAGTTCCTTTTTGGATACTTGTTCAACCAACTGCCACATATCCCTTGCGCCGAACGCGCCGAGCACGGCCGGATCGGACAAGAGCTGCACCGCGGTACGGATATGGCGAGCCAGCGTCGCCGCGGCGAACAGCGAGGCGCCGTACGTGCGATTGCTCACATTCAGTGCGAGATCCCGAGCGGCTTGGTGCACTTGCTCGGGGCTCGCGCGCTTTTTGGCCTTGGCAAGGGGCGCCTGACGTTCGTACTCGGACGCGGACGCAAGGAACTGAGCCCACAGGGATGCAAACTCTGCATTCGGTGACGCGGCGTTGCCTTGCGTGCCCCCGAAGACGTGGCCGTACATGGAGCGCCGCTCCTGCTCCGTGAGGCGATCCGAGCGGTTGCGAACCCACTGGTTCATCTTGTCTGCGGCGGAGCCCCGGAGCGGCAGCAGGCCCTTCACGAACTTGTCGGCGAGGTGATCCGCGACGGCAAAGAGCTGCATCTCTTCCAAAGCCGCAGCGGAATACAGTACTGCCGCTGCTTCCAGATTGCGCTTCACGATTCTTTCGGGCGTTGCGTCGATGGATAGCGTGCCAAAGGCGCCCTTTGGGATCGGCGGGGCGGTGACCAAGAGCTGCGATAGCGCACCGCCCTGCTTCAGTTCCGGTTGTGCCCTGGCGGGCGTGGCCCCGAAGGTGCCCAATGCCGCGCAGGTCGCGGCAAGCATTGAAAGTCGCATGCTGAGCAGTATAGGCACATCTGACCCGGCCACCCATGGGGCCGAGGGGTCCCGCTAGTTCCAGCGCTCCCACTCATCCAGGTAGTAGCTGACCAGGGCTTGGGTCTCGAGCCTGTTTTCACTGACCGGGAGCGGGCTCATGTCGTCGGGGAAGGCGAAGAGAGAGCGCGTTGCCCGGTCGTCGAGATAGCGCACGAGAACTTGAGGTTTCGATGTTGGCACGGCGAAGGCCTCGCGCTTGGCGAGCACGAAGCCCCAGTCCCCGAAAGACGGCACGAATACGTGGTAGGCGGCGGTGGACAGGCCTGCCTGCGCAATCGTCTTTTCGATGCACCAGAAGGCCTTGCGCGCAAAAAACGGAGAGGTGGACTGCACCACGAGCGTTCCGCCGGGTGCCAGCAGCCGCTCAACTTTGCGGTACATCTCGACGCTGTATAGCTTGCCCAGGGAGTAGTTGCTGGGATCCGGGAAGTCCAAGACGATGACGTCGAAGCGCTCTTTGATCTCGCCAAAGCGTATGAAGGCGTCGCCATTGTCGATCTGCACGCGCGCATCGGAGAGCGCGCCCTCGTTCGCGTGGCTTAGTCGTGGGTCGTTGGTGCCAAGGCGGGTCATCGCGGGATCCAAATCCACAACCACCACCCGCTCCACCCCAGGCCACTTAAGGATCTCCCGTACCGCAAGGCCGTCGCCCCCACCACCGATCAGGACTTGGGCCCTCCGCTGGCTGATCTGCAGCGCGGGGTGCACCAGCGCTTCGTGGTAGCGGTGTTCGTCGTCCGACGAGAACTGCAGGTTGCCGTTTAGGTACAGCTGGAAACTGTCGCCGCGTTCTGTCAGGACGATGCGCTGGTAGCGTGACTGTTCTGTATGCACGACCCGACCGCTGTACAGGTAGCGCTCGGAGAGCTCGACGAACCTCCCAGAGCCCGCCAGGCCTAGACCCAGAAGCGCGCAGACCACGAGGGCGCGCACCCGCCCGCCGATCATGGCTCGCGGGTTTTCGTCGGAGCGGAGGACCCAGGTCGAGGCCAGGGCCACCAGGGCGTTGAGCAGTCCGCAAGCCAAGGAGGCTCGCGTCAGTCCAAGGTAGGGGAGTAGCACCAAGGAAAACCCCACAGACCCAAGCAGTGCGCCTGCGTAGTCGAAGGTCAGCGAGCGTGCGACCAGTTGCTTGAATTCCAGCTTGTCCCTCAGGATGCGCATCAGTAGCGGCAATTCGAGTCCTACCAGCACGCCAACGAGCAGCACCGTCGCGTACAGCACCAAATGGAACGACGTCGTCAGACCGTGGGCGACGAATAGGAGCGGCGCCGAAAACCCACCCACCAATGCAGCGCACAGCTCCACATCGACGAAGCGCAGCTCCAGATGGCGATCGACGAAGCTCGACAGATAGGCGCCGAGTCCGAGCGCCGAAAGGTAGACGCCGATGATCAGGGAGAACTGGCGGACGGAGTCGCCGAGCAGGTAGCTTGCGACCGCTGCCATGCACAGCTCGTAGACGAGCCCTGCGGTGGCGATGACCAGCACCATGCCCAGCAAGATGCCGGGACGAGCGCCCCGCGTGGGTGGGCGCCAGCCGGCTGGCAATTGCTGCGCGGTCCCGGACGCGCCGTGTGGTGAATCAGCCGCCGATGGCGGCGGCGATGATGATGCTGAGGCCAAGGATCACGGAACCGATCATGATCGCCAGGGCGGTGTTTTGGTCCTCTTCGATCTCTTTCCGGATCGAGAAGGGCGTGACCAGCTTGATCACAAAGAAGCTGATGGCGAACATCACGATGCCGATCAGCGAGTACACGACCGACGCGACGAGTGCCTTTGCGAACGGTGCCCAATTGATATCCATGGCGTCTCTTTCCGGACTGGGGGGGCCATAGGCGATTGCGCCGCTCCACCCAGCCGCGTTTTTACACGAAACCGCCCAGAAGTGCGACCACCTGGCCCGCTCCCCGGGGCCGGGGCGCCATTTTTTCGGCCAAAGGCGCGAACCCGGGTACGCTGCGCTCGCAGCATGATTGTCATGGTCGGGCCGCCCTGGGCGGGCAGCGACGAAGATTACGCGAGACTCGCAGGGGCCACGGGCATGTTGGCCTACGATCTGCGCACGCGCCTCAAGCCCAACTTCTGGGGCGTGGTCAAGCCCCTGGGCGACCCAAGCCAGGCACAAGCCCTTGCCGAGGTCCTGTCGAACCAGGGGTTCCGCGCGTGCGCTGTCGACCCGGCCGTCGCCTCAGATCCGATGCGGCCCGTCGTCCCGCTCACGGGGCTTGAGCTCGGGCCGGAGCGGCTCACCCTGCACCTCACGGAACGCTCGATGCAGGTTTCGTCCAAGGCGCTTTTGGTCATCGTTCGGGGGGAAGTCCAGCTCGGGCAGCGCACGACCCAAAACCGTACGTCTTCGAGCACCAGCTTCCGAGCGGTCTCGCAGAGCGCCGCTGACCTGCGCGCCGTCAGCGAAGCGCGGGGCTTCGACGCCTTCGCCGCAGCAGATCTGCATTTTGCGACTGTGGCGTGGGTCGCGCGAGTGGATGCGCGTTCCTTCGACTTTTCGTTCATGCCAGGCAGCTCCGGCAACGTCGCTCAAGATCTGGACCTCTTAGTGGAGTATCTCTCCGAACGCACGGGCGCTCGGGTGGATCGCGGCGCGAAGGCGTCGAGCGTGCTCAGCTATGCGGTCGGACCGGCGCGCAGCGCGACCCCAGTTCCGGGGCAGCCTCCGGTCTCGCGTGCTCCCCCCGGCAGCACCGACGAGCGTTTCGACGGGTATTCCCGTCTCGTCGCCGAGGCCGAGCGTGCCACCCGGGGCTTTTTTACCGGCCTCTGACTTGGCAGCAGGGCCGGCTTGCTCCGGTCCAAAAGCGAGGGTTCGAGCATGGGCCGTGGATGGAGTAGACTCTTGGGGACCCGTGATGCGAACTCGTTCTCTCTCGCTCTGTTTGGCGGCAGCGCTGCTGGCGTCGCCAGTGCTTGTTGCGACTTCTGCCTGGGCGCAAACCCCGCAGGAGCTTTCCAAAGCGCGGGCAACCTACAAACAAGGACTGAGCTTGGAGGCTGCCGGGGATTGGGGCAGCGCCCTCGCGAAATTCGAGCAGGTTGCCAAGGTGAAACTCACTCCCCAAGTGCGGTTCCACATTGCGCGCTGCAAAGAGAACCTGGGACGGCTTAACGAAGCTCTCGGGGACTATCGCGTCGCCGAATACGAAGCCGAGCAAGCCAGTGCGTCCGAGCTGCCAGAAATCGCCAAGGCGCGCCAAGCATTAGAGGCGCGTATTCCAAAGCTCGTCATTGTGCGTGGGGAAGGCGCGGAGTCCGCGCGCATCGAGCTCGACGGCGTGGAGCTGGGCGAGGCGAAATTGGGGCGCGAAGTCGGCGTCGACCCGGGCCCCCATCGGATCGTGGCGCGGGTTCCCAAGGGTCAGTTCGAGGAAAACGTCACGGTGGCCGAAGGCGAGGTGAAAGAAATCTCCCTGGTCGCACCGGACGATCTGTCGCCGGTCGACACGGGCGCGCCCGTCACGCCGCCGCCCGAGCAGCCCCCTGCGACCGTGGACGTACAACCGTCGAAGTCCGCGCTGCCGTGGATCATTGGCGGCGTGGGGGTGGCCAGCTTGGCCGCTTCCGGGTTCTTCTTCCTGCAGAAAAACTCTGCGGAATCGGACCTCGAAGATGCGTGTCGTGACGACGTATGTCCTCGCTCCAAACAGTCCCTGCAAGACGACGGCGAACGCGCAGCGCTGCTCACGAACGTCACCCTTGGCATCGGCGTGGTGGGCATTGGTGTCGCCACGGTGATGCTCATCAGCCGAGGCGGCAAGGCAGACTCGTCCGCCGAGACTGCGCGCAATGGGAAGTTGGACGTCAACGTCGGCGCTAGTCGCGCCTTTTCAGGAGTAACCCTCGGTGGCCATTTCTGACCGCACCCGTGCATTGTTTGCGATCGCGAGCGGTGTGGCCGTGGTTGGTTTTGCGGCCTGCGCGTTTCCAGACCACACCTTCATCGAGGACGACGAGTTTTACGGCTCGGACTCGGGAGTCGGTGGTGGGCTTGGAGGCGCGAGCGGCGGCGTGGCGGGCACCGGCGCGGGCGGCACGGGAGCTGGCGGCACCGGCGCGGGCGGTACCGGCGGCACTGGGGCGGGCGGCGCGACGGGCGGAGCGGGCGGCACGACGGGCGGAGCGGGCGGTACGACGGGCGGAGCGGGCGGCGCGACAGGAGGCGTCGGCGGCGCCCTTGGCGAGAACTGCACCAACGGCGTGGATGATGACGGAGACACCCAGGTCGATTGCCTGGATGCCGAGTGTCAGGCGGGCTTCACCTGTGTGCCCATCATTCCCAGCGGCTGGACCGGGCCGGTGGCGCTCTACGCCGGAGCCGCTGCGCCTCCGGATTGCCTGCAGTCCGGCGTCTATACGACCGTGAAGCAAAACGCCAACAGTGGTCTCAATGCGGGCAGCGCGTCCTGCCCCACTTGCAGCTGCGATGGCAGCAGTGGCGTGACCTGCGAGGCCTCCATTGTCTTTATGACCGATGGCACGTGCGCCGCGGGCAACTGCTGGGGTGGAAAGGCAGGCGTGCTTGAATGTGGATCCGCCCCCTTCAACAACATCATCGTTCCGAGCACTGCTGCTTGCGAACTGATCCCGACACTGATCTCCGCGACGGGTGCTGGCGCCAAAGGCGTTTGGATGGGGCCGCTGACGTCCCCGGGCGGCGCGTGCACGTCGGGGCAGACGGGCGCAAAGAACATCCCAACGCCGACCTGGAACCAAAGTGTGCGCGCTTGCGGCGACCCGCCCGCGGGCGGAAAGGGCTGCGGCGCGGGAGCTTGCATGCCGCGCCCCGGGACGCCATTTGATAACAGCCTATGCGTCTACCGTACCGGCGACGAAGTGTGTCCATCGCCCTTCGGCAAGAAGACGCTAGCGCACCAAAGCTTCAGCGACGGACGCGACTGCAGCGCGTGCACCTGTGATCCTCCGAATGCGGCCTGCACCGGCAGCCTCACGCTGTACACCAACGACACCTGCACCGTGAACCCAACGCCCGTCGCGACGCCCAACACCTGCGTGGCGATCCCCGTCGACCCGGATCCGCTCACGGTATTTCCTCCAGGCACGGGGGGCGCGCCGCCTGCTGACACGCGTTCCGGCAAGCTCGTGGCCACGGGCACCTGTCCACCCAAGGGCGGGCAGGTGACTGGCACGGCTGCGGCCACAGGACCGATCACCTTCTGTTGCTTGTGATCGGCATCCCACGCATCCGCCGGCATTCATGACGCTCACGCGCCGCGCTGTCATGGCATGGCTGGCCGGCGCGCCGCTTTCCATCGCCGCGTGCCAGTCGCGCCCGGTGCCCGGGGCCATCCGCGGTGCGGCCATGCCCGTCGGCCACCGCCTCCGGGACGCAACGGTCGAGCGGGCGTCTGGGCCGGCCCGCCGGGTCAAGATCGCCATCCTGGGCGCCGGGCCCAGTGGGCTCTCCGCCGCGTGGCGGCTGCATCGCCTGGGGCACCGAGACTTCGAAGTATTCGATCTGGAACGCCAACCTGGGGGCACCAGCGCGTACGGGACCGACGGCGTCGTGCCGTATCCCTGGGGCGCGCACTATGTCCCGGTTCCCGAAGCCGAAAACCGCGGCCTGGTGCAACTGCTTCAGGAGATGGGCGCGCTCTCCCAGGCCGAGCCCACGCCCGTTGGCAAGGAAGCGCTTCGCATTCGCGCACCGGAAGAACGAGTTTTCGCTGACGGACTCTGGCAGGAGGGCCTGCTGCCGGCATCCCGCATGGGTCCGACGGAGCGCGAGGAGCTTGCGCGCTTCGAGGCCGACATTGCGCGCTGGAGTCGGTTCCGCGACGGCCAAGGCAGGCGTGCTTTTGCATTGCCAGTGCGCCGCTGTTCGGACGCCGCGGATGTGACCGCTCTCGATCGCATCAGCGCCCTGGCGTATCTGGAGAAACTGAAGATCCGCTCGCCGGTCGTCCGCTGGTACGTGGAGTATGCGTGTCGCGACGACTACGGCCTGTCTCTCGAGCATACGAGTGCCTGGGCCATGTTGTTCTACTTTGCGTCTCGTGCACGCGGCGGCGGCGATGACAGCGCGCCTTTTTTGACCTGGCCCGAAGGCAACGGTCGCATTGTGCGCCATCTGAGCAGCGTGGCGGGATCGCGGCTGCGTTTGGGTCGCCTAGTGACGGATGTGGTGCCGACACAGGCGGGCGCACAGCTGTCGGTTTTCGATGTCAAAAGCGAGCGCCTGGAGCGCGTCGACGCAGAGCGCGTGATCCTGGCAGTGCCGAAGTTTGTAGCGGCGCGAATCGTACGTCCCTACCGGGAGCAGCCGCCGAAATTCCTGAAAGCGTTCAGCTATGGCGTCTGGCTGGTGGCGAATCTGCACCTGTCCGGTCGGCCGCGCTCGAAAGGCTTCGAGCCGGCTTGGGACAACGTGCTCTACGACAGCGCGTCGCTGGGGTACGTCGTTGCCACGCACCAACGGCTCAAGGACTTGGGGCGCACGGTGTGGACGTACTATCTGCCGCTGGTCGACGCGGATCCCAAGGTTGCGCGGCGCCGCATCATGGAGACGAGCCACGCCGAGTTTTGTCGGACGATCCTCGATGATCTGAGTGTGGCGCATCCCGACCTTCGCGATCACGTCGAGCGCATCGATGTGTGGCGTTGGGGGCACGCCATGGTGCGCCCAAGCGTGGGCTTTCAGTGGGGCGGAGCACGCCAGTTGGCCCAGAAGCCCCTCGGGGCGCTTCACTTCGCACATTCTGATCTGTCCGGCGTGGCACTCTTCGAGGAAGCCCAAGACCAGGGGCTGCGCGCCGCTGAAGAGGTCGTGGTTGCCTTGGGCGCACGGGCTGGTTGATCGGGGGAGCGGCAGAGGCAGCGCCGGCAGCGGTGGCAGAGTTGGCGGTGGGAGCGGGAGCAGCGGTCGCGGCGAACGAACCGGTGCCGGTGGGAGTGGCGGTGGCGGTGGACCGCAACCGTCCTTTCCCGCTCGCAGCGGCCGTGCGATAGGGCGGGGCATGGCGAGCGCTGCCCCCAGCGTGCCCCCCTTGAGTTTTGGGCCGTGGCTCTTCGGTCGACACGCCGACCTGGCGCTTTTCGGCGGTAGCGCTGCGCTCGCGCTGGGGCTCGTGGTTGCCGGGCGTGCCCTTGGGATATCGCCGGGAGCGCTGCCGGAGTGGGGCTGGCTGCTGTGTGTGCTTGGCGTGGACGTTGCGCACGTTTGGTCGACCCTGTTTCGGACCTACCTGGACCGCGACGAGCTGCGCCAGCACCCGTATCGCTATTCGCTGATCCCCTTGGGCGTCTACGTTCTGGGCGTTGTCGCCTATTTACATGGCCCCGGGACCTTCTGGCGACTCTTGGCTTACGTCGCGGTGTTCCATTTCGTGCGCCAACAAGTCGGCTGGGTAGCGGTGTATCGCGCGCGTAGTGGGCCGTTTCGCCGCGCGGACCGCTTCATCGACGACGCGGCCATCTATGCCGCGACGCTGTACCCGCTGCTGTACTGGCATGCGAATCTGGAGCACTCGCGCATTGCGTGGTTCATGCCGGGGGATTTCGTGAACCTGTCGAGCGCATTGCGACCGCTCGTGGTGCCGGCGTTCGCGCTATGGCTGCTATGCCTCGGCCTGTTCTTGGTCCGGCAGCTTCACACCGCTGTGACGACGCGAGTCTTCCACGCGGGCAAAGTCTTGGTCGTGGTGACGACGGCTGCGACCTGGTACGTCGGAATCGTCGCCACCAACAACGACTTCGACTTCACGGTCACCAACGTGATCGTGCATGGCGTGCCGTACATCGGCTTGCTCTGGGCCTACGCAAAGCAGCGTCAAAAGCTGGCGCCGGAACGTCTCTCGTCACAGATCGCCGCCGCGGGGCTCGGCGCCTTTGTGCTTCTGCTCTTGATCATCGCGTTTCTGGAAGAGTTCGCTTGGGATCGCCTGGTGTGGCACGAGCGCGATTGGCTTTTCGGCGGCGGCGGTGTGCAGCTCCAAGATTTGGCTCTGGCATTCTTGGTGCCCCTGCTTTCGCTGCCGCAGGCGACCCACTACGCCCTGGATGGCGTGCTGTGGCGCCGCGGGGACACCCGCGAGCGCCCGGCCCAGCGGGCGGCGCTGGGATTTCGCTAACGCGACCCGCGAGCGCCTTTCGCCGCCTCCGCGGCAATGCTACCCACCCGGTTATGGACAAGGTGGTCAAGGACGCGGCAGAAGCCGTGCGGGACATTGCGGACGGCGCCACGGTCGTCGCCGGGGGCTTCGGTCTGTGTGGCATCCCAGAGTTGTGCATCCGGGCCCTACGCGAAAAAGGCGTCAAGGATCTCACGTTCGTCAGCAACAACTGCGGCGTGGACGATTTCGGTCTGGGCCTCTTGCTGGACACCAAACAGATCAAGAAGATGGTGTCGAGCTACGTCGGCGAGAACAAGGAGTTCGAGCGCCAGTTCCTTTCCAACGAGCTGGAAGTCGAACTCGTGCCGCAGGGCACGCTGGCGGAACGCTTGCGTGCGGGGGGCGCGGGCATTCCCGCGTTTTACACTCCGGCCGGTTACGGGACGCAGGTCGCCGAAGGCAAGGAAACCCGCGAGTTTGACGGGCGCCCCTTCGTGATGGAGCGCGGCATCGTGGGTGACTTTGCCATCGTGAAAGCCTGGAAGGCCGATCGCTACGGCAACCTGATGTATCGCCTGACCGCGCGCAACTTCAACCCGCTCTGCGCCATGGCCGGCAAGATCACCATCGCCGAGGTGGAGGAGTTGGTCGAGGTCGGCGAGCTGGACCCGAACCAGATCCACACCCCGGCCGTGTTTGTGCAGCGCGTGGTGGTGGGGAAACACGAAAAGCGGATCGAGCGCCGAACCGTACAAGCGAAAGGCTGAGGAGCGAGCAATGTTGACCCGAGAGCAAATCGCACAGCGCGCCGCCCAGGAACTGAAAGACGGCTACTACGTCAACTTGGGGATCGGCATGCCCACCCTGGTGGCGAACTACATTCCGGCGGGCGTGGAGGTGATGCTGCAGAGCGAAAACGGTCTGCTTGGCATTGGGCCATTCCCGGTGGAAGGCAGCGAAGACGCCGATCTGATCAACGCTGGCAAAGAGACCGTCACCATGCTCAGTGGCTCTTCCATTTTCGATAGCGCTACCAGCTTCGCCATGATCCGGGGCGGGCACATCGACTTGGCCATCCTTGGAGCCATGGAAGTCGCTCAAAACGGCGATCTGGCGAACTGGATGATCCCCGGCAAGATGGT
>CBDUPW010000123.1:0-18896 GCA_965369205.1 uncultured Polyangiaceae bacterium | reverse complement strand
AATCGTGCCGACGTTCACGTGAGGCTTGCTGCGTACGAATTTCTCTTTGGCCATTTTTCTCTTCGCTCCGTTTTGCTCAAGGGCTTCGCCCTGCAGCGGTCCGAACTTGATCTCATGTCTGCGACAGCTTCGACTTGATGGGTTCGGATTCTTTTTCGTGATCCTTCTTCTTCTCTTCTTCTCGCTCTGAGCCCACGACCAGGATTGAACTGGTGACCTCGTCCTTACCAAGGACGCGCTCTACCAACTGAGCTACATGGGCGGTTCTTTCTTCGGAGCGGGAGACGGGGGTCGAACCCGCGACATTCAGCTTGGAAGGCTGACGCTCTACCAACTGAGCTACTCCCGCGTCTTTCGTTCCGTATGTTCCTTTTGTCTCCAGTGGAGGGTGTTGGATTCGAACCAACGAAGGCGTGAAGCCGGCGGGTTTACAGCCCGCTCCCATTGGCCACTCGGGCAACCCTCCTTAGTACCGTTCCTGAATTCTCCTTTAGAGCTGGCGAAGGGACTTGAACCCCCAACCGCCTGTTTACAAAACAGGTGCTCTACCAGTTGAGCTACGCCAGCACACACCTCACGCACGACACCGCTTCCGTCTTTTCTTTTGTCTGTGCATGAAGCATCATCACTGAGGTTCCTGATTCGCTGTGCGCCCGTGCCCGGCAGAGAGCACTGTCCGCGGACACTCCACCAGCCCTACCTTCCGAGTACTGCCAAGGGGGCAGGCGGAGGCGGACAGACGGGTGCCGGGGCGGGAGGCGCGTGGTAGCGCCAGGCCAAGGGGCTGTCAAGCAGGAAGCGTACCGCCTTCCAAGCACTGGAATTTCTATCAGTATTTGGTGAATCGGGTCGGCCAGGACCCACCCGCCCCGCGCTCCGGCTGAAGCCCTTTATTTTCGGCCACTTTGCTCGCTGGCGACGGCGGCAGCCTTGCTCTTGGCGGCCAGGTCGTCCAAGGCCTGCCGAAGCTGGGCGCGGGTGTAGGGCAGGCGGTCGATGGCGGCGTTCTCCGCTTCTCGCGCCTGCTCCAGGTCCCGTTTGGAGCGTTCGGCCCGGAGCACCCACTCCGAGCGCTCCCCGGTGCGCTTGGCCATGCTCAAGGTGTGCTCCATCATCGCCAGCGCCTTGTCGAGCAGGACACTGTAGCGCAGGCGCATGGCGCCTTCGAATAGCTGCTGCCGGGCCTCGGTGTCCGCGCCGGCGGGTTTCGGCACCGCCATCAAGTCGTCGTGCAGGCGCTTGTACAGCTCGCCGACGCGGTACCCCGCCATGGCGGACCAGTGCGCGTCGTAGGCACGCATGGTGTCAGAATACGCGCGCTGCGAGTCCAGAAGCAGTTGACACCGCTCTTCCAACACCACGCCGAAGTTGGCGGGCACCGGGACGAACTTGATGCGTTCGGCTCGCAGCCGCCGGATCTCTCCCAGCGCGTAGTAGGTCTGCGCCAAGTCCCGGGGGATCGTTCCCGCTGCGTCTAACCGATGCAGGTCGATGACGTTGCGCGCTTTTTCGACGTTGAAGCTCGCGGCATCGACCTCGCTACGCGACAGCTGACCAAAGGCCTTGGTACTGAGCGCGACGATCTCCTCCCGAGGCGTGAGCTGCGTGTTCTGTGACAGCACCTGATCCGCCAGCGCTTCCGCGCGCTGCCACTGCTCCATGAACACCAACAGCCGCATGGCGCGGATGAGCGCTTCGCGGCCGAGACTGTGTTTGGGAAAGCGTCGCGCTAGCTGTTCGAAGCGCTGCAGTGCTGTTTGACGGTCCCCCGCTTGCTCATGGGCTTGGGCAGAAAGATAGAGCGCGTCCGCGGCCAGCTCGCCGTTGGGATCCACGCTGTACACCTGGTCAAACTGCTTCGCGGCCTTCGACGCGTCGCCGCCATCGAACAGCCGACGCCCAGCCCGATACATCTCCGGCACATCCGTCGCCCCGCCCGGGGTGATCACCGTCCGGGGCACGGTATGCACGGCGGGGGAGTTCGTATGTTCCGTACCCGTGGCGGATGCAGCGGGGCGGCCGGCAGACGCACCGCATCCCGCAATGATCATGCCCAAAGCCGCACCCAACGCAGGGCGCAGCCCGGGGATCGCTAAGATCTCGGATTTGTTGGTGGTCACCCAAGCTTGGACGCTCCGCGGCGATGGAAGTTCCGAACGGAAAAGATCGTGCCCCGTGCCGGCCGAGCTGCACCCCTTCGGTTCGCCTGGAAATGAGTTGATCATCGCGGACAAGGCTTTACTCTGAGTGGGTGAGGTGTTCGCTGCAACATCAGGCTGTTCTGATTCGCCAGCGACGGCACCACACATCAGGGGAAAGAGGAGGCGCGAACTCATGAACGAGCTTTCGGTGCAGCGGCTGCGCGAGCTGGAGATGAAACACGAAACCCTCAAAGGCGAAGTGAAACGCTTGGAACGGCGGGCTCACCTAACGCCTCCAGAACAGCACGCCGTTACAGAGCTGAAGAAACAAAAGCTCGTGGCGAAAGATCAGATTGCGGCGCTACGCCGCGATAGCTGACTAGCGCCGCGCTTTTAGAGCGGAACGCATTCGCCGGATTGGCAGGACAACCCGTCCGAACAATCCGCATTCGTAGAACAACTACCGGGCTTGGGGGGCTCAGCGGCGAGATCCGACTTCTTCTCCGTGGAAGTCGATCGCGAGTTTGAAAGCTGCTCCGCGCCGCCGAAGACGTCCTTGTTCAGATCCGCCAGCGCCTGCTCCAAACGCTCTTTGAGCTGTGGCTGCAACGCCCCGGGCTGCTTCTCGTCAATGGCCTTCGCGAGGGCCAGCCAATGCCGCGCGTCGGGACGGAAGTTGAGCCGGTAGTCGGTCATGCCGCGCAAATATGCGTAGCGCGCCTGATCCTGCCACTCCAAGGAATCCATGTCGTGCTCGAGATAGCGCCAGATGGCGAGAGCACGATCGTACTCGTTGTTGTCGTAGAGGCGCTCACCGCGATTGAGATCTTCACGATACGTCGCGCACGCAGACAGCGTGGACAGCGCAAGGAGCAGGGCGAGCCAGGACCGCATCACGGGTGAGGGTAGCGCCAGCGCGGTCTGTGAATCAAGCGGGGCCAAGAAACGCCGAAATCCCCCTTGCCTTCGCAGCTATCCGGCGCGGCGGTACAGCAGCCGGTACACCGGAAGACCGTCGGCAATGGCCCGGCGCTCCCGCGGGCTGCGGGCGCCGAAATCATGATCTTCAATACGCGCACTGGACCCCGCCGCCTCGAAGAGGGGGCTCGCGTCCAACAGCGCTTCGTAGTGCGCGGCACGTTCTTCGACGTCGGTCTGCAAGAAGAGCGTGCCCTGTGGCGTCAGCGCGCGCGCCAGGGGCTCGAGCAGCGGGGTGCTGAGCACCATGCGCTTGTGATGCCGCTTCTTCCACCATGGGTCCGGGAAGTGGATATACACGGTCGAAAGACTTGCGGGCTGGACGCGGGGCAGAACGAGTCGTGCGTCCTCCGCGAAGACACGCGCGCGAGCCGCATGGCCACGCTTCTTTAGCCGATCGTCCACGATGGTGGCCCACTTGCGCTTGATCTCCAGTCCCAAGATCCGACACGCCGGATCGAGTTCCACGCGCTCGACGAGGAACCAGCCGCGACCGGATCCGATTTCGAGCTCTACGGGCGCGCTGCTTCCGACCAGCGCACACAGATCGATTGGTCCTTCCGTGGGCAGACGGGGCGCATGGGCGTAGGGATCGACGCGGGTCACGAGAGACTCGACGATGTTAGGTGATCTCTCACCGGAAAATGACGGAGACTCTGCCCGCTACCATGTCCAAAGCTCGGTCCACGCCGCTGTCGCCTCGCGCTTTCAAGAGCGCGTCCCAGAGACGCGCCAAGCGCCTGGGCGTGGGCCTTTTGGCGATTGCGACGCTCATGCTTGCGGTCGCGGCGACCCGGCTCACCTTGGCCGAGACTGGCGGGCACGCGGCCGTGCCGCTGGATGACACATTCATTCATTTTCAGTTCGCCAAGCGCCTCGCGCAGCTGGCCCCGTTTAGCTATTCCCAAGGCGCAGCACCAGTCCCTGGCGCAACCAGCCTGGTGTGGCCGGTCACCTTGGCCGGGTTCTGGAGCCTAGGCTTTCGGGACGCCGGGTTGATTTGGCCGGCCTGGGCCTTGGGCTGGCTCGCGCTCTTCGGGGTGGCGCTCGAGACCTGGCGCCTGGGGCGTCGCCTTCTGCCTGAAGGGGTTGCCTACGTGGCGGGCGCCTCAGTGCTGTGTTTCGGGGGCTTGGTCTGGGGCGCCGGCAGCGGCATGGAAATCGTGCCCTTTGCCTGGTGGCTCGTACTGACCGCGCGTGTCTGCGTTGATTGGCACGAGCTTCGCGCGGTTCCGGCGAGCAAGACAGCGCTCAGCGTGTTGCTGCTTCTCGGCGCGCTTGCTCCCAGCGTGCGTCCAGAAGGTGTGTTGGTCAGCGCCATTGCATGCGTCACGTTGTTGATGGCGCCGCGCAATCGCTGGCGCGGCAGTGTGGTCGTGATCCTCTTGGGCGTGGCACTGCCCAGTTTGATCCAGTTGGCGTTTACCGGACAAGCCCAGAGCACGACCGTAGCCGTCAAGTGGCTGCCACGGAGCCCATATTTGACTGGCTGGGACTTGGTTGCGGCCGTACTGAGTAACGTCCGCCTCTTCTTAGACACGCTGGTGGACGGACAGGCGTGGAGCGCGATCTTCATACCCAGCGGAGGCCGTGTGATCGCCTGGTGTGCGCTGCCGTGTCTGGCAGTGCTCGGTGCGCTGAAACGGCAGAGCTTTCGCGCGACCGTCATCCTGTTGCTCGCGTTGGGCATGCTGATCCCAACGACCTACGACAGTTTCTTGTGGAATCGCCTGCGCTACTTGTGGCCCTTCGCACCGGCATGGCTCCTGGCACTCGCGGCCACAGCGCAATTGGTCGCGCAAGGCGCGGCGCGGCTGAATCGCCGGCTTTTTCACCTGGGGTTTGCTCTGACCGCCGCCGGCGCGGTGTGTTTTGCGGGGCAGCTGAGCTGGACCTTGAGCGATCTGGCGCAAAGTTCGGACGCGATCCGCCGTCAGCAGGTTGCACTGGGCGAGTGGGCGGCCGAGCATCTGCCTGAAGACGCTCGCATCGGCGTGAACGACACCGGGGCCATCGCGTATTTCTCTAATCGCCCTGTCTTCGACGTCGTTGGTCTGACGACAGCCGGCGAAGCCAAGTACTGGGTCGCGGGCGCTGGGTCGCGCTTCGAACACTACGAGCATGTGGAGCGAAGTCAGCTGCCGACGCACTTCATCGTGTACCCCAGCTGGATGGACATGCCCGAAGTGCTTGGGGACATGCTCACCTATCGCGCTGTGCCGGGCGCAACCATCCTGGGCGGCACAACGAAGGCAGCGTACGTCGCCGACTACAGCGTGCTTGGCTCGGCCGCCCTGCCGACGCTGGCGCGTGGCAATCCGTTGGACGTGCTGGACGTCGCCGATCTGGAAAGCGAAGCGACGCATGCCTATGAGCTCCTGGACGCACAACAGCGCTTCAATGTCGTGCTCTCGGATCCAATGTCCTTGCGCGCAGACGGCGGGCGCTCGCAACGTGCCCATGAGCGGTTCTCGATGGAGCTGCGCGCAGGCGGACGCTGGGTGGCGCGCCTGACTTCGGATGCGGCCGCCGAGGTGGAGGTGCGGGTGGGCGGCGAGCTCATCGGCAGTGTGCAACTGACGGGCACGTCGCGCTGGCACGAAGCCGTGCTGAACGTGCCAGCGCAGCTCGGGGGCAGGCAGCCCGTGGAGCTGACCGCCCGGCGCAGCCGATTCACCGCCCTGCACTACTGGTCCTTGCCACCGGATGGGTGACGGACCGCCCTCTCCGGGACTTGTCTCGTCGGGTGCCGAGCTCGCCCCGAATGAGCCTCCGGGGATCTCGGGGCGATTCAGTCTCGGGGCGATTCACAGAACCCGTTGGCGTGGGCAGGGGGGGTGAGTGGCCCAAAAAAACAGTTTGTATACAAACTGTTTTTTTGCGCGGCGATCCCCGCTGCACTGGCCCCCACCGCCACGTCGGCTGAAAGCCCCTTGAAACCCGACGTGATCGAGCGCTGTCGGAGGAGCGGTGACCCGGGGTTCGGTGTCCTTGGGTGTCAGCCTTCGGCGGGCCTCCCAAAGCAACCATGCCGTAGCACGATTTCTCAAATTGGTGGCACGCCTGCCCCGGGCGATCTAGGTTTGGAGCGTGCATCTGCCCGACGGAATCGTCTCGAGCCCCGCCATCTTGGTGGGCGCCGCGCTAGTCAGCGCCGGCGTCGTCTCCGCCAGTGTGACGCGGGTGGCCAAGTCCGATCGCGCGCAGCAGCTGGCATGGACCGGCACCCTGGCCGCCTTCGCACTGGCCGTGCAAGCCGTGAACGTGCCCGCAGCGCCGGGCGTCAGCGCCCACGCGCTCGGCGCTTCGCTACTGACGCTGCTGTTGGGCCCCGCGAGCGCCGTGCTCGCCCTCGCCACCGTCGTATTGCTTCAAGCGCTGCTGTTCGCGGACGGTGGCGTCGCGGCGTTGGGCATCAACGTGCTCAACATCGTCGTGATCCCCGTCGCTGCCGTGACCCTGGTGCGCGGTCTATTCGCGCGGCTGCCCAACGGACTACGCTGGACCGCCATCCTCGGCACGACGTTGGGCAACGTGGTAGCGGGCTCTGCGCTGGCCGCGCTTTTGGTGTTCAAAGCCGGTGCACCCGCGGCGTGGACCATCGGCACCTTGGTCGGCATCCAGGCACTGGCAGGCGTCGTTGAGGGACTCCTGACCGCCGGCGCCGTTGCGAAGATCCGGCAACGCGCCCCGCGCCTGCTCGCGGCGTCCGCACCCGGCGCACGAACCGCCACGTCCCGCAACGTATGGGCCTGGGCCGCCGTTTGCGTTGGCATTGCCGTCATTGCAGCGTCCTTCGCGAGCTCGGCGCCGGACGCCCTCGAGCTGGTACTGTCACGCGCGCACGCGGCCCCGTGAAGCGCCAGCCGCTGCTTTCGCGTTGGGTGACTCCCGGGGCGCGCCTTTTGGGCGGCGTCGTGCTCGCGCTGGGGTTTGCCACGGCGCGGCCCAGTGTTTGGGCGCTGACCGCGGCTGCTTTTTTCTTGCTCGCGGTGATCCAACTGGCGGCTCCGCCGCCGCGTCGCTGGCAGGGGCGACTCGCCGTTGCGCTTCTGGGCAGCAGCGTCTTGTTGCTGCCGTTTGCGTTGGGCGGCGACATGGAGCGCCTGGGGCAAATGTTACTGCGCACGACGACGGCAACCCTCGCGGCGGTCGCCATGTCGCTGAGCATCCGGGGCACGGAGTTGAGCGGCGCCCTCGAGTCACTGCGAGCGCCCCGCGCGATCGCCCAGATGGTCGCGCACACCACTGCGCAACTGGGCTCCATCGCAAGCGAGGGCAAGCGCCTGGTGCTGGCGCGCAAGCTGCGTGGCGCGCGCGGCACCAGCGCAAACCTCGAGCTCATGAGCTCTCTCTTGATCCGCTGCGCCGAGCGCGCTGAGCGGCGTGCGCTCGCATCGGAGCTGCGTGGTAGCAGCGCAACCCGGACTGCGCGCGCGCTGGGGGGCCCGGGCAGCGCTTTGTTCCTGGGCAGCTGCTTGGTGCTCGCGCTCGGGGCACATTGGATGGCCCGGTGACGGAGGCGGAGCAAAGTGCACTACTGCTCGAAGGCGTGGCGGCCATTCGCGAAGACAGCTTGACTGGCGAGCGGCGCACGACGGTGCAGGACGTCTCTTTGCGCGTGCAACACGGTGAACGCGTCGCCCTCGTCGGTGCCAACGGGGCCGGCAAAACTTCGCTGCTGTTGGCGCTGGTTGGCGCAACGGAGTCGCAGGGGCGGATTGTCGTCAACGGTACGGAACTATCGAAACGCACATTGGAACGCGTGCGACAGCAGCTGGGCTTTGTCTTTGCCAACCCGGCGGACCAACTGTTCTGCGATGCCGTTCATGAAGAAGTGGCGTTCGGGCCGCGCTGCCAGGGGCTGGCCGAAGGCGAGGTGCAGAGCCGCACCAACGACGCCATCGCGCAGCTGGAGCTGGCGGCATTGCGGGACAAATATCCGGGGGCGCTGAGCCTGGGGGAGCAACGCAGGGTTGCCATCGCCGCTGTGCTTTCCTGTGCTCCCAAGCTGATCTTGCTGGACGAGCCTTCCGCGTCCCTGGACGGACGCGCCCGCAAACGTCTGCTCGGGACCCTAGACTCGCTTTCTGCCACGTGCATCGTGGCTACCCACGACCTGGACCTAGTATTGGAGCTGAAAATGCGGGTGGTCGCCCTCCACGAGGGACACGTCGTCGCCGACGGCACGGCCGAGCAGGTGCTCTTGGACCGCGCGATCCTGGAACGCGCAGCCTTAGAGCCGCCTCTATCCGCAGGCGTGCGGTGCCCGTGAGACCAGGCGTGCGGTGCTCGTGAGACAACGGGGCCGGTTCGCGTTATATGCCCGCGCATGCGCAAGCGGCCCCTCGGCAAGACCGGTCTGTCGGTAAGCGAACTTTCGCTGGGCACTTGGGGTCTGTCTGGCGACGGCTACGGGCCGGTGGCCGAAGCAGAACAAGATAGAGTGATCGATCGCGCCGCGGCCCTGGGCATCACGCTCTTCGAGACTGCGGACAGCTACGCACACGGCGCGATGGAGCGCCGCCTAGGCGAACGCCTCAGCGCTGAGAGCCGAGCACGCATCGTCACTAAGATCGGCACCGATCTGGATTCCGCGTTTCCCAAGAAGTGCTTCAAGGTGCCCTACTTAGAGCAGGCCCTCGCTCGCTCCCAGGAACGCTTGAAGCGCGACGTGCTGGACGTCGTGCTGCTGCACAACCCATCCAGCGTCGCGCTAGAGAAGGCCGAGGCCGCCCCTTGGCTGGCGGAGCAGAAGGCGGCAGGTCGCATCCGTGCGTGGGGCGTGAGCGCTGGCAGCGAAGAGGTCGCCCGTGAGGCCATTGTGCGCGGCGCCGAAGTTGTTTCCCTCGCGTTCAACGCGTTTTCTGCTGCCCCGATGCGACTCCTGGAAGAGGAAATCCAGCGAGAAGACGTCGGCATTTTGGCCCACTCGGTCTTGGCCTACGGCCTTCTGGCGGGGCACTGGGGCGCCAGCAAGGACTTTTCGGACGGCGACCATCGCGCCGAGCGCTGGACCCAGGACGAATTGCGCCAGCGCGTGCGCCAACTCGATGCCCTGCGCCCGCTCGTGGGAGGCAGCGTCATGACGATGCGCGCCGGTGCGCTGCGCTATGTGCTCGAGAGCAAGCTCGTCAGCAGCGCTGTGCTCGGTCCCCGCAGTAGCCTCCAGCTCGATCAACTCGTGCGTGAAGCCGGCAAGGGTCCTCCTTACTTGGAGCCCGACGCGTTGACCGCATTCGAAGCACGGCTTGAAGAAGTGGGCGCAGTGTGAGCGACGCCGCGCTGCTTCAGAACTTGCGACAGATCGCGGCGCAGGCAGCGGAAATCATCCTCCGCGTGTACGAGTCCCCCTTCGAGGTGGAATATAAGAAGCCGCGAGATCCGGTGACCTTGGCCGACAAACTCGCAAACGCACACATCTGCGCGCAGCTGGCGGCTCTGTATCCGGGAGTGCCGGTGGTTGCGGAAGAAAGCGATCCGGAGAGCTTTGCGGGGTACCGCGCGTCGGAGCGCGTGTTTTTCGTCGACCCCTTGGACGGAACCCGCGAGTTCGTGAAACGCAACGGGGAGTTCGTCGTCATGATCGGACTGCTCGTGGGAGAGCGCCCACACGCTGGAGTGCTGCACGCGCCCGTCACCGGGGAGATTTGGGCAGGCGTGGTCGGACAGGGTGCAGTGCGCGCGCAAAGAGACGGCACCGAAGTTGCGCTGAGCGTGGCCGGCGCAGAAACCCTCGAGCAAGCGCGAGTGCTGTCGACGCGCTCCCACCGAAGTGAAGCCTTGGAAAACGCACTGGCCGCCTTGGGCGCTGCGCACATCGACGCGTTGGGCAGCGCGGGCCTGAAGTGCGCCGCGGTCGCCGACGCCCAAGCCGACGCGTACGTTGCGCCCGGCCGGGCGGGCTGCCGCTGGGATCTGTGCGCTGGGGAGGCCATCATCCACGCGGCGGGGGGCCGAGTCACCGATGCCCGCGGGCAGTTGCTGGACTACCGGGCGGATAGCCTTGTGAACGATTCCGGGATCGTCGCCAGCAACGGCAAGGTCCACGACGCGATCTTGGAGCGCTGGCGTGCACTTTCCTAGCCGGCTTTTCGGCGCCGCAGCGGGGCTACGGCCGGATACTCCGTGTATTACCGGGAAATCCGGCCAAATGCTGTGTTGCGTCAAAAATGCAGCCCTTCGTTGACACCCGGCTTTGGCCCGACGTACGTTCCCGTTCGCCGGAACCGCGCAAATACAGGGGATTTTCTGCTGCGCGCCCCCGCCGGCAACGACGGGACAGCTCAACCTGGAGGACATCCACCATGCTCCGCACTTCGCGCGCCATTGCGTCGCTGATTCGCTCGATCACGTTCGGCACAGCTGCCACCATCGCCACCGCCTCGCTGGCGGTCAGCGTCACAGGATGTAAGGACGAAGGTCAGCCTGACTACTGGGTGGACAAGCTCGAAGACAACGCCTGGCGCGCCCGGGCGGTGACTCGCTTGGAACAGTTCTACGAAGACGCCATCACCAAGGCCAACAAGGACGAAAGCAATCCCGAGGTCCAGGCGTTAGTCAGCAAGATCGTCGAGCCCCTCAGCAAGACGTACGTCGACAACTACGACACGATGGACACCAAAACCCGGGTGTCAGTGATCAAACTGCTCGCGTCCCTCAAGGACAAGCGCGCCGAGCCGGCCATCAAAAAGGCGCTCGAGGCGTTCGCCGCCAGGCCGTCGACCACCAAAGACGACGCCGACCTAAAGTGGGCCGCCATCGCCGCGGGTGAACTGAAGCTGGACTCCCTCAACGAGCCGCTCGTGCAGGCGTTCCAAAAGATGAAGACCAGCAGCATGCTGGGAGGCATCACTTATCGCCCGCTGAACGAAGCCATGGTCAAGATCAAGGCAAAGTCTTGGACCCAGCCGCTGATTTCGATGCTCGACGCGGAGATCGTTCCGCCCAAGAACGCCAAAGACAAAGACAAATTCGACCCCTACCGCGACCAGCTCTTCTGGCAGACGACTTCGGCGCAGATCCTTGGGGAGCTCCAGGCCGCAGAGGCCGTCGAGACCCTGCTCAAGGTCATGCTCGATCCGGCAAAGGCTGACATCCAAGCCACAGCGATCTTGGCGCTGGTCAAGATCGGCAAGCCGGCCGCGGATCGCGCCGTGAAGATCCTGACCGGAGCAGACGAGAAGCTGACGACCTTCAACCTACGCCGCATCAAGGAAGTCAGTGGCGCGAAGGAAGCACCCAAGGATCGCCCCTACGTGCAGACGGCGGCCTTGGTGCTGGGCACCGTGGGCCGACCGGAAGGTCAGGCCGCGCTACTCGAGGCCCTCAAGACAGAAGAGAAAGAAACCAACAAGGCTGTCATCGCGCGGGAAATCACCAAGCTGCCGTCGAGCGCCGAGGTGAAGGATGCGTACAAGACTGCCTTCGAGAGCCTCTCCCTAGAAACCGTGATCCCTCCGGGTTCCAACGCGCTGTCGTCCTTGTCGGAATTCACTGGGCAGTTCTACGACCCCACCATGATCGACTGGCTGCTTGAGCGAGCCGAGAACACCAAAGGCGGCGGCGAAGACAAGAAGGCGCTGCAAGGCGCTATCACCGTCACCGCCATCAAGCTCGCAAAGCCAGACCAGATGACAACGGTGAAGGCCGCCGTCGAGAAGTACGGCACCAAGCTCGAAAAGGATCTCTTCGCGGACGCCGAAGCCGTGGTGGGTGCCTGCAAAGAAGACGCTGCCTGCTATCTCAAAGAGATGGAGAAGAGCACGAACCAGGAGCAGAAGACCCAGTTCCGCGCCATCAAGGCCGGATACATGGTCGGCATCCTGGGCAGCGAGGCCACCGCGGGCGAGCTCGTGGCGGCCATGAGTTCCTTCGAAAATGCAGCCGTCCGCTTCGTTGCAGCCCAGACCATCGACCATCTGCTGCCCAAAGGCTCCAAGGACCTGGCCGACAAGCTGCGCGCCATCGTGGACAAGAACGCCGAGTCCGGTGACAAGCAGAAGATCAATGCAGACTCACCGGTGAAGCAGGTGATGTATCGGATCGAAGCCCGCGCGCAGTAAGCGTAGGGCCGCACGCAGCACATGCCGTCGGTCCGCATCGAAGTTCTCTCCGGCTCGAGCGCAGGGCGCGTCTACGAGCCGGAGGGGGATGTGGTGCGCATTGGCCGTGGCCCGAAGAGCCACTTGGAGCTTCCGGAATCCCACGTTTCCAGTGAGCATGCTCGACTGGTGATCGGCGACAGCACCGTCACTCTCGAAGACCTGCGCAGCACCAACGGCACCGCGGTCCTGCGGGGCAAGACGCGCACGCAGCTGAACGACAGCCAGCGCAAGTCGGAGCTTCTGGACGGCGACGTCGTGGAACTGGGTGGCGAGGGCAACGAGGCCACGCGACTACAAATCACCGTCGCTGAAGAGCTGGAGCCGCACGTGGTCAGCGTGCGCCCCATCGCAGAGCTGAGCGGCACGACGGACTCCGTCGAGCGCAACACGGACGTCCTGAAAACCCTGTATCGGGTGCAGAAGGACATCGGTGCGGCCAAAGACTTGGACGAAGTCCTGCAAGCCGTTGCGGACGCGGCGCTGATGTTGGTGCCCAGCGCAACCCACGCCACGGTCGTGCTTCGCGACGAGCCGGATACGAACGACTCGACTGACGCGGAAGCCCTTTTTGTGCCGGTCCTGACCCGGGTTCGCGGTCCGGGGGGCCAGGGGCACACTCCCGACGAGGGCGTGCCAGTCACGCGCAGCGTATTCCGCAAGGTCGTGCGGGAGCGGGCCGCGGTATTGGCGGCGGACGCGCCCAGCGAGGCCTTCAGCTCCGAATCCCTGCTGGGGGCGAGCATCCGCAGCACCATCGGCGTGCCCCTGTGGAAGGGCGCGGACATTCTTGGCGTGCTGCAGGTGGACAACCGAGACACGCCGAGCATGTTCGACTCGTCGGATCTGGACGCACTCGGCGTGCTGGCGGCGACCGCTTCCCTGGCAGTGGCCAACGCGCGTTTGATCCGTCGGCTGACTTTGGCGGAAGAGCAGCTGCAGAAAGAGAATACCTATCTCAAGGGCCGGGAGCGTGCACGCCCGGGTCGCCTGGAGATCGTGGGCGAGAGCAAAGCCATCAAGACAATGCTCGGGCAGATCGACAAGGTCGTCGACACTCGGGTGACGGTTTTGATCGAAGGCGAGACCGGTACCGGCAAAGAGTTGGTCGCGTCCCGCATTCACGACAAGAGCCGACGTGCGGACAAGCTATTCGTTGCGCAAAACTGCGCAGCGCTTCCCGAGAACCTGCTGGAGAGCGAGCTCTTCGGTCACAAGAAGGGCGCCTTCACCGGCGCGACGGACGAAAAGCGCGGGCTCTTCGACGTGGCCGACGGCGGCACGCTGTTCCTAGACGAAGTCTCCGAGATGCCCCTTGCGCTGCAGGCGAAGCTCCTGCGCGTGCTGCAGGAGGGCGAAATCCGCCCCGTAGGCGCCACCCACACCCGGGTCGTCGACGTTCGCATCGTCGCCGCTTGCAACCGCAACCTAGAAAAAGAAGTCGAAGCCGGGCGCTTCCGCGAAGATCTGTATTACCGCCTGAAAGTATTTCCGCTGCGCGTCCCGCCCCTGCGCGAGCGCCGCGAAGACGTGCCCCTACTCGCCGGCTTCTTCTTGGAGCGCTACACCCGGGAGATCGGCAAACCCGTGCAAGGCTTCGCCCAAGGCACCATGGAGCTCTTGATGAGCTACGAGTGGCCCGGCAACGTGCGCGAGCTAGAAAACGAAGTGCAGCGCCTCGTGATCCAGGCCGACGTCGAGAGCTTCGTCGGACCAGAGCTGCTCAGCCCACGCGTGCGCCGCGTCGAGTCCATCGTGGAAAAAGCCGGCGCTGAAAAAGGCACGCTCAAACAGATGGTGGAACAAGTCGAAAAGTTCTTCCTCCTCGAAGCCCTGCGCGACCACGACGGCAACAAAACCGCCGCCGCCAAAACCCTAGGCATCACCCGCGAAGGCCTGCACAAGAAGCTGCGGCAGTTGAAGATTGGGTAGGGGCGGGATTGGGGGATTCGAGATTCGGAGGGCGCGCTTCGGCCGGGCGGGATTGGCGGCGGGTCCCCGGCGCGTGGCTATTTGCCCGGGGCGCAAGAGAGCTTCGGCATCCCGACGCCCTCCGAGCATTGATCAGCGCAGGGTTCCTGGGCGAGACACGCGCAGCTGATGTTCCCGGCGCAACTTGCCGGCAGGGGAACGCACTCTGCGAGGTTCTTGAGCGCGGCCTGCGCCGGCATTGTGATGCGACAGTATTCCGCGCCCAGTTTGCAGTACCGAGTGCCGCACAGCTGCATGCCCGACAGCGGCGCGCAGCCTGTGCCCATGTCGACGCCAGCCTGCCGCGCTAAGCAATCGTTGGCGTAGACGACGCCGTCGCAACCGCAGGCGGGAGGGCCATCGCTCGGGCACGTGGCGGGTTTGGCGGTGCAGGTTCCGGGCGAGCCAGAGCCGCAGTGATCGTTCTCGAACGTACAGGCCTCGGTCGGGCCGCAGCCGTTCGCTTCACAGCCGGGCGGATAGGGACACGAGCCAGAACCGCTCGGGGCGGGCGTGGTGCCCGGCGGACAAATCGGCCAGCCCTGGCCTGGACAGCGCATGCTGACGACGCTGCCATCCGGCGCACAGCAGTCCGGCGTGTACGAAAAACAGGTGTCGTCAGGACAATCCGTGCTGCGCACCATGTTGTCTGGGCATGTCCAAGTGCCAGCGACACAGCTCGCGCCGAGAATGACGTCGCCGCCGCAACCCGGCGCGCAGAAGAAGTCGGCACTGCCATCGCACCCGAGCGCGCCGTCCGTTCCGCTATCGCCGGCCGCGCCGGAGCTACCCCCCGTCGCGAGCCCTGGCGAGTCGCCCCCGGACCCGCTGCACGCCACGGTGAAGATCAAAGCGACGACACCAAACGCAACCGTGGTCCCAAACGCTCTGGAAACTCTGGTTTTCATTTGGACCCTACCCCGCAAGCTGGTCCGTCAGGCGGAAGTCGCTTGCGTCTCTCCACCCCCACGAATTGCAGAATCCATGCCCGAACATTCCGGCCCACTCGCCACAGATCTCGCGGCGTTTTGCGCATTTCACCGCGGCGGCCTGGCACAAGCGCCTGGCACACTGGAGGGCGCGCAGTCCGCCAAAGGTGCACGCGGTCGACCAAGTGGTCGCGTCTCCAAGCGTGATTTCAGCGGCTAAGGAGGGGGGGTGCCCGATGCGAGGTCCCGCTCTGCAGCGAAAATCCCCTGACGCGTGTTTGAGCTTTCGCGCGCGAGATTGCGTGCACAGACGCGTTTCGGAGCGTGATTTCAGCGATCAAGGCGGGAAGTGTTCTGGTGGCAGACCGACGGCATTCCACACCAAGAGCACGTCGATCTGCTGCGCCGCCGAGTCGACTCGGTAGTAGATGTGATTCTTCGTCTTGGGCATCAGGATGCGCCACACAAGCTGCCCGCGGCTTACCCGGTAACGCTGCCGCTCATCGTCGGCCCCGGTGCGGAGCTTCACCAACACCGCCCGCAGTTCTTCGAGGAAGAGCGCGGGGGCCTTGTCGCGATTTGCTTGCCACCAGGCACGCTTCTCGCGGATCGCCGCCTTCGCGTCTGGCGTAAAGTAGACCCTCACGTGCCTTGTGCGAGTTGGTCGTTCTCGAGCTCTGCAAGCACTTCATCAGCGTCTATGAGCTGACCGGCGTCCGCTTGTTCGATGCTGCGATCAAGGGCTCGATGCAGAGCGGCTCGTTCCTCGTCGCTGAGGGAATCGCCTCGCGGATCGTACAACTGCACCAGCGCGGCCATGCCTTCCGGCAGCTCGCTCGGTTCATCGAGGACAATCTGCCCGTTCTTGACATGTGCTTTGAGCGCGTTCACCCCGTAAGCATAGCACTTAGCCGCTCGATGTCCCTGCCCGGACGTCCCTCCCTGCCCGCGCTTTTTGAAATGGGACAAGCAGAAACAGAAACTGCGCGAAAGTGGCCGCACCATCAAGCTGCTCGAGCGAAGCTTCACCCCGGATGAAATCCAAGAGGTCTTGGCCAAGTTCGCCGGAAGCTTTGGCAACGATATCAACGAATGGACTTTCGCCTTCGCCAGGAAGATCTTGCCCTCGGTCGAGGCACTTGCCAGCGCGCGGAAACCACTTCAGAGCGACGACGCTCTTCGGGAAGCAATCGCAGCAAAGACCAACACCAAGACCGAGTCTCGTTGAAGAAGCTCTGCTGGACCCTGCCACCATCCACGTCACTGGCTGGCTAATGCGGCCGTTAGGCCAGACGGCGCCGAGGGCGTCCATGCCCGGCCCAAGTTCGAAGTGGGCGACCATGGTCGTCGACGTTTGGCACTGCGCCGCAGGCCAACGAAGCATTAGCCAGGCTCGCTCTGTCCACGCGAGACTGCGCTTGCGCGCTGCGCGGCTCGCCCCGCGCCGGACTCATGAGCGTCCGCCGCGGGGCTTGGAGGCGGCCAGCGCCACCAGGGACGATGTCTGTCCCACTTCGACACGTCAAAACTACCCTCGGGCGGGGGTGCCGGGCCTCAGCAGGTCAGACCACCTTCGGGCGGGGGTGCCCACAGGCCGGAATCGCCCTTGTGCGGGGGCGGCGGTGCCGCTTAGCCAGTGTGGGCTCGATAGGGATCCGGTATCGCTGGACGCCAAGTTCGCAGCGTTCCTTCCTCATGCACGGCGAAAATAACTCTCCCGTCGAACGAGCCTGTCCAAAGTGCGAAGGGAACATCCCTGCCTCGTGGGTCGACAAACACGTCATCAAACATCCACTCCGCGTTGGTGCTCGAAACTCCACGACGATTGGCTACTTCTGTGAAAACCGTTGGAACCGTTACGGGCGTCATGGCACCCACCGAGAAGTCGCGGACGCGCTCGCCATTGGCAAACTTTGATATCGTTACGCGACCATCCCAACTGCAAGCGTAGGCTTTGCCATCGTCCAGAAACCCCAGGAAAGCGCCTGTGAACGGCAGTGGTCGGAAGGTAATCCCTGGCGTCGAAACCGCGGCCACAGCGGCGAGTCCCTCTTGTGGGCATTCGATGAGGAACGAACTCTCGCCCGCGACGTGTACCTGTGTCGGAGCTCGCATCCACTCCGCGCCCAGCTGACACCGTGCGACAATACTCCAGCCCTTGACACTTCTGGCCAATAGCTCCACTTCCCTGCTTGCGCTCGGGTGTACGAGGTAGGCCGCTGACACAGCGTACCCGCCATTGTGATTGGGATCGGGTCGTTCGACGCCGCGAAGCGTTTGCTCAATTTCGAGTTTCGCAGTGAGAACGGAAGTTTCATCCTCGCCAACACAGACGAGCTTCCCGTCAGGAGCCGCCGCAATGCTCAACGCGTCATGTGTCAATGCGTGGTTCCGCGCGCCAGAGTCCCCACCAGTCCACACCACAAGTTCCTTTGGACAGGCGAGTACCACACCGGAACGGATGGGCGCGGCGGCGCCCAGCCACGACGTTGGACACTGGCAGCGGCTCTCTTCATGCCATACGTGGCGCATCATTACTTCTTCGGGTTTTGCGAGAAAAGGGAGGGCCCGACAGGCCCGAGGAGATCCATCTGGCAGTCATAGCAAATCTTGTTGGACGCGCCGACCCAACCACGGGGTGCGCTTGCGGCTCCTCGAAAGTGCTTTGCGATCATTTCAGCGTGTTCAGATGTCGAACCGCCCCACGTGTAGCCCTGGGCTCGCGCATACTTTTCCACCAAGACACCGATTCTCGGATCCCCATGGTACGTCGCGATTCGCGGAGGCAAGCCAGGGCGGTCAAGCTGGGTTATTGCCACGGTGCCTGATTTGCGCGCCATTCCGGGATTCACTCCAGCGGCCTTTGCGGCAGAGTTGTGGAGCCCGCTCGCTATGCCCTCGAGCTCGCCAGGAAGGGGGGCAGTGCTGGTGGACGCCGCGTCTCGTGGCGCAACGCTCTGGTTGCGCGCGGCGAACGACTGCCTCTGCGCTCCGGTGAGTGCACCCGAAACGACCAGCCCACCAGCCGGAACCGAAACTTGGGCAACGGCCCCAGCAGTCACGTTTGCGGTGCGAACAGCTTCGGCATCGGATTCGCCTGAGAGACGACCGACCACGTACCCCCCAATGCTTCCCAACGCCGCCGCGAAACTGTAACCCGCAGCCACTGCATCCTTTGAGACCTTCTTCTGCCATGGCACCGCCCCTGGCTGGCGCACGCTGCTGGAATTCCGACGCGTTGCGGCGGGAGGTGGCGTCGGGGACGCTCGGGGCGGTGTTTTCGTTGAGCTGTCACGGGTATCACCCACTTCTTGCGATACCTTTGACGTCCGAAAATCCCCCTGAAAACAGGCATCGAGGTCCTCGCAGAGCCCAACAGGATCCACCGCCTTTAGCGTCATCCCGCGCACGTAGGCATACAAGTTCGGATCCGCCTCACCCGGAGCATGCACCGTCAACGGATCCGCACTGACCCACCGATTCAGGTGCGTGGATAGAAACCGCTTCCCAAAGAAAGTGGTCTCTGACGCAAACGTCGTACGCGCAGCCTCGATTTCCCGGGCGCGTTCGGTAGCTTAGAAACTCAACGACCTGATGCGAGGTCCCGCTCTGCGGCGAAAATCCCCTGACGCGTGTTTGAGCTTACACGCGCTTTTTGGTCGACGCGAGACTGAGTGCGCAGACGCGTTTCGGAGTGTGATTTCAGCGGCTAAGGAGGAAGACCTAGAGCTTGGGTCCGCGCTTTCGTCGTCCGCCCCAGACGGCCATGAAGA
>CBDUPW010000122.1:0-19134 GCA_965369205.1 uncultured Polyangiaceae bacterium | reverse complement strand
CCGGGTGGTGTGGGAGGGGTCCCTGAGGCAAACTCTCGGGGCCCCTATCCCGATTCCCATACTGGCGAGCGAGTCAGCGTCGCGGACGCGCCTTCATCACGGAGACCCACTGGCCCCGGAGCTGCACGCTCGCATCGCCTTCGACGAGCACTTTACCCACGTCCTTGGGAACGCAGACCAGGGTGTGGCTCTCTTCGACATGGATGCGTCCGATCACGTTGCCGGGGATGCCCAGATCCCCAGCGAGGGCGCCGACCACGTCCTGCGGCCGGACGCCGCGGCGGCTGCCCATGGCGAGGAAGAGTTCGAATTCCGATGAGGCCGGTGCTGCGCCTGGCGCTGGCTTGCCTTTGCGCTTCGGTCGCTTGGCAGCCACGTCCGTCGAGCCCATGGGCGGGCGCTCTTGGCCCACGGGAACCTTCTCCCCGCGGCTCGCAGCGGGGCTCGCGTTGCGTTTGGTAGCGCGCTTCGGCCCGTCGCGACGCTCTTGTTCGACCGGGCGCTTGCGCGGGCCGGGTCCGAGATTTTCGCCAGGGCGTGCTCTTCGATTCTGCCAGGGCTTGCCGGTCTCCCCCTTCTTTCCTTGGTAGCCGGCGCCGGGCTTGTTCGCCGGACCGCTTTTGCGCACCCAGGCAGGTGGACTGCCGCTGGCTTGGGCGTTCACGGGGATGGATCGCAGCTCCGCAAGCACGCCGATCAGCGCACTCACGGCCGCGTGTGGGCTGGCGCTGTTGAGCAGCTTGTCCGCCAAGTAGGAGACGGGCGCACTATTCGGAGAGGCAAGCCGCCGTTCGACTTCTTCTAGCAAGAACGACTGCTGGCGCCGCGCGATGTCCAGGTCCGACGGGACCTGAAACTCCACGAGCGGCGTGTCGAGCATGCGGGCGAAGCGCCCGAGGCGGCCGCGTTCCGCCGGCGTGACCAGACTCGTGGCCAACCCGGCGCGGCCCGCCCGTCCCGTGCGGCCAATGCGATGCACGTAGCTCTCGAGCTCTGTGGGCAGGTCGAGGTTGACGACGTGATTCAAGTGCTCGACGTCCAGTCCGCGAGCCGCCACGTCCGTTGCCACGACGGTGTCGAGCCGCCCGTTGCGCAAGCGGTTGAGAACGAGTTCGCGCGCGGACTGGTTCAGGTCGCCATGCAGAGCGTCCACGGCGAAACCTCGCGCGGAGAGTGCGGCCGCGGTGTCCGCGCATCCGGCGCGGGTGCGTGCAAAGATCAGCGTTGCGCCGTGGGGCTGGTCCGCCAGCACGCGGCTCAGTGCATCCAGCTTGTGGGCCTGGGGCACCACGAGCCAGCGCTGGGTAATATGCTTGGTCGTGTGTGCGCGTTGTTCGACCTGGACCTCGATGGGCCCGTTCAAGTACTTGTTCGCGATGGTGCGGATCGGCGGCGGCAGCGTCGCAGAAAATAGCGCGATCTGCCGGTCCACCGGGCACTGGGACAGAACCTCTTCGACGTCGTCGATGAAGCCCATGCGCAGCATCTCGTCGGCTTCGTCGAGCACCAGCATTTCCAGCTTGGATATGTCGAGGGTGCCTTTGTGCATGTGATCGAGCACACGCCCAGGCGTGCCTACGACCACCGAGACGCCTTTGCGCAGCGCGGAAAGCTGTGGCCCGTAGGCCACGCCGCCGTACAGGGTGACGAGTCGCACCGGCAGCTTAGTGGCGTAGCTGCTTAGGGCTTTGGTGACCTGCACGGCGAGCTCGCGAGTCGGAGTGAGCACAAGGGCTTGCACGCCCGCGCTGCCTTCTTTGACGCGCTCGAGTAATGGCAAGCCGAAGGCAGCGGTCTTGCCGGAGCCCGTGCGGGCACGGCCGATAATGTCGTGGCCGCGGAGTAGATCCGGGATCGCTTGTGCTTGGATGGGCGTGGGTTCGTCGAAGCCCAGCTCCTGCACCGTCGCAATGAGGCGCGGGTCGATCTCGAAGTCGGCGAACTTGATGGGTTCAGAAGGAGGCATGGCTGCTTTTCCGGCGCGCTATGAGTCGCCGTCATGGTCAGTGCTTCGGTGCCGCGGTTTCGCCCGTGAGACGACCGGCACTACAAGAAGCGCAGCGCTTACTGACGCATTTCGGGAGCAAAGTCACGCAAACACGGGGAAACGTTGCTGGAGCGAGGCAAAACCCTGCTCTTTCCCAGAGCGGCAGGCGAAACGCCGCGCTCAGAACATCGCAGGCGAGTGACTGGACACATCCGACCATGGTCATATAGTAGTGGTCATGAAGACGATGCCCGCGGGTCAGTTCAAGGCGCAATGCCTGAGCGTGATGGACGAGGTGAGTGAACAGCGCAGCGAGGTGGTCATCACCAAACGCGGCAAGCCCATCGCGAAGCTGGTCCCGTTGGACTCGCGTCCTCGCGACATCTTCGGGTGTATGCAGGGTACGGCCACGATACACGGCGACATCGTCGCGCCCGTGGTCGAATTGACAGACTGGGAGCAGGGGTGAAGTTCTTGCTCGACACGCATGTGCTGATCTGGTTGGCGCTCGAGCCCAAGCGACTGTCCAAACGTGCGACCAGCGGCATTCGACGTGCCGCCAGGCGGGGAGGGCTCGGACTGGCTTCGATCTCGCTGTGGGAAATTGCGGTGTTGTGTGCGCGCGGCATCATCAAGCCGCGAGGAACGGCCAGCACCTGGACCGCTCAGTTGCTCGCGGAGACGGGCGCGGGAGTGGTCAACATCACGCCAACAATCGCCGAGTTGGCGACCGGATTCCCAGCTGAGTTCCCTCGCGATCCCGCCGACCGACTCATTGCCGCCACCGCCCGCGCGGAAGGAGTCACCCTCATCACCGCCGACGAGCGCATCGCTCAGTCTCCGCTCCTAGAGACGCTCTGGTAGCGACCGCCGCCGTTTCCGCCGCCTCCCCTAGAGCTGAGTGTCCAGCGCCGGTTGACAGCGGACAACCTCGTGGTGACATCTTCGGCGACGCGAGTCGGCACGGGACGCTCGAGCCGCGACCAACTTTGGATCGAAACGGGCCGTGGGTTGGGTCGGGATCCCACGCCACGCGCGCTGTGGCGCGCCAACTCGGTGATCGAGTTGCGCAGCTCGCGTGGCTGGTTTGATACTTGCACTGGCAGCGGACGAAGGAGAACACGCGTGAAGACTCTCGCCCTCTGCTCAGTGGTCCTTGCTCCAACCATTTTCGTCGGCCTTGCCGGTTGTGGAGCCGACGATGAATCCGGGGACTTCACCGGCCTAGAACGCACAAGGGGTGCTGCATCGACGCCAGGCGCGCCATCGGTGCCGAGCGTCTCCCAAGTGGGTTCCAGCGCCGCACTAAAACTCAATTTCACGGCCCCGAATGCGGGATACGTCGCTATCGACCGCAGATACGTCGGGTGCGGCAGCTACTGCTACGACGGGAACGTGCACTGGTCCAACAGCCCTATCTCCAGTTGGACGGACACCAGTGTCAAGTTTGGCGTGAAGTACAGCTACAAGGTATGGAACGCCTCCGGGCACAACGGCTACAGTGATGGCGTTGCCCCCGTGCAAGGGACTTCCGCGCCACCGGCTGCAACAACAGGACCACTTTCGTTGCCCAGCGTGGCCCAGGTGAGTGGATCTGCTGCGCTGAAACTCCAGTGGTCCGGTGGCAACGGCGGCTATGTCGCAATCGACCGTCGCTATCCGGGTTGTGGCAGCTATTGCTACGAGGGGAACGTGCATTGGTCCAACTCTCAGATCAATAGCTGGACGGATACCAACGTGAGCTACGGCAAGTCGTACAGCTACAAGGTGTGGAACAGCGCGGGAACCAAGGGCTACTCGCCTGACGTTTCGGTCACCCAATCCGGAACCCAGTCGCCTCCGGTGGCGCAGGGCGGGCTTCCGCCGGGCAAATGGAAGCTGAAGTGGAACGACGAGTTTACAGGATCCTCCGGTTCGCCCGCGGCATCTCATTGGATGACGTATCCCGCGTGGTCGAGTGGCCCGCGGCCCGGTGACTACTACTGGCGCGACGCGGTTAACTCGCCCAACGAGTGCTACCACGATGGAAGTGGCAACTTGGTCTTGCGGACGCGGTATGTGAATGGCGAACGCCGCGCCTGTTACCTAACCACTGGCGACAACGGAGACGATCCCTCGCGCTGGCATACGTTTGGTCCGGGTTCCAAAGGTACGTACATCGAATTCCGAGCGAACATCTCAAAAATGAAGGCATTTGCCGCATGGTTTGCCATGTGGCTGATGTCACCGAACAACACCTACGACGGCAAGACCAACACGGGCACGGAGATCGATGTGATGGAGTACGTCCCCTTCACGGGCCCGAACTACTCTCTAATGAACCTCTTCCATTCGGCTGTTTGGTGGGGCGACGCGAAAGGCACCGGCTCTGCAGAGCCGCCCGCTGGCAACGCCGTAGACGACTGGGGACAAATCAATGCCGGGTATTGGGGCGCAGACCTGACCCAGAATGCATTCCATACCTGGGGCGTGGAATGGTACGACGACAAGCAGGTTTTCTACTTCGATGGTCACCCATTTTGGACGAACGATCGGGGTGTGTCGAACGCGGAGGTTCATACCATTCGGTTGTCGATCGAGATCCAAAACGGAAACCCCTACAATCTGTGGGGACATCCCGTTGGCAAGTTCGAAGACAACCCCGCTTCGCGGCTTCCGTCCCACGCTCTCGTCGACTACGTCCGAGTCTATGACAAGCAGTGACTCAGTCCTGAACGAGTTTCGTGAGCCGACCCCAAGGGTTGCGACTTGAACGTCTCGGCACTCAGCGGCAATGACGCGAGAGCGGGAACACCGGAGCTGGAACAGTGCCGCCAGCCTGGAGTCGCTTCTAGCGCGAGCGCGCCTACCACGCGAAGTTCAGCGCGATAGGTTTTCGCGCGGTGAAGTTGGCTTCCACGAGGCCGGTGATCGACCCCGTGGCGTTCTGGCGGCAGCTGGCGCCCGGAGCGCAATACCCGACCATGGCTCGACAGTGATTGAAGTACGTGATGTTCTTGAAGATCGGATTCATTGAGTTGGGGTGATTTAGGGGCGTCGTCTCATTCCCGCACGCACAAACTAGCGAAAGCGACTTCATTGGTCTTGGAAGGAGCCCAGTTTGGGTCCGCACCGCCGTGGAAGGTGCTCAGCATGAGCCTGTCGACCTGCGGCGTGCCTTTGTCGAACCAGCGCCTCTTCGTAAGATCTATCAATAGCACGCCATTGATCCAGCCCCGCAACCGCCCGTCACTGGCGCCGGGCGCACTGTTCACGACAACCTCGAACTCGACCTCGAGCCACTTCCCACGCTGGAAAAGCGCAGGACTTCCGCCACCGGAGAAATCGAACTCGTCCCCGTAGGTGCCCTTTTGGTCGGCGGAGTAGACGTAAAGCATGGGCTTTACGGAAGCCTGGGTGTCCGGCTGCTTCTTGTCGCCTCGAAACGCCACGCGAACGCTGAATCCGTCCGGTGCCGGCAGTCCTCCCGACGGCGAGCTGCCACCACTGAGTCCCCAACCGAGCTTGCCGCTTTGCTGTTTGACGCCCGCCGCGAAGTCGGTGGGTAGCCTGATGAACTGGCGCAGGCGGTAGCTCTTGCGCGCGGGGAGCTTCCACGCCCCAGACACGCGGCTGCTTCCGTTACTTTGTCCCGGCACCTTGGGAACCAATCGGTGCACATGGGCGTCGAACCCGTCCAGCAGCGTCGTGTTAACGTCCGCGTTGCCGTCGAAGTAGAACTTCTGGAGCCCAGGGATGAGCTGCAGCCAATGGGCGTCGGTCCATGCGCCGTACTTGACGCCACTGGGCACCTTCCATCCCGTCACATCACCCACGCAGGCAACGCTCCCACCGCTGCCACCCGTTCCCGCGTTGCCGCCCGTTCCCGCGTTGCCGCCCGTTCCCGCGTTGCCACCCGTTCCCGCGTTGCCGCCGCTTCCGCCAGAGCCCGCGCCTCCGCTGCTTCCCGCGTTGCCCCCCGTTCCCGCGCTGCCGGCGCTTGCGCCGGATCCCGCGCTTCCGCCGGATCCCGCATTGCCGCCGCTTCCCGCGCTTCCGCCCGCCGCCCCTGCGCTTCCGGATCCCGCACTTGCGCCCGTTCCCGCCTCCGCGCCCATCCCCGCGGTACCGCCCAAAGCTGCGTTGCCTCCCGAGCCGGCGCCGCCCGCGTCCTGACTCTCCGCGGCAGGGCCCTCCGAGCCACAGCCAAACGCCAGCAAGAGAATCGGAGCAAGTCGGAGAAGATTCATGTCGTCGAGAAGTGCACAGACCGTGCCGCTTTCGGTTCGTCTCTGTTGTCGTAACAAGGTGAAAATTGTGGCTATGCAGAGACGGTGTGGGCGTGTCCTCGTTGCCGGCAAGCGGCGCTTGCTACGGATCGCAGTACACGGTGGTCGCTGCGGCGTTTGCCCCCGAGTGGGAGGTGACGAAAGCGTCTAGCTCGGGACCGGTTCCAGTGCGCAACGTGTAGTTTCGATACGCGGCGTCTGTCGGTAGAGGAAAGGGCGGCTCCGATGGCGGGGAGCTGTACCCGGAGTTGGTGGTGAAACTGCACGTCGCCACTTCCGTGGGCACGATGTCACCGTCGGAATACAGGACTCCGGTTTCGCCAAGCGCGGGATTGGGGTCGAGGACGCCCAGCGCAAAACGGGGACCCGACACGCCGGGATTGCAGCCCAGGTTCAGGTAGTTGAACTGAGTATAGACGCTGGCGCCCTCCGCGACGCGGACGCCGTCGTCGTTGACGTAGTTCACTACGTTGTTGAATACGTGGGCGAACACGTTGCGGAACTCGCCAGGTGCTCGCCCATTCACCATTTCCCGATAGTCATTGAAGGCGATGGTCACGTGAGCCTTGGTCGCCTGGATCCCGTTTGCGCCAATCAGCGACGCCGTCTTCGTTTCGATGAACAAGTTGTGGCTGAAGGTGATGTTGTCCGGGTCAGCGTCTTTAAGGTGATAAATGCCCAGACTTTCGTCCGACATGCGGGACCATGTGTTTTTGTGGATCCAGTAGTTCTTCCCGGACCAAATCTCGAGCCCATCCGTTGCACCGTTCGAGAAGTACGGGCTCTCGTAGGTATACGGCCAGCCCAGGTCACCGACGTGGCGGATGCCAGTCATGATCAGGTTGCCGTGCTGCGCATTCAGCTGCCCGTCCTTGGGCGGGCTCGTCACCGGCGGTGAGTTGATGCCCAGGTTGTTGTTGGGGTAGCCATACTGCCAGGTGATATCTACGCCCCGCCCGTCGATCGTCTTGTTGGGGCCAAGGGCGACAGACCCCTCCGGGACGAGCCAAGTCTCACCGTTGAGCGCCGGGTCGAAATAGATCCAACGGGCCTTCTCATCCGTGAGCGCTGCAAGCAGCGACCCGTCCGTCAAGCTCGTGATTCTGGTGAACTGCCCGCCCTGGCCACCGGTTGTCTGAGCGCCGAAACCGAAACGCTCTGCGAACAAGGAGCTGACGCGATCAACGCAACTCGAGGCGTCGAACGCGTCGAACGCGTCGCTGCTATCACCGCTGTCGGCTACGTCTGGCGCGGCGTCTTGGTTGGAGCTCGCGTCGAGAGGCTCAGCACCGGCAGAAACGGGATCGGACGTGCAACCGGTGACGATTTGCAGGGCAAGACCGACGCAAAGCAGGTGTCGAGTGCGCATTGCTCTGAACGGCTGCAATACCGAGGCCAGGCCCAGAACCGTCGGAGGGAGCCGGGGAGGCTGTCGTCTCCCGGTTGACAGGTGTCGACTAGTGGTTTCAGCTGCGGTCGACGCCGTGACGGGCCAGCAGGCGGTGGAAAAACTGGCGTGACACGCCGGCGGCTTCCGCTGCCCGCGTCACGTTCCCCGCATACTCGGCCAACTTGCGCTCTAGGTAGCGGAGCTCGAACTGGGCCACAAGCTCGTTGCGCGCATCGCTCAGCGGCAGGCGGAACAGTGCCGAGGCGTTGTCTTGCTGCGCGGCAGGCGCGCTGGCAGCATCGATGGCCTCTTCCGGGGATTCGGGGAAAAGCACCAGGCGCGCCACGGTGTTGCGGAGCTCACGCACGTTTCCTGGCCAGTCGTGGGCGGTGAGTAGCGCGAGCGTGTTGGGAGGCAGATCGTTCAGCGCGAGCGGCGGGTTGCGTTCGCTCAAGAACTTCTGCGCCAGAAGTGGAATGTCGTCTTTGCGCTCGCGCAGCGGCGGGATTTGCGCTTCGACGACAGCCAGACGATAAAACAGGTCTTGACGAAACTCGCCGCTGGTGACGCGCCCACGGATGTCACGGTGTGTCGCAGCGATCACACGAACGTCCACGGGGCGCGCAGCATTCTCTCCCAAGCGCCGGACTTCGCGCGCTTCGAGCGCGCGCAGTAGCTTGGGCTGCAAGTCGACGGGGAGTTCACCGATCTCGTCAATGAACAGGGTCCCTCCGTTGGCCTGCTCGAACACACCTTCTCGGGGGTGCGTCGCGCCTGTAAAGGCTCCGCGCGTGTGTCCAAAGAGCTCGGCCTCTACCAGGGTCGGCGCCAGTGCGCTGCAGTCTAGCACCACGAATGGTTGCGCCCGGCGCTCGCTGTGCGCATGGATGCCGCGGGCCAAAAGCTCTTTACCTGTGCCGGACTCCCCGAGCATGAGGATGGTTTCAGGGCTTGCCGCTGCGCGCGTCAAACGCGCGAACAAGGCGCGCATGATCACGGAGACACCGAAGGCATCTCCGAATCGGGTGTCCGTGACCAGTGGCAAGCTTTGGCCACCGTCTCGCACCACGAGCTCAAGCTTGCAGCGCCCTACCTGCAACAGCTGACCGGGCGCCACGATGGCTCGCTCGACGCGTACCGTGCTGATGTATGTCCCGTTCTTGCTTCCTAGGTCGGTCAATACCACGCCGAACGGTCCCACGCTGAGCGTGCAATGCGTTCGCGAAACGGCCTCGTCTAGCAGGACCACGTCCGCCTCGGAGCTGGACCCGACTACCAGAGCGTCTAGCCCGAGTCGGTACTCCCGCTGCGCGCCGTCCGGCTGGGTTACCAATAGACCAAGGGCCGGGACGTCTACACGATCGCGGTGGAGCGTGGTGAGCGTGCCATCGTCATTGCGTCCTGCCATGATCGTCAGTCATTTTGCACTTGTCGGGAGGTGTCAACCTGAACTCCGTTTACCTGCGTTACTACGGCCGGCGGCAAGTGGCCGCCAGAGTCATTGCCTCGGAAGAGTGCCATTCCGACGGGGCATACACGCGTTCGACCTGGCGAGGAGCTGCACGATGTGGTTCCGACCTAGACTGCCTCCTGGATCCGTGCTGCGCTTTTCCCGTCGCCCACGACGTCGCCGCCGGGGGCTAGAATGACTGCCCGCGCAATGATCGGAACCTCGCTGGGGCGCTACCTGCTCTTCGACGAATTGGCGTCGGGGGGCATGGCCGTGATCCATCTGGGCATTCTCGCGGGCGACGTGGGATTTGCTCGCATCGTAGCCATCAAGCGACTCCACGCCCAGTTTGCGCGTGACCCAGAGTTCGTCGGGATGTTCACGGACGAGGCCAAATTGGCTTCTCGCATTCGACACATGAACGTAGTCGCGCCTGTGGACGTGGTGGCGTCGGATGGCGAGCTGTTCCTGGTCATGGACTACGTGCTCGGCGAAGCCCTGAGTGGACTGGTCCGAGCGTCGCGACGTGTCGGCGTCCGAATCCCTCCGAAGATCGCGGTTCGTATTGCCATTGACGCATTGCTTGGCTTGCACGCCGCGCACGAGGCAAGCGACGAAGATGGCGCGCTACTGCACATCATTCACCGCGATGTTTCTCCGGACAACGTCATGGTGGGTGCGGATGGCGTCGCACGCGTGCTGGACTTCGGGATCGCCAAAGCTTCGGTGCGCGTGCAGACCACCCGGGCGGGTCAACTGAAGGGCAAGTTGCGGTATATGTCGCCCGAGCAACTCAAGGACCAGGCATTGACCCCGCGGGCTGACGTCTACGCTGCCGCGGTCGTGTTGTGGGAAGCGTTGACTGGACAGCGCCTGCATGCCGCGCAAAGCGAAGCGGCGATCGTTACCAAAGTGCTCTATCAGCCCACCGAGGCACCCGGGAGCTTGGTCGACGACGTGCCGCCGGAATTGGACCAAGTGGTGCTGCGTGGGGTGGCAAAAGAAGCGTCGGATCGCTTCGCTTCTGCGCAAGAAATGGCGATTGCTCTGGAGCAAGCATTGCCGCCCGCCCCGCACCGCGAGGTACAAGCTTGGATGAGAGGCTTGATGGGCGATGAGCTCGAACGGCGTGCAGAGCGTGTTCGTGCGATTGAGCGCTCCGTCATGGCGCAATCGGCAACCTTGGCGCAGTCGGCAACTGCCGCGAAGTCGCCAGGAGTCGCGCGGATGGCAACTCCCGCCACACAAGTTGCGGGGGGACCGATGATGCGGCCCGATGCGGCGAGCGCACCTGCCTTGCCCAGAAGCACAGAAGTCCAGACGGCGACCCTAGATGTCGACCTAGTCGAGCTCGCAAGTCAAACAACCCCCCCGAACAGGCGCGCTTCATTGCGGCGTCTTGCGCTTGCAGGCCTGATTGCATTCGTCCTCATCGGCGCGAGCGTTGTCGTGTTGAAAGTGCGGCAACCCTCGCTCGGCGCCGCGCACACGAGTTCTTCCGCCGAACAGGCCTCCGCCGCGGTCGCGAATGTGCCTGAACAGAACCGATCTAGCCTGCATGTGGACGCCGCACAGAGCACACTGCCGCCGTCTAGCGCCGGCGATGCAGGTGGCCCGGTCAGTCCTTCCGCAGTGCCGAGTGCTAGTGCGATGGGCGTCCTCGCCAGGCCGCCAGTGCGAAGCCACACGACCCCCATCAAGCCCAAGCCCAAGCCTGCGCCAAACTGCAATCCGCCTTGGGTCGAAGACGCAAAAGGTTTTCGCCAGGTCAAACGCGAGTGCTTGTGACGCTATGTCCGGGCTGGCATAGTCGGCAAGATGCCGCGCGAAGCCAAGGGATCCGCACGCCGGTGCGCTCTACTAATTGGCATGGTCGCCGTTTTCAGCGTGTCGGCTCAGGCGCGCGCTGCCGACAAGGCGCTTTGCGCGAGTGCCTACGAAGAGGCCCAGCGGCAGCGCTCGGGCGGAACGCTACTGGTGGCGCGGGCTCAGCTATTGACCTGCCAAGAGCACTGTCCTGCCGCACTTGTCGCCGACTGCAACCGCTGGAAGGAAGAAGTGGAAGCGCTGATTCCCCGAGTGCGGGTCACAGCCATCGGTCCCGATGGGCGCCCCACCACGGCGGTCCGCGTAACGGAAGCCGGCGTGCTGATCGCCTCGAACATTGAAGGGCTCTTGGAGCTCGATCCCGGCGCACACGACCTGACCTTCGAATTCGCTGACGAAGACCCCGTGCACAAGGTGATCAAACTGTCACCGGGACGAAAGGTCGTGACGGTGCAAATCTCCTTTGCAACGGAAGGCGTGCCGCGTGAACCCGCGAACGCCAGTCCAGCGAGGCCCCCGCCCAAATCCGAGATTCCGCCAGCATCTGTCGTTCTGGGTGTCGTGGGACTGGCCGGATTGGCCGCAGGCGGCGTGCTCGGCCTAGTCGGCCACCAAAAGCGCGCCGAACTGGCCGACACATGCAAACCCAACTGCACCGAAGAGGACGTCAGTCCGATTCGCACGCTCTGGGTGGTCGGGGGAGTGTCGGCAGCCATCGGGGCGGTTGCGCTCGGAGGTGCGCTGGTGATCTGGCAGTCCGAGGGCAGCCACGAGGTTGCTGTTTCCGCGGCGCCAACGCCAAAAGCGCCGCAGTTATTCGTCAGCGCCCGGTTCTAGCGGCGGTTACAGATTGAAGTTGTCTATTTTGGTGGTGCCAGCCTTCGGCGATTGCCAGGAGTTGACACGCACCTGAGCCCGACCGACTGCGAATGAAGAAGGCGTGGGGTTGGACCATTGCGCCTTCCAAACGGTCCCGTCTTTCGAAGTGGAAAACACGGTCTGGCCGGCCTGGCTCGCGATGCGCCACCAGCGATGCAATACCGCATCGTAAACGACCGGTTTGGACTGCACTGCGCCGAGCTGAAAGTACAGCTCGGCGTGCACCATGTTGAAGGTGGCGATGCCGTCCGGGACGCTCGGCTCGGCGTCGAGCGCCAGAGATGTCGTGACGCCCTCCATGGCGACGGGTGAGACGACTTCTAGGGTCACGTGACACTCTCGCAGGTCACTCTTGGGTGTGGAGAAGCCTGCGGTGGACGTAGTGGTGGGCTTCAAGATCAGCTCCAGCAGCCCGCCGCTCTCGGTGACGCTGCCATCACCCACCTTGGTGAAGGACGTCAGTAGTGTTCCATCGTTGAAATCGTCGAAGCCAATGCCGCAAGGCCCGATGCTGGCGGCGTCTGGAGCGTCTGGAGCGTCTTTGGCTGCGTCCTGGGGAGCGGCGTCCGCGCCGGCGCTGCCGCCGCTCGAGGAGCCCCCACTTCCCGCCTGGCCCCAGCTAGCTGCCTGGCCCCCGTTGCCCGCCCAGCCCAGCGCGCCGGTTCCCCCCAAGTTGCTGGAGACGTCTCCTCCGGCGTCATGGCTCGGTGAGCCCGCGGTCAGGTCCGACAAATTGCAGGCGCACGTGGCCACGAGCGCCAAGGTCACGCTGGGTCTACGAAGCCAGGTCATCGATGCGGTCCACCACGAGGGTAGGGCCACCCACAAAGAAAGTGACCACTTGCGGAGCTTTGACCCAGAAGGCGGTTCAGTCAAGCGCGGCGCAGCTGACGAGAGTCATCTTGCAACCGGTCATGCCGGGGCAGCTCCCTTTCGCTTGACCGGAGAGGCGGCCCTCACTTGGTCGTCGCTTGCCACGCGCGGACGTAGCGGACCCGAACCTCGTCGCTTCCAGCTTTCACCAGCGCTCGATTGCCAGGCGTTGCCACGTTGCGCCCGAACAAGCCCGGATCAAGCGGGATCACCTCACCCATGGATTTGAGTTCTTGGGACGACGCGTTGCTCGGGTCGACGGCGCCTGTGTTCGCTTCGCGGGTGAGCAGCAAGTACATCGGTACTTGCGGCACGAGCTGCGGGTCGCGCACCAGTTCCTTGCCGTCCACCAGCCAAATCAGCTCGTCCTTCGTCCAGAGCAGGCCGATCTTGTGCCACCCGGAGTTGATGCCTGACACGCGCATCGCGGTGGAGCCGTCAGGACGGAGCGTGTTCTTGGTGACCGGCGGGCTAGTGGAGCCGCCAATCGACTTCATGAGCAGGATCTCGTTTTCTGCTTGGAGCGGGTCGCCATCCAGCACGAGCTCGTGCTCGTAGATGTCGATCTCCAAGCCATTGGCCGGGTCCGAATCGTATGCGTGGTTCTCTGCCGTCGCTGGCATCAGCCAGAAACTAGAACGATGCGCCAGAGCTTTCATGCCTTGAAAGCTCACCTCGATCTCGAAATAGCTTCCCGGCAAGAAGGTCCTGTTTGGCGAAGGGGTATCCGTCGTGTCCGGAGCACCGGTGTATTGGCCTGCAGGCAGGAGCTTGTCTGAGGGTTGAACCGGCACGCTCTGGCCCTGGGACCACTTCAGCGCGAAGGTATCGAACCACGAGGTGTGCAGCTCGAAGTCGGCGAAGTTGACCGTGCCTTTCGGCGCATCCCGCGGATCTGGATCGACGTAGGCGTGGTTGCGCGGAGCGCTGCCGGAATCGCGACTCTGAAACCCGGGCAGGCTAGCGTCGGCGACGGACCCCGCCTGAACGAGAGTGCCATCCCGCAAGAACGCGGTCTTTTCAAGATGCTGGTCGTACCACGCGGCGTGGCGGCGCCCCTCAGCCTGTTTGTGCTGGGCCGAGTTGTGGCTCTTGGCCATGGTCTCGCGACGCCACAACGCTCCGGACTCGAGGTTCGCGGCCTTGGAAAAGTCGGAGTCAAAGACCAATGCAAAGTCGTACTTGTTCTGCAGCTCGCTGCTGACCTGAGGCGACGTATTTGCGCCGCCGCCGCCGCTTGCTCCGCCCGCGGCGGTCCCACCCGCACCCGCCGTGCCGGCTCCGCCCGAACCAGCGGCTCCAGCTCCGGCGCCGCCAGCTTCGCCGGCTGAGCCCCCGGTGGCCGCTTGCCCGCCCGCGCCTTGCGGGGTCCCGCTCGATTCGCCGCAGCCCACACAGGTCAACGCCGCAATCAGTAGAACGGTCTCAAGGCAGGTGACGCGAATGCTCATATGGATTCCGATTGTAGGGTTTCGGCATGCACTGGCCTAGCGGCCAATCCCCCCTGGCGGGAGCAAACACTGGGCCACGTCGAACTGCGCGGGGCTTCACTAGCCTGCGTCGCTGGGTCGTTGCCCTGCAGATGACAGCTGTCTCCGATTGGTTTGCACTCAGCCGACGCTGGGTGAGGAGGCGGTGGCGGCCGCCAACGCGGCAAGCCTTCCAGAACCGCGTGCGGTCCGCTGCGGGGGTACGCCGGCGTCACTCATGGCGTGGTTAGTGCAACAGAGACCTGGGTAGGAGACCTAGGTAGAGAATAGAAGCCCAATGAGCGATTCGCACAGCAAAACGCTCACGCCTGGCTCCTCGCTGCGAAGCTCAGTCGCGCTCGTGGCCGCGTTGGCAAGTCTTTGGGGCTGCAGCTCCGAGTCTGCCAAGGAGTTCAGTGCAAGCGACAGCGGGTCGAGCGGCGTGGCGGGAAGCGCCGGATGGAGCGGCGTGGCCGGAAGCGCCGGATGGAGCGGCGTGGCCGGAAGCGGTGGGTCCAGCGGCGCGACGGGAAGCGGTGGGTCCAGCGGCGCGACGGGAAGCGGTGGGACGCCAAGCGACGCCGGCCCGGATTCCGGTTCGTGCCCCACAGGGCGTCTGGGAAGTACCTGGGGATGTGATGTGAACTGGCTGAGCCCGCCGAGCGATCTCAAGACTTCTGGCCCCATCGTGTTCGATGGCGATCAGGGAAAGGTCATTCAGGATCTGCGGATCGTCAATGCCCCGGGAAACGCCATTACCCTCAAGAACTGCAACGACATCGTGATCCAGAACGTCGAGATCAGCGGGGCGGGGGACAACGGGATTCGGGTGGAGAACTGCGACAAGGTCACCATTCGCAATAGCTACATACACAACACGAACACCAAACAGCAGCTGCACAGCGGCTACGCTGTGTATCTGTACAACGCGGGGGACGGCAATCGCATAGCCGGCAACTGGTTCGAGGATTGTGCCGGCGGGCTACGCGTCGAGTCATCCAGCGATGCCACCGGACTGACGCTCCGCAACAACTTCCACAGGAACCCGCATCGAGCGAAAGGGGGAAGCCAGGGACAGCTCGCGATATTCGCAACCACCGAACGACTGGTGTCCGCGCTCGTCACCGAAAACGTCAGCCTTTCCGCGGTCGGAAAGGCGTACAATGAGGATCACATCAACTTCTACCGATCTGGCGGCACAGCGGCGAGCCCGGTGAAGGTCACCCAGAACAGGATCCGTGGCAACGGAGGCAGCCGCACCTCGTGCGGTATCATCCTCGGTGACACCGGGAAGTCGCCGGCTGCGGCTGGGTCAGCGTATGTGACCGCTGACTCCAACGTCCTGGTAGACCCTGCCGCGGCCGGGCTCTGCATCTCGGGCGGCCACCACCACGTGTTCACCAACAATCGCGTGTTTGGCTCGCGCAACGCGGCCGACCTGAAGAATAGCAATGTTGGAGTCGTGGTCTGGCGCCAGAAGGGCCAGCCGGGCTCGCTGCATACGAACACCGTCGGTGGCGCCGGCCAGGAGAACCAGGTGCTGTGGTGGTCGGACTTCAACGCAAACGGCGCGTTCAAGAACGCCAAGTGGTGGACCGACAAGGGCGACGACGGCCAGACTCCAAACCACGGCACACTTGCCCAAGGCAACAGCTACCCCACGGGCTGGGCTAACAACGACTTTGACCACACGGCCTGGGACCAAGCCGGAGGCAACGCTGGCTACGCGGCGCTATGGAAACCGACCTGGGACCAGTGGTCGCACTTCCCCGGGCCGTGATTCAAGGCAGCAGCTTGGCTCAGTTCAGCGTGAGCGTGAACGGATTGCTGAGCGGGTTCGAGCCGCTGTCGGTGTCCGCGATGTAGAAGTAGTAGGTCGTGCCCGAGTACATGTACGTGGAACCGTACATGCTGGTTGCGGAGAAATCCGAGGTGCAGACCAAGGGCGAGGTGAGACCGACGCCACAGGTGCCGTCATCGACGAGGGCGACCCAGCGGGTGGAGCTTGGCTTGGTGATGGTGTAGCTGCGTGTGCCCGAAGTCGTCGGCGTGTAGCTCATCACGACGTCGGGGCCGACGGTGTTGTAGCTGTTCGCACAGCTCGGAGAAGACGGCATGTAGTCTTTCTTGGTTGCCGTCCAGTTGATGGTGTTGGCGCCCAGCTTGAGGGGGATGGCTGTGGCGCAGTCTTCGCCGGTGGCACTGGGAGCGGAGGTCAACGTCAGATTGATGCTGACGGGATTGCTCAACGGTTTGCTGCCGCTAGTCGTGTCCGCCAGGTACAGATAGTAGGTATTGCCAGCCGTCACGTTGATGGTCGTGCTCATCGTCGACAGTGAAAAGTCCGAGGCGCAGGTCAGCTGCGTCGCGCCCAGGCCGCATGTCGTCTCGGACGTCTTGGCGACCCAGCGCGTAGAAGTCGGCTTGGAAATGTCGAACTTCAGCGACCCGGTGCGTGCTGCGGTATAGGAAAACACCACGTCTGGCCCGGTGGCGGCGCTGGAGCTGCAGGTGGGGGTCGGGTTCATGTAGTTGTTGACGCTTGCGGTCCAGTTGAGCGTGTTGGGACCGAGGTTGAGGGCGATGGCCGAGCTGCAGTCCTCGCCCACGGCAGCCACTTCTATCTTGCAGGTGCTGCTGCAGCCGTCGCCGCCAGTGGTGCCGAAGTCGTCGCATTCTTCGCCCGCCGTCACGTTCTTGATGCCGTCGCCACATTTGGACGTCGTGCAGTTGGCGTTGCAAGTGGAGCTTTCGCCACCGTCGTCACACTGCTCGTTGGCGGACGAGTTTGCATAGCCGTCGCCGCACTTGGCCAATGTGCAGTCGTAGTCACAGGTCGCAGAGTTGGACGCGGTGTCGCACTCTTCGCCCGCGGCGGAGTTGTATGTGCCGTCGCCGCATTCGGCATAGGTACAGTCGGCGTCGCAGTAGCTGGTATTGCCGGCCTCGTCGCAGTCCTCGTCGGGGTCTTCGTTGCCGTCCCCGCAGAACCCACTGCCGCCGCCGCTGCCCGCACTGCCCGCGCTGCCGGCGTTGCCGCCGAATGCGCCGAAACCTCCGAAACTACCGGTGCCAGAGCCGGCGCTGCCGGCGTTGCCGCCAAACGCGCCGAACCCCCCCGTGCCTGTGCCCGCGCCGCTGCCGCCTACCCCGGGGGGTTGTTCGCAGAAGCCGCTCTGTCCGCAGACGAGGGGGCTGGGGCATGTTCCACCGTCAGCGCAAGCGACGCCCCCTCCGCCGGAAGGACCGCTGCTGCAAGCCAGGGAAAAAAGTGCGGAAACGACGAGGGCGCTCGAGGCGAGGAGATGTGTACGCATGGCGTGGCCTAGTACGTGGGCCCGTCAAACTCTCTTCCCGGCTCGGCGATTTATTCAAAAAATGCGGCGAGCACCGCTGTTTCGCCGGCTCTGGCGGTGCGCGGCGAGGTCGCAGGCCCATCAATCGCCCATCTTGCACCCGTGCTTGCAGGCCGCTTCGAGCTTACAAGGCGCGCACCCAGCGTGACCACTCAGGAGAGGCTTCTTCGGGCGTCTTCCCGAAGGTGTGCGCGAAGGCACTGCGGCCGCTGGGGTCCGTGGCGTGGGTGTCCCGGTAGCGGGCATAGAACGTCCACAGCAGCTTCTTTTGATCGAGCCACTGGCAAAAGTAGCGGGCGGTGGCGTAGTTCAGGTCCTCGCGTTCGCCGCGGAAGGTGTCATCGCTCATGTCGAAGAGTGCAGCGGGAGTGGCGAAGCTGCTCTCCTGCTTGGAGCGCAGGCCTTGCAGCAGCCTGGGGTGGCGCCAGTTCTTCCAGCCGTAGATCTCGCCCTTCTTTGGCATGGAAAACTGTTCGTAGAGCGACGCGATGCCTTCATTTAGCCAGTCCGGCGCTTGAGGGAAGTCCGCCTCGACCAGGGGATGAACGAGCTCGTGGGTTAGCGTGCCGACGCCAAGGCCGACGTTCATCACGATGCGACGTTCGCTATGCACGTAGAAGCCGTAGGGCGACGTGCATGCCCGGGCGTAGCGTTTCTGACAGTGCGCGGAGTAGCTGCGCGCCTCGGGGAAGAGCAAGACCGAGATGGCGCGCGCAGGTCGCCGACCAAAGCGGCCGTTAGTGAGTGCTTCCAAGGCGCGCCGGGTGATGTCGAGGGGGCCGGAGAGTGCCCCTGCCCCGGCAGGTGACGCGAGCAAGAATACTTCGCTCGCAAGCGCGGTGGCGGTGCGCTTGCCCAACTCGTCCTTCAGTTCCTTCTCTCGCGCTGCGAGATCTGCGGCCAGGTTGTACGCAGGCGCAGCGGATTTGACTTCTTTGAGCAGCGCAGGCGGTGGCGGTGCGCTTGCCGCTGGCTGAGAATGCGCTGCTGGAGGCGGCGCGACCACGGCGTCCCGAGAAGTGCCGGGCGACGCGACTCCCTGCTGCGGGCGCAGCTCTGGGCCGGTGGTGCAAGCGGCGACAGAAAGGGCACAAAGCGCGAAATAGTGGAGACGGAAACCCGCGTCTGGATGCGTCATATTCCGTCCATCGAGCGGAACCGCGAAAGTGTGACAGCTAGCGCCGGCGCCGTCGCGACAGCCCGAGGGCGAACGCGCCCAGGGCAAGCGCGCCCCAGCCGCTGCTCGGTTTCTGTTCCGGCGCTCCCACGCTGCAGCTGCCGCAGCCCGATTTCGCGGGTTGTGTCGCCGGAGGCGTGCTCGGAGCTGCCGGTGAGCTTGCCGGCTCCGGTGTCGCCGGAGCTGGCGCAGCGGGCGCGGTTGGCTTCTTGGTGTCGTCGGCTCCGCTGCCCACTAGCTTGCCGTCTTTCGACAAATACTGCGTCGCGAATTCGTCGGTCTGGCAGGCGTCCCCCTTGAAGCTGATGCGGAACCGCCAGCGCACTTCGTCAGCGGGGTTCGAGTCGGGCAGTGTGCGGACGCCGGCAAACGGCTTGGAGCAATCTTTCCCTTGCGCCAGGATTTTCTGCAGCTTCTCGCGGTCGGAGCCCCGGTATTCGACGACCTTGAGCTTCGGC
>CBDUPW010000121.1:0-19214 GCA_965369205.1 uncultured Polyangiaceae bacterium | reverse complement strand
CGCCTGGGCTTTCTGAATCGCCTCCGGGGTCTTTTGGCCGTAGACGGCGTCGCGTTCGGCCTCCGTGGGAGCAACGTGTCCCTCGAGGCCGACGGGCATGGTTTCGTTTTCCGTCCCAGCCAGCACCAACGCGGGCTCTTGGTCAGGGCACGTCAGCCAGTTGGCCACGGGTCCGCCTCCTCGCTCGATCAGCGTGTCGCCTCGGCCGCTATCGTAAAGGAGCACATCAGGGAACTCCGTGCGCGAAAAGCTCTCGCCGTGGTCGGTGAGCATGACGAAGTCGTGCTTCGTTTGGCAAACGCCACGGCGGAAGTCGTCCAAGCAGGGAGCGTTGATGGCGTCGGTGTTTGGGTCCCGCGGCTCTCCGTCGCAAGCGTCATGTGAGTACACGCTATGCGCGTGGATCAAGCCGCGGCGGTCCAGGAAGCCTCGCGCATTGGGCGCCCGCGGCGTGATGACCACGCTGCTCGGTTGGAAGGTAGGCCGCGGCGTCGCTTCTTCGGAATCTCCACAGCTCACAAACAGCGCGAGTGATGCGAAGATTGCCGTTGCCGGGAGGTGAAAGCGTTTCATGAGTTTGGCCTCGCTGGCAGCGCCGTTCCTGGCGGGTTCACACGCGCGCGGTTAGAAGCGCCGTGCGCACCGCGTCGGAGAGCTTAGTGATATCCAAGGGTTTTCGCACGTACGCCAAACTCCCGAGCCAAAGGGAGTCTTCGTAGTGCTCCGCATTGTCCGACGTTGTCATCATGATGACTGGAAGGTTCTTGCACCGGTCCAGGTGGCGAACCTTGCTCAATAGATCCATGCCGCTGCCGTCTGGCAGATGGATGTCCAGCAGCATGACCGCAAAGTCTTCAGAACTCAGCGCCCGCCGCGCCTCCGCGAGGGTGCTAGCGAAGGTCAGGCTCACGGTCTCGGCCAATACCGTTTCCAGCAAGGCGTGCAGATCCGTGTCGTCCTCGACGGCAAGAGCGCGGGGGAAAGATGGCTTCATGCGTACCACGGTACCATTTCTGGGCACGTGCGCTTTCATGCTACGACCGAGCCGTGGCGCGCGGCTGTCTCCTGCTAGTTCTAGTCTCGTGGCTGTGCGCTAGCGCACCGGCATTGGCAGAGCCGCAAGCGCTAACCGTCGCTAGCCCCGCCCTCGCGCGGACGGTCAGCGTGCGTCTGTCCGTTGAGAGCGCCCATGCCGCCCGCCAGGGGATCGTGCGCGACGCAGGGCGGTTCGGGCGCCTCGTGCGAGAGTCCGAGCGTTGGGTTGAGCTCGACGTCGCGCCGGAAAAAGAAGCCGTGGCCCTGCGTCACATCAAGTCCCTCGGCGAGGTGCGGGATCAGCGCACGTCCACGTCGGACCTCAGCGGGCAGCTCGAACAGGCGCGCGCCGCGCTGCGCGTCGCCCGGGCCAGTGAAGAGCGCATGCGACGGCTTGGTGCCACGAGCGTGAAGGACGGCTTGGAGCTAGAGCGCGCGCGGCGCGCGGCTCAGGAGAGTGTCGAGTTCAGTGAAATCCGCGTCCGGGAGTTGGAGCAGCGGTCAGTGACCACGCGGATCCGCGTGCAGCTCGACGCACCCGAAGGTGAGCGCATCGAACCCGCGCGCCTGCCCATTCCTTGGCTCGAGACCATTGGGCCCCAAGCGTTGAATGATCCGTCTTCGGTGGAGGAGCGGGATCGTCGCGAGCTGCGTAACTACCTGGACGGCGCGTTTCGCCTCGAGGGCATGCACGCGGACCAAGCCGGCGAGCTTCCAAAGAACCTCAACGTGGCCCAGGCCGCGCTGAACATGCGCGTGCTCGGGGAGGCCACGCCCTTCGGCATTTTCGGCGGGGTGGACGCCGCGCTGGGAGGCGGCAGCGGCTTTGCGTACGAGCTGCAGCTGATGCTCGGAGCGGGCATGCCCATCGGTGAACGCCTTGGCATCGGGGTGGCGAGTGGCCCCGGCATTGAGGGCGTCACCAGCACAGTGCCGTTCGGTGTCACGTTCCCCATTGAATTGAATGTCAGCTGGGACATGAGCCGCCTACTCGCAACCAAATTAACCCTGCGCGACGGATGGGTGGTCGCGTCCGAGGATCGCAAGCAGGGCTCGGAACTCGCACCCTTCGGCGACGAGCTTGCCGGCGCGCTGCATGTCGTGATCTCCGAACGCGATCGGGAAGGCGGCTACAGCGAAGCCCGCGACGGGCTTGAAGTCGGCTTCGAGTATCGTGAGCTCATGGGCGCTCAGGCGTTCATCGTGAGTCTGGGCTATGCCGGGCACATCTCTGACTTCACCGGGCGGATCTGAATGACGCGACACCGGCGCGAGGTCCCAGGCCCTTCGTCCGGCGTCGCCCCGGGGCAGAGAGTCCAAGCCTTGCCACGCATCACGCTGACGCCGCGCCGCGCCACGGCATGCGCATGTTGCCACAGTGACGGCTACTTTGACTTGATGGGCGCGTAGCCGGGCAGGTCTGGCGGCGGCGCGGGCGCGTCGTCATCCGCTTCGGCTTTCTTCTCGGCGGGTGCTTTCTTGGAAGCCTTTCCGGTGGGTTTCTTTCCCGCCGGAGACTGGCTACCGCCAGGCACCGAGTAGCCGGGCGCGTTGCAGGCGCTCGCCCCAGTTAGAGTCCCGACGCACACCAGAATCGTCCAGAGTCGCATTGCCCCAAATCATGCCGCTTCGTCGCCGCCGCGCAACGATCGCCGTCAAGTCGCCAGAATCATGCCGCACTCCACTGCGCGCGCTTGAACGCGACGCCAGCGAGCACCGCGTTGAGGCAGTAGGCGATGGTAATGGCGATGAACACTCCAAGCGTGCCATGGGTCGCAGCCAGCTGCGTCGAGAGAAAGTACGCCAGCGGCAACTTGAAGGCCCAGAAGCACACCAGATTGATGAAGAACGGAGTGCGTGTGTCGCCCGAACCGTTCAGGGCCTGCGTCAGCACCATGCCCCAAGCGTAGAAGACGTAGCCCAAGCCGACGACTCGCACTCCTTCGGCGCCGAGGCGTACCGCCACTGGATCGTCGGTAAACACTCGCACCATCTGCGTGGGCAGCAGCACGCAAAAGAGTGTCACGATCCCCAAGAACACGGCATTCGCAAACCCCGTCACGCGCACGGCGCGCCGCGCGCGCTTCACGTGCCCCGCGCCGAGATTCTGACCAACCAAGGTGGCGGCTGCCCCGCTCAAACCCCACGCTGGGAGCAGCGCAAACAAGAGTAGCCGCAGCGCGATGGTGTAGCCCGCTACAGCCGCACTGCCGCTGAGTGCGACGATGCGCGTGAGCAGCACCCAGCTGCTCGTCTCCACGATGAGTTGCCCCATGCCGCCGACGGCCATGCGGCTCAGTTCCCGAAGCAGTGCTGGCCGGATGCCGAAGTGCCGCAGACCCACCCGCAGCCGCGGCGAGCTGCGAGTCAGCCGCCACAGCAGGTAGACAACGCCCACACTTCTTCCGATCAACGTTGCCACCGCGGCGCCGGTGACGCCGAGGGCCGGCACCGGACCCAGTCCAAAAATGAACAGCGGGTCCAAGACAATATTGAGGCCATTGGCGAGCCACAGCGCCCACAGCGCCGAAGCTGCGTCGCCAGATCCGCGCAGCACCGCGGCGTTTACGAACAGCAGCACGATGATCGGCGTAGAGGCCAGCGTGATCGTGGCGTAGGGCACGCCCATGGCACGTACGTCTTCGCTCGCGCCCATCAGCGCCAGGGCTTCGCTCGCAAATAGCCCACCCAAAAGTGCGAGGGGCAATGCGACGAAAAGCGCGACCCAGTTCGCTTGCGCCGCGGCCTGGGCCGCGCCTTCGTTGTCCTTCTTGCCGACGCGTTGCGCCACCATGGCAGTCGCCGGGATGCCCAACCCCATGCCCACGGTGAATACCAACACCACCAAGCCCTCGGTGAGCCCGAGCACGGCGAGGGCGTCCGGCCCAAGCCGCCCGACATAAAAGGCGTCCGCCAGCATGAAGAGCGACTCCATCATCGGTTCCAGCACCATTGGCACCGAAAGCAACAGGACTCCGCGCACAAGGCTGCCCGCGGTGAAGTCGTAGTCGTGGCTGGAAAGCGCGAGTCGAAGGAAGTCGACTAAACGCTTCAGCGGGGACATTGTGGTCTCGAACGCACCGGTCTACTCTTGCCAGCGAAGGGCGAGAGGGTGGCACTTTCGCGCCGCCAAGCGAAGCAAATGGACGCCGAAATCAAAGAATCTCTAGCCACTCTGGGCTTCACACCAGAAAACTGTCGTGTGCTGATGCTGTTACCCTTGGTGTACGTGGCCTGGGCTGATGGCAAGCTCGAAGAAGTGGAGATCGCGCGCATCGACGAGATCGCCAAGGAAAAGTTTCACCTGGGTACGCGCGGTCTAGCGATCCTAGACAACTGGCTGATCGAGCGTCCCAGCCGGGAGTACTTCAACTTTGGCCTGCAGGAGCTGTTCCTGTTGGCTCAGACCGAAGAGGGGGAGCCGCTCATTCATCCTGAAGAGCTGCATGAGCTGCTTGCCCATGCTGAAGCGGTTGCGCGTGCCACCGAACACGCATTGGACGCACCCAACGCGGTGGTGCCGGAAGAAGTCGCCGCCCTCAAAGAACTCGCGAAGGTGCTTGGGGTCGACAATGGCGTGAGCTGGAGACAGCTGCTCGACGAACTGGACGCCGGCCCTGCGTCCATCCAGCGCGGTCGCCTACCGATGTCGCGGCGCGCTGGCGCCTGACTCGCGTCACTGGCTGGAGCTTTTGGCGCGCCGGCTGCGGCATAGAGCGCGCCGCGGCGCTCACCCCAACGCAGAGTCCGGACAGCGTGAGTCGCAGTCGCCGCAGGTTGACGAGGCCGAGGGCATCGAGGCGCCGCAAGCAGCTCGACAGGTCCTCCGGTCCCAGGCCCGTTGTCAGGCTCAGCGCGGTTCGGGTCGCGGGCCGGTCTTGCTGGGCTAGCTCAGAAAATGCGGTCAATACGAGGATTTCTTGGTCGCGAAGTGTCATGAACTACTCATATTACCAGTACTGAAAACCTGTCTAGTTTATGGCGAAAGTTTTTTTTTGAGTAGCTGGGGCGTCGTGAAAGCGGGGCGTGTGCGGCAATTTGTCGCAGATGACGGGCGTCGTTGGCCGGCCCTGGGCGCTGCGGCAGATTCGCCGACATGTTCTCTTTGCGTTCTGCCTTCGTCGCCGTCGCCACCGCGTTCTTGCTTTTAGGCAACCCCGCTGGCGCGGCCGAGCCCCTTTGCGGCGGTGGCAAGTGCGACTGTCCGCACTGCCAAGGTCAGAAGAAGAAGAAGCCGTCCAAGAAAGCGCCGCCGCCCAAGAGCGGTGGCAAAAAGAAGCAGCCTCGCTGATATCACCAGCCGCATCGAGTCGCCGAGCGCCGCTGCTTCTGCGTGCACCTGCTTCGAATCCGATCGCGCACTGCTCAAAGTGCGAAGTCCGGACGACTAACTTGGAAGGACGCCGAGTCAGGCGTGCGGAGAGGTTTTCGAATGGTGCGGCATCTGCTGTTAGCGCTCGCGGTTGGAATGGTTTGTTCGTGCGGCAAGACCGAAGGCGTCGGCGACCCTTGTGTGCCAGAAGACGAGGCCAACGCGGACTTTCCTGGTTTTTCCATGAACGAGGTCAGTCTTGAGACACGCTCAGTGCAATGCGAGAGCCGGCTGTGTTTGGTGAACCATTTTCAAGGTCGTGTCGGGTGCCCGCAAGGGCAAGACGACGGCACCGGAACGTGCAAGACGGCCACGGGGCTGCAGGTGAGCGTTCCGATACGCGGTTGGGATACGGATCGACCGGCGTCGAAGACGGTTCACTGTTCTTGTCGTTGCGATGGCCCTGATCCGAACGCGCGCTATTGCGAGTGCCCGTCTGGGTTCACCTGCGCGAAGCTGTTCGACAATCTCGGTCTCGGCTCCGCCGAGCTGGCCGGCTCCTACTGCATCCGGGATGGCAGCGAGTTCCACAGTACTCAAGAAGGCGGCGCGACGTGCCGCACGGAGCCCGAAAACCCGGTGTGCCAATGACCTGTTCTCCGTGCCTGCCGCTGCCACCCCCCGCGGGCCCGCGGGGGAGAGACCTCTAGGCCCGGCGTCTGCGTAGCCAAATCGTCAGCAATAGGCCGCAGAATCCAAAGCCGAGGGGAGTCGCCGGAGCGCTCGAGACGTTGCGACAGCCGCAGCCCCCGGCATCGTCTGCGTTCGCTGGGGCCGAAGTGTTGCCCGAGTTGCCCGAGTTGCCCGAGCCTCCCGAGCCCGGCGCGTTGCCGCCACCACCCGTTCCGATCGGAGTGCCGCCGTCGGGTGGCGGTGCGTCGCTATACTCGTAAGCACCCACGTCTGGCTTTGAGTCCCGGGTCACGCCGTCTCGGTCCTTTTCGGAACTGAAGCCACTGACCAGCTCGCCGACGTCTCGGGCGGCGGAGTCGGAGGTCAGGTGAAAGTCGCCGGCCTTTGCGTCTTGGAAGCCCGCCTCTGCGGTGGTGGCAAGTTCGAGATTGCCCTGCTGCACTGCATCGACGTTGCCACCCACGCCGAGGGCGCTGCCGCCACTTTCCACCAACAAGCATCCGCCAGATAGTTGTCCGTGATGTTGCACACCGACGCACCACCGATTTGGATGCCTCGGGTCTGCACCTTGTCCGAGGCGGTTCGGCCAACGCCAGTGATCACGTTGCGACTGACCACGCAATCCTTGGGAGTGACCCCAATCTGCAGACCGTCCCAGCCCGTATTCTCGATGCGATTGTCGCTGATGTTGACGCCCCAGTGTTCGTGGGGAAAGAGCTTCTCGGTCTGGCCGTTGCATTGAAAATCCCGGCCGCCGTAGCCAGTGCTGCCGACGTAGAAGCCCTCGCCGCCCGTGTCGTGCACGCGTTGATCAAGAGTCCGTAGCCGCGGTCCGCGTTCTTGATCTTTACCTGGCCGCCGCAGTTCTTGATCACAACTGGCGCCGCCGCGGTGCCGACGAAGCCTTCCAGGACCAAAGACGGGCGCTCCCCTGCCTGCACACACACCACGTCGCCAGGCTGCACGCCTAGGTCCGCTCCCTTCACGTTGGTCGTGCCGACTTCAATGTTGTGGTCGCAGCCGCATTCGGCCGCCTGCGCGGTGAGGGATGACGTGAGCAGAATGGAGGTCACACCCAGGGACACAACTCGGTACATGCACTCAATCGTACCAGCGCCGGCGCACTGCGCCTAAGCATCACTGCCCGTGACAGCGCGCGGCGATGTCGAGGGCGCGCTTTTGGATCGGGCCCGCGCCTTGTTTCGAAAGGATTTGCGCGCTGATCGCCGACGCCCGTTTGCAGTCGCCCCGGGAAAGCGCCAGCTGAGCCAGCCCTAGCTGAGCCTTCAACTGGGTCTCTGGTTCTGCGTGTGTCGTCAGTTCCGAGAGCGCTTGCTCTGCATCGCGTGCGCTGCCAATCGCAAGTGCCTCGCGCACTTTCTTCCACGCCGGCGCGGGATCCGCTGCAATCGCTTCGGCGCGTGCGCGCGTTGCCGCCTTCCCCGCGACACGCCGTCCCGAGTCCGGCGCCGCGACCTTCGCGAGCGCCGGGTCCTTCGAGGCTTCCAGGTGCTTCGCTGTTTCGCCGGAACTCGCCTGCGGACTGGGGCGCACCGTACCTGGGCGCGCCTGCACAACGCTTCGGGCCACGGCATGCACGCCAGCGCCGAGTTCACCCTGCAGTTTCGCAGGCGCCGGCGGATGCACGTAGCTAGCGAGCTGGCTCTTGCCTCCCGCCGCCCAGGCCAAGCCGAAGCCCAGCACCACGAAGATCACCGAGAGCCGCCCGATTTGCCGCGGCAACAGTCGCCGCTTCGTGCTGCGGACCCGCGGTCGCAGCCGCCGCACTGCCGCCTCAATGTCCGCGTCGTTGGGCACCGCGGTGGGCCAGACGTCGCGCGCCGTGTCGAGGGCGCGCAGTTCTGCAGTGGAGAGGTCCTCGCTCATGGCTGACTCCCTCCGAATAGCGGGTCTGCGGCGAGCTCTTGTGCGAGCTTCTTGCGCGCGTCCCGCAGACGCGACCGCACGGTGCGTTCGTTCGCTCCGACGATTTGCGCCACTTCACGCAGCGCGAGCCCCTCAAATTCCACCAGTACGACGACGGCACGCTTCTTCTGCGGCAACGTGTCTAGGACGCGGTGCAGCCGTCGCGCGCGCTCCAGCTGCAACAGCGCTGCATCAGAGTCCCAGTCGGAACTGCAGCGGTCGAGTTCCGTGGTTTCGCTGCTGACAAAGCGACGCCGGAAGCGCGTGCGCCAGCGAACGCTGTCAACGACGGTGCGGTATGCGATGGTGTACGTCCACGTGGTCATGGAGCAACGACCGTCGAAGCGGTGGAGCGACTTCAGCACGCGCTCCGCAGCGGCTTGCACCAAGTCATCCAAGTCCTGGCGCGGCCCGGCCAATGCGGCAACTTGACGGTACAGCAATGCGAGCAGCTCTGAAGTGCTCGGCAGCGACGTCCCCGCAAGCGCCGACGGCTCGCGGTCCTCCGCGTCGCTCAGCGTGCGCTGCAACGCGTCCGCCTGTGCTCCCGCAGTCGGGACAAGCAACCCTTCTTCGGCCATGAAACTCTCGGATTAGGTTAGTCGATCCTGACAGCGCCCAGGATCGGTCCGGTCTAGGATTCGGGGTGACGATGCGAAGTTCAGCGGCGATCTTGGGGTTTGTCGGCGCTCTGGGCCCAGTCTTGGTTGCCAACGCGCAGCCGTTGCCGCGGAAAGCGCCCCCAGTGCGAACGACCTGCGCGCAGGTCAGTGCGGAGCAAGCTGATGAGCTGGCATCGCGCATCGCGTTGACCCTGAGCGCCCAAACCGCCCAGACCGAGTTGCCTCGAAGTGTGGTTGTGGCCTGCGACGACAGCCGGGCGTGGGTGATCTGGGACGTGCCGCCGGCGGAGCTGTTGCAAGTCGCGCGTGGACCGCAGTTCATCGAATCGGTGCTCGAAGCCATCGAAACGCGGTTGCGCCAAGGGAAAGCACCTGAAGCAAACGCGGAGCCGACGCCAGCATCGCCGGCAGCGGCAACGCCGATCCCGGAAGCGTCGCCGCAGACCGGCGGGCCTGCGCCGCAGACCGTCCGTCAGTTCACCCATGGCGGTCTGAGCCTCGGTGCATCCATCGAGCTATTGCCTGAACCACTGTCGCCTCCCTTGGGTGGTCGCTTCGACGTCGGCGTCGGTTTGGGGCTGCTGAGCATTGTGCTCAGCGAAAGTGCGCGGGTTGGATCTGCGCCACGCGGTCCGACCTTCGGCTATGATGTCGGCGTTGGAGTGGGGTGGGGCGCGCCCTACGACGCCCGCTACAACTTCGGCGCCAAGGCACTGATTGGTGTCGATTGGTTCTCCGTGAACGGTACGGCTGCCGATTCCGCCATCGCCAGCGGCGTCGCTGAACTCGGCGGGGTAGGCGCGCTATACGTCAGCGACTACGCTTTGTGGTTCGGCCTCGCCGGTCGCTACCGCATGCGTCCTCAAACCTACGGCAGCCCGCTGAACCTTGCGCTGCCGCACTTCACAGCCATGCTCAGCGTCGGCGGAGCCGTGCTCGTCAACGTGAGCCGGCGCTCCGAGCGCTAAAAACCGTCCCCGCGTTGCCGGCGTTTCCGGGAGGGTGCATACCTAGTGCTATGCGTTCCTTTCGTTCTTTGGCTGCGTCCCATGTATTCACCAGATTCACCGCAATTGCGCTCTCTGCGGCGGGCTTCCTGCACTGCAGCGGCGACGGTAAGCCCGAAGTCAACGTCTTCGACGCCGGCAGCGGAGCAATGGGCGGCGCCGCTGGCAGCGCGGGAGCCGGTGGCAGTGGTGGTAGCGGGGCGGGGATCGTCATCGACTCTGGGCCAGGGGACGCCCAAGCAGACGCGCCTGACGGTGACGCCGGCGTCGAGATAAAGGGCTGCGGCGATGGCAAGATCCAGCCCGGCGAAGCATGCGACGACGGCAACAGCGCTCCCGGCGACGGTTGCTCCGCCAACTGCAAGAACGTCGAGGCGAACTTTGCCTGCCCGGAGCCGGGCAATCCCTGCGTGTCCACCGTCGTGTGCGGTGACGGAAAAGTAACGGGACAGGAAACCTGCGACGACTTCAACACCAAGGCCGGTGACGGTTGCTCCGACAAGTGCGTGCTGGAACCCGGCTGGAAGTGCCCCACCCCGGGGGCCAAGTGTGAGGCAGACAAGTGCGGCGACGGTATCATCGCCGGCAAAGAGGAGTGCGAAGACGACGACACCACGCCTACTTCCGGTGACGGCTGTTCCGCTACGTGCAAAGTCGAACCCGGCCACGCCTGCGGTCCGGCCGGACAGGCCTGTCACAAGACGGTGTGCAACGACGGAAAAAAAGAAGGCGACGAACCTTGTGACGACGGCAACAGCATTATCGGCGACGGTTGCAATCCATTCTGCGAGGTCGAACCGAACTGTAGCGCAGGCGCGTGTGTGTCCGCGTGCGGCGACGGCTTGATCCTGCCCGGTGACGCCGAAGAGTGTGACGACGGCAATACCAAGAGCGGCGACGGCTGTTCTTCGAGCTGCAAGAAGGAAGCAGGGTTTTCTTGCACCGTAGTCACGGGTCAGTTGCCTGCGCAGCTGAAGGTGCCCGTGGTGTTCCGAGACAAAGTCGCGCTGCCTGCCGGCGGTTCCACGCGCCACCCGGATTTCGAAATCTTCAGCGGCAGCCAGGAAACCAAGGGTCTGGTGCAGACCAGCTTGAGCGCGGGCGGTAAGCCCGTGTTCGCCGGGATCTGCTCCAATGCAGGCTCACCGAATCCACCCTGCCCCTATGGCCAGCAGCTGACAACCGCTGCGAACTTCGCCCAGTGGTACACCGACGTTGCCGGTGTGAACGTGAAAGAGATCACGAAGCTCACACTGAACAAGCAACCCAACAACACCTACTTCTTTCCCGACGCCACGTTCTTTCCCCTCGATGCCAAGGGTTGGGTTGCTCAAAGCAAAGAAGCAGCATCCGGCGGGCACAACTTCGGCTTCACCAGCGAGATCCGCTACTGGTTCGAATACAAGGGCGGTGAGACCCTCAACTTCTCTGGCGATGACGACGTGTGGGTCTTCATCGCTGGCAAGCTTGCCCTCGACCTGGGCGGTTTACACCCGCAGCGCTCGGGTTCCTTCACGATCAATGCCGCCCTCGAAGCGCAGCTCGGCCTGACTAAAGGCAAGGTCTACGAGATCGCGCTCTTCCACGCGGAGCGCCACACGAATGCATCCAACTTCAACTTGACGCTGGGTGGCTTCGTTAGCGCTAAGAGTCAGTGCGTGAGCGTATGCGGTGACGGTATCGTGACCGGTGACGAAACCTGCGACGATGGCAAGATCGACGGCAGCTATGGTTCCTGCATGCCGAATTGCACGCCGGGCCCCCGCTGCGGCGACGCTACGACTCAGAATCCGCCTGAGCAATGCGACGACGGCACGAACCTCACTACTTACAGCACGACGGGCAGTGCAGGTTGCGCGCCAGGCTGCATGCTCGGTTCCTTCTGCGGCGACGCCAAGGTGGACAGTCTGTTTGGAGAGCAGTGCGATGACGGCGTGAACGCCGGCGGTTACAACGGCTGCGAGAAGACGTGTGTGCTCGGACCTCGCTGCGGTGATGGCACGATTCAGTCGAGCCAGGGCGAGCAATGCGACGACGGCAACAGCGTCTCCGGCGACGGCTGCTCAGACACCTGTGCGCTCGAAGGACCCAAATAGCATCGCAAACGCGCCGGAGGACGCAAAGCTCCGCCGCCTTTTCGCGGGTCATTTGGGGTGTGCCGCCGTATGCGTCATCGGCCTCCCACCGCGTTGCCGGCTTGCCGGGACCTGCCCGTCAGACCTGTCGATTGGGCAAGCGATGACTTTCGGCGAATGAAGGAGCACGATCCGGCGATGCCTCCAGCTGAAAGAAGCGGCGCGGGCTCCTCCGTGGAAGGCGGGCGAGTGGGGGGCGAGGTCAGCGTCGAGCCAGGCGGTTTGAGTGAGCTGCGGCGTACGGCGGCTCGCTACCAGCGTCTCTTCGAGGCAGCAGGCGACGGAATCATGATCATGGACGACGCTGCGCGTCCCCTCGAAGTAAACGAACGACTGTGCTCCATGCTGGGGTATTCGCGGGAGCAAGTCCTGGGCATGTCCGTCAGCGAGGGCATTGCGGATCTCGGTGATAACCCGATGCAGCTGGCGCGGCTTCGCGACCAAGACCGCTACGTCATCGAGCGTCAACTGCGGCACGCGGATGGCAGTGCCGTTAGCGTCGAGGTGAGCGTGACGCGCCTCGGGCCCGGCGAGGTCCTCGCGGTTATTCGCGACGTCACGGAGCGCGCACGCGCTCTGGCGGAGGAGACTGAGCTCAGACGTCGCCTTTCACAATCTGAAAGGATGGAGAGCCTGGGGAGGCTCGCGGGGGGCATCGCCCACGACTTCAACAATCTCCTAACCGTGATCATCGGCAGCGTCGATCTGATGCGCCGAGCAGGCAGCGGTAGCGAGACTCTGGAGGAGATCGCCGTCGCGAGCCAGCGCGCGGCAGACCTCACCCGACAGCTGCTTGCGTTTAGTCGTCGCCGCCCGACGCGGCCGCAAGCAATGTCCCCCAACGAATACGTTGAGGAAGCGGCCGGCATGTTGCACCGACTGCTGGGAGAAGACGTGCAATTGGAGCTGCAGCTCCAGACCGATCTGGGGCTGATTCAGGGCGATCCGGGTCAGTTCACCCAGGTGGTCTTGAACCTTGCCGTCAACGCCCGGGATGCGATGCCGGACGGCGGCCGTATCACGATCCAGACGACCCAGCTGGAGCGAGACCAAACCGAGTATCTGTGCCTCTCAGTCACGGATTCCGGCGCGGGCATCTCACCGCAACTCCGAGAGCGGATCTTCGAACCCTTCTTCACCAGCAAAGGCCCCGGCGAGGGCACGGGACTCGGTCTCGCAACGGTGTTCGGTATTGTCACCCAATCCGGTGGCAGCATCGAAGTAAAAGACGGTCCAGAAAGCGGCACCACTTTCGATGTGTACTGGCCGCTTTTGACCGAGGCACAAGCGAAGACAGAGCAGTCCGCGCCTCCAGTCGCTACCCGCAGCGTTCGTATCCTCGTCGTCGAAGACGATGATGCGGTGCGCTCCGTGGTTGTGCGCGTGCTACAAGACGCTGGCCACGAGGTGATCGCAGTCGCAGGGCCGAGCGAAGTGCTCGCGCGTGAACCCGGCTTCGTGGATAGCTTCGAGCTCATGCTTACCGATGTGGTGATGCCCGAGATGGACGGACCGACCCTTGCGCGCAAAGTGGGCGCTCGGAACGTCGTGTTCATGTCTGGGTACCCGGGAGATGCCCTCGACCGCCGTGGAGTGGTGGTCGATCCAGAGCGCTTCTTGGAAAAGCCGTTCACGGCATCCGCGCTGGTGGAATTCATCGCGCGGGCTTCGCAGAATGTAGACGGCTAGTGGGCCGTCTCGTGGGCAACTGTCGCCCTGCTCATTACCCCCCAAGCCAGGGCCAGAACGAAAGATCAAAGGCACGCTTGGAAAACCAGATCGCGCCGAGCGCTGCCATGCTTAGGCTCAGCGGCCGCGCTAAGTTCCGTTCATAGAAGCCACGCTTCGCGCCCCACCACAAGAGCGGGAATACGCACAGCACGATCCCGAGCTGCGCCAGCTCTATGCCGACGTTGAAGCTGATCAACGCACCGACCTGACCGCGCGCGGGTAGAGCCGTTTCGGCGAGCACGCTTGCGAAGCCAAAGCCGTGCACCAGGCCGAAAATGCTGGCCGCGAGCATGCGCATGCGCGGCCGCTCGCGAACCACGTTCTCCACGCCGATGGCAACGATGCTCAGGGCGATCAGGCTCTCGGTCAGACGCGGGTTGACTTGCACCCAGCCAAGGCCAGCCGCGATCAAAGTCACAGAGTGACCAAGGGTGAATCCGGTCACGATCAACGTGACATCGCGGATCCCCACCTTGAACCGTTGCGTCTGAGCTGCCCGCGCCGCCGCGATCAGCAAGAGCAGCACGAACAATATATGGTCGATGCCCGAGAGCACGTGCCCGGCGCCGGAGCGCACGAAGCTGGCGAAAGTGGCCGCGAGTGTCGGTGGGGTTCCGACCTCGCGTTCTTCGAGGCCAATGCGGTACACCCACGCAGCTCCGTCGATGGCGCAGACGATTTCGCTCGCTGGCTCGACATCCATGCCGAAGGTATTGCGTAGGGTGACCGGACCGCCGTCACAGTCGAAATGGACCGTGGCACTCACGCCGCGCTCGCTGTCGAGAGTCACGATTTCGAGCGGGCCCGCGCGGAAGCGACACGGACCCGTCGGTGTGCGCGGCTGCACGCGGTCTTCGAGCTGCTGCATCAGTCGGTCTCGCGCGCCGAGCAACTCGCGGTCCGACGGCTTCTTCTCAGACAGCCCCAAGATCGGCACCAAGTGAACACCGGCTGTCTCCATGGTGACATCGATGCCGCCGGGCACCGTGCGCACGCTGCAGAAGCTTCGGCCACGTTGGTGTGCGGCCGCTTGTTGTGCGAAAAGCGCGCACGCCACCAAGAGCAGTAGCAGGGGGGGCCAACTGGCGCGACGCATTGGCGACCAGAGATACTCGCGAAAGCGAACGCTGCCAAGGCCGCCGCACCGATGCGCACAAGGTCGGCGCCGCTGTGGCGTGTCTGCACGCACAGTGAGTGCGTCCCATCCCGCGACGCGCAGCTGTGCTAGACCAAAACTCGTGGAGCGGCGCGAGTTCATCTTGGCATCCGGCGCGGTGGCGCTTGCTGCACCGCGCGCGGCGCTCGCCACGCCGCCGAAAAGCGGCCAGCTCGTCCTGCATGACGTGCTGCGCGACGGCGACAAACGCCTGGCTCGACGCAGCTTGCTCTTGGTGCCGAAGCACATCAGCTCCGGAACGAAGCTGCGGGTGCTGGTTCTGTTGCACGGTCTGGGTGAAACCGGCAACGAACTGCTCGGGATCCACGCTTGGGGCGATCGCTACGGTCTGGTAACGAGCTACGATCGGCTGCGCGCCTTGCCGGTGGAGCGTGCGCTGCCCAAGTTGCGCTACTTCACTGACGATCACCTGGCGCAGGTCAATAAGAGTCTCAGTCAGAGGGCATTCGGGGGCATGGCGTTGCTCTGCCCCGTCACTCCGAATCCCTACAAGATGCAGCCAGCCGCCAAGACAATCGATCGCTATGCGGATTGGATCGAACAGACGCTCTTGCCTGCCGCGCGCGAGAAAGCAAACATCGGATCCGGTCCCGAGTTTACCGGTCTCGATGGCTGCTCCCTCGGTGGCTACGTCGGTATCGAGACGTTCCTGCGCAAGCCCGAGCTCTTTGGTAGTTTCGGCGGCGTGCAGTCGGCTTTCGGAGCTCCGACGGCTTTGATCTACGCGAAGAAGCTGGCGGAAGCGATCCGCCGCGTCGGGCCGCGCTCGATTCGCATGGGCACGAGCAGTGCAGACCCCTACAAGAAGGCCAACGAGGTGTTGAGCAAGGAGCTAGATAGGCTCGACGTGCCCAACACGCTGTCTGTCCTCCCCGGCCCCCACAACCAACCCTGGCTGCGCGAAGTCGGCACCCTAGCCATGCTGCTGTGGCACGACCGGCAGCTCGGAGTGCCTCGCCCGCCGCAGAAGGCCCATACGCGGGCAGCTCCTCGGTGATTTCCTTGTCCGCGATCCCCTGAACGGTAGCGCGGGCGTTTCAGTGGGGGCCGTTCGGCCCTAGGCGAACGCCACTAGAGAACGTCGCATCCCGGCGCGGTGTTCACTTCGCAAGTTCGAAGCGGACCGGGTACCCGATCTGCACCGTGCCGCCGCCGTGGATTGGCGGGAAGCGAAGATTGCGCACCACAGCGAGCACACACTCCTGGGCGCGTGGATTGGGCAAGGAAGAATTGCGGATGCGGGCGTCAAAGACGTCACCCCAGGGCGTGATCTCGATGCCGAGCTCAATTTGGCCGCTGAGGACTTGGTTTTTCTCCAACTCGCGTACGTAACAGTCACGCATCTCTGTTGTCGCAGTCTTGATCACGGCCTGCACGACGCCCTTCGGCAGGCCTTGGGCGCCCTCGGCTTTCGGACAGCCCCCGGCGATTGCTTCATCGGATACCGCGCCGCCCGGCGCGCACTCGCAGGCACCGCTGCTGCCCGAGGGCACCAAGCTCTTGCTGCAACACGCGACAAAGCGTCCCTGCTTGTTGCACCACGGGAAGGACGGTTCCTTGCATCGGTTGCGATCACCTTGGCCCTCGTCGGAGCCGCATACGTGCACCAATGGTCCCCGACTTCCGGTTGCGTCGTTGCCCGGAGCAGGCGTCGGCGCAGCGGAGGTTGCGTGGCTCGCATTGGTTACCGAAGCGCTGCGGGTCGTTTCCGCGCGGCTCGGTGCGTCCGGCGGTTTGCGGGTTGTGCCCCACCAAACCAAGCCGCCGACAATCGCTGCTCCGAGCCCTGCTGCGCCCAGCCACGGGAAGCGCCCCGCGCTAGCGGCGGAAACCGTGTCGGCGGGATCTTCAGTGCGGCTCAGTGGCGACGGGGTGAGTGCGGCATTGCCTGTCCTCGCGTCCGAGAGGTTCATGGTTGGCGCAAAGGCAGCCGCCGCGTCCAGGGGCTGGGTCGCGGCGAGGGCGTCAGTGTCGGAACCGGCAGAAAACCCGATCGCCGCAAGGGCGCGGTAGGCCTGGGCCGCGTCGGGGAAACGATCGGCGGGCTCGCGCGCGACCGCCCGGGCGAACCAGTCGTCGAATCCCGGCGGGAGCTCCCCGGCAGCGCCCAGCGCTTGGGCTCGCTCCGACGCGGTCACCAGCGGTTCGATCACGACTTCCCGCAGCACGGCCATGGCGGACGAGCTGCCCGTATTGCCGCCTTTCCAGTAGGGGCGGCCCGTGAGCATGTGGAATACCAAGAGCCCCAGGGCCCACACGTCCGCTTGCGGACCGACGGACTGTCCTGCGCTGGTTTGTTCCGGGGCCATGTACAGCGGAGTGCCCACCGCGTCGGTGGTGTTCGACTTGGCCTCGGCCACGACCTTGGCAATGCCGAAGTCGAGCACCTTCACCGTAAAGCTCGCGCCCAAGCGGCGAGACGTTGCCAGGAACACATTCTCGGGTTTTAGATCGCGGTGCACGACACCCACCGCGTGGGCAGCGCCCAAGGCGTGACACAGCTGCGCGATGATTTCGCCTGTCTGCGTAGGACTCAGCGGGCCGGTGCGGCTCAAGTAGTCAGCAAGGTCCTCGCCCTCCAGGAGCTCCATCACGAGCCACGGAGTGCCCGCGGCGTCGTCCACACCCGCGGCAATGACTTCCACCACGTGCTCGCTCTTGATCTTTGCACCGATCCGCGCTTCTTGTTCAAAGCGCCGTCGCATCACGTCCTGCTGCGTCAGTTGAGCGTGCAGTACCTTCAGCGCGCGTTCTCGGCCAGTGCTCAACTGTTCCGCAACGTAGACGCTACCCATGCCGCCGCGCGCAAGGGCACGCAGGATGCGATAGTCCCCGGCCACGACGCTGCCAGGGGCGAGATGAGTCGGCTCCAGCATGTGCCCCAGGCGAGGCTACCAGCTGCAGCGTCCCGATGGCGCCGCGTGCTGCGGCGCTGGCTTCGGGCTGAACTCCGCCTGCGACTCCGGGCGGGGGGCGAGTGTCGTGTGTGTGACCACCCGCGCCTACACTCACCCACCGAAATGCCGCTGAATTCGCAAGCTTGCGCAGCGGCGGGGTCTTCACCGTGCGTGCGCGTTCCCTCTCATGCGCGCGCCGGAAAACACCATGTCCCATCCCATGCACAACTCCTGCGCGCTGGCCTTGGTGTGGCTCGCGCTCGGCTGCGCGGCCACCCCGGGCCAGGAAGAAGCAGGCTCCACTTCCGACACCGATTCTTCGCGCCACGACATCGTCGGCGGAACGACGACGAGCGCGTTCCCCGCCGCGGGCGCGCTCACTCACTACGGCGGTATGTACTGCACCGGCACGCTCATTGCTCCGCGCCGCGTGCTGACCGCCGCGCACTGCCTGGTCGGCGTCGACCCTTCGAAAATGCGCTTCGTGATCGGGGCAAGTCTGTCGGCGGCCGAGGCCAGCATCGCCGTGGTGTCGGTGACGCCGCATCCCGGATACAACGCGCAGCAACTCACCAACGACATTGGCTACGTGACGCTGAGCGCGGACGCACCGGTAGCGCCCATGAAGACCTTGCCCAGCATGGACAGTGGGTGGCATGGAAAACAGGTCACCTTCGTCGGATACGGCAATACCAACGGCAACGGTGGCGGAGGCGGCATCAAGCGCTCCGTGACCATGGCGCTCACGCAGATCATGCCGACGCAGTTCATGTACCAGTCGCCCGGTCAGAACACCTGTCACGGTGATAGCGGCGGTCCGGCATTTGCGAAAGTCGGAAACGAGTGGTTCGTCGCAGGGGTGACGTCCTACGGGGACGCGTTTTGCCAGCAGTACGGAGTGGATACCCGGGTCGACCCCTACGCTTCTTTCCTGGGGATCAACCCCGGCAACCCGCCGCCGGGCAATCCGCCGCCGGGCAATCCGCCGCCGAGCAATCCGCCGCCCGGCAATCCGCCGCCCGGCAATCCGCCGCCGGGCAATCCGCCTCCCACCGCGGGCGACGCCCCCTGCTACGGCCACACCTTCGCCGGCAGCTGCGAGGGTAACGAGGTGATCTGGTGCGAGAAGCAGACCGTCTACGCCAAGAACTGCGCCCAAGAGGGAAAGGTGTGTGGGTTCAAAGCGGCCGAGGGCTACTACGGTTGCACTAGCAGCGACCCCTGCAACGGCGAAACCTACGCGGGTCGCTGTAACGGCGCGAGCGTGGTCTGGTGCGAGAACGACCAGGTCAAGCAGCTGTCGTGCAATGCATGCGGCTTCGACCCGGGCAAGGGGATCTACAACTGCCTCTGAAGCGGCGTTGCCCTGCGGAGTGTTCCCGTGCGGAAAGGTCGCCACGTGCCCGCGCGTCGCGGAGCGGCGGCATACGCGTTGAGCGGTGCCGGCGCGGAAACCCATTGGCCGCGCGTCTCCAGGTCGTCGCCTTCGACGATCCGCGCTGGCGCGGAAGTTTCGCCACTTTGGCCGCGCGTCGCGGAGCGGCGGCATACGCGTTGAGCGGTGCCGGCGCGGAAACCCATTGGCCGCGCGTCTCCAGGTCGTCGCCTTCGACGATCCGCGCTGGCGCGGAAGTTTCGCCACTTTGGCCGCGCGTCGCGGAGCGGCGGCATACGCGTT
>CBDUPW010000120.1:0-19460 GCA_965369205.1 uncultured Polyangiaceae bacterium | reverse complement strand
CGCCGTGCCGCCGCCACCCGATGCGCCCGCGGTACCACCGCTGCCCGAGCTTCCGCCCGTGCCGCCGGTTGCGCCGGTGCCGCTCGTGCCGCCCGTGGCTTTTTTGTCGTCATCGTCGCTGCTGCAGCCAGTCATGGCGACGGTGGATGTGAGTGCAATCAAACTGAGAGTCTTGAGTAACTTTAAGGACATGTAGGCCTCCAATCGTGATGGAAGGCTAGCACTCCGAAACTGCCTGAAAAGCCTGATCCGAATGTCACACCCCCGGCCGACCTCTGGCGCTGACGTAACGGAAGCCTTGAGGCGGCGCGCGACTTAAATAAGAGTCCCAACGTGCTGATCCGACCCCGAAGAAACCGTGCGAGCGCCGGCCGTAGGGCTCTCGTGAATGAAACCACTCTCTCCGCGTCCAACTTGATCCTGCCCTTGTTCGTGCAGGAGGGCGACGGCCAGACGCCCATCAAGAGCATGCCAGGCCACGCGCGTCTCGGCATCACGCACCTGGTGGCACTCGCACGGCGAGCCTTCGACGCTGGCGTGCCCGGCGTGGCGCTCTTTCCGGCCATCGACGACGCGTTGAAAAACTCCCGGGGCACCGAAAGCGAAAAACCGGAAGGTTTGTTGCAGCGCGCTGTGCGTGCGTTGAAGACCGCGCTCCCAGAGTTGGTCGTGATCACCGATGTGGCACTCGACCCGTATTCGTCGGACGGACACGATGGCTATCTTGTCGACGGGCGCATCGACAACGACGAAACCCTACCGCTGCTTGCGAAGATGGCCGTGGCGCAGGCGAAAGCGGGCGCCGACATGGTCGCGCCCAGCGACATGATGGACGGTCGCGTAGGCGTGATGCGTCGAGCGCTCGACGAAGCGGGCTTCACCGACGTGGGGATCTTGAGCTACTGCGTGAAGTACGCGTCGGCTTTCTACGGGCCTTTTCGTGACGCTTTGGACTCCGCGCCTCGGGCCGGTGACAAGAAGACGTATCAAATGAATCCCGCCAACTTGCGGGAGTGTCTGCGCGAGATCGAGCTGGACGAAGCCGAGGGTGCGGACATCCTCATGGTCAAGCCGGGCTTGCCGTATATGGACGTCGTGCGCTTCGTGCGGGAGCACAGCAAGTTGCCCGTCGCCGTTTATCACGTCAGTGGTGAGTTCGCGATGCTCAAGGCCGCGGCACAGAACGGCTGGCTCGACTACGATCGCTGCCTGCTAGAGAGCCTGCTCGGCCTGCGCCGCGCCGGCGCCGACATCATCTTCACCTACGGCGCGCTCGAAGCCGCCGAGTTGCTGGCGAAACACGCCTAGCCCGCGACGCCTTCGAGATCCGTGCTGAGGAACACCTCATGCACTTCAAGCACGCTCGGCCCGGCGAACATTTCTTTGGGCGCCCGATTCTTGTGCGCTTCCGCAAAGGCTGGGCTCTTGGTCCAAGCCTCAAAGTCGTCGAAGCTGCGCCACCAGGTTTTCACCTCGTAGTAGCCCTGCTTTTCCGGATCCGAGACAAAGCCGCCCGCTTCGTGATCGAACTTCATGGGTTTGGGACGATGCACTTCGTTGCGCACAAAGCCCGGCGACTGGTCGACGAGGTGCACTCGCTTCTTGAAGCGGTCCTCGAAGTCGATTTCATGGCCTTCTGCCACGGGAATGCGGTTCGTTACGACGATCACAGCTGGCCTCCTGTACGGACCGGAGCATGGCAGCCCGGCGGCGGATAGCCCCCAATGCGAGGGCACGGGCTCAGGTGTTCCGAAGCGTCGCCGCAGGCTAGACTGCGCTCGCCGTGCCCATCAACATGCACCAACTGCCGCCACTGGACACCATCCCGCCTTTTGCAGAGCTCGAGTACGTTGAGCCGTACACCGAATCGGCCCTGGAGCACTGGCGCACGGTCGGTGACCCCCTGGCAGACACCGTGGTGCGGGAGCTCGCGGCAGCGGGCCCACTCACAAACATCTTCGACCTGCTTGGCGCCGTGCGTGCGCGCGCCGCGAGTGGCGACGAAAACTGCGCCGCGTTCCTAAGGCACACCAATGACACTCCGCCCTGGGCAGACTTCAACGCCATGGTTCCTGGGCAACGGCTCATCGCCACCTACGGCCCCTTCATGGGGGTGTCCCTGCTGTCGGGTTCTCTAGTCGGCGGCGCCGTCTTCCAAAAGATGGCGCTAGTGACTGCCATGACGGGCATGCTGTCGGGCAGCGCGACCCAACGGCTCTCGGAAACCATGGCGATGGTGCTACGCATGGCGTTCCCGGACGAAATCCGTCCGGGTGGCAAGGCCCACGAAACCCTTGCCCGGGTGCGGCTGCTGCACGCAGGGATCCGCCGACACTTGCTCGATACCGGGCGCTTCTCCCACCCGCGGGAGGTGCCCATCAACCAGCAAGATCTGGCGATCACCCTGGCGTTGTTCGGCTACCTAAACATCCGTAGTCTAAGCAAACTGGGGATTGCGCTGCGCCGCACAGAGATCGATGGCTTCCTCCTCCTGTGGCGTTATGCGGGGCACGTGCTCGGGATCGCGCCCGAGCTCTTGCCTCAGAGCATCGAGGAGCAGCAGGCGTTTTTCCTCTCGTCCTGCAAGCACCAGGCGAAGCCGGACAAGCTCAGCGTGCAGACGAAAGGTGTCTTGGACGATGTTGCCAAAACCCTTACCCGACGAACCCGACCTGCCTACCCTGCGGTCCGCACCTTCCTGCATCAGGTGACCCGGCACCTGAGCGGCAACGACTATGTCACAGGCATGCAGATCGACGATCTGGGCGACTACTGGGCGCTTGAGGCATTCCGCGGGCTAGGGCGCAGCTTCTCCTTCACGCGCCACTTCGTTCCCGGTGGCGAGGCCGCATTGCACAAACTCGGGGCCCGGGAGTTTTCCCGCGTGCTGCGGCGACAAGCCAAACACAAGGCGCCCGGCTACCGCGTGCAAGAAAACCCTCGAACCTTGTACGCCGGCAAACAGCCCGGCGGGTGACGCGGGCGTGCAGCGCGAGCCTGAGCGCTGCGCGATCACATCACTGCGCAGTCACGCCGATGCCGATGGCGCGGCGCGCGGCGGCGTATTTCTCCGAGACGGAAAACGGGATCAGATCCCGCACGCGTCGGGCGGCTGAGAGCCCGCCCACGGTGCGTCCGTCCACTGCAAGCATGCGCGCCGCCGCCGTAATGTCGCCACATGCCAATAGGCCCGCACGACACGCGGCCATTTCGACGCTGCGCGTCCACGCGCTCAGGTCAAAGCGACCATCCCGAGCCTGAAGTGCCTGCACAGCGTCGCCCAATCGTTCCCGCTCCGCCGGGCCGAGTTTAGCCGCCAGCGCGTCGTGCAGTGCAAGACCGCTAGACGACAGACTGGACGGCAGCACCTGTGCGATCGCCGCAAGCACCAGTGCCTTGAACTCCGGCGCGCTGGGATAGAAGGTGAGCAGCCGCGCCGTGAGCTGTTGGGCCGTGAGGGAGCGTGCAATGGTGAATGCAAGCTCCGGGACGGACCGGCCGCTCAATAGGGATTTGCCGAGTAGAGCCGTGGGCGCTTGCAGTGGCAGCGCCACAATCCCTCCGGGCAGATCTTCCGGCTGCGCGTACACGGCGGGCACGGGCAGACCCAACACAGCGCACACCCAGCCGACCGTGCGCACAGCGGTCAGCGTGCTCTTGTCCACCTCGTGGCGCTCGACTTGCCCCAAGTCCGGTAGCATCTTGGCGGCGCGCAGCTGGTCCAAGCGGAGCGCGATGGCAGCGGGCGCGATGGCGTGCACGATGTTCGAAACGACCACATCGTGATCCGCAACATGCAGTTCCGTCCAACCCGAAGGTGCCAGCGCTGCTTGTGGGCGTGAAGTCGTTTCCGGCGCGAAGCGTCGATACACCTCTTGCTCTGCTTGTTCTGCTTCGCCAAGGTGTACCAAGACTGCGCAGGCAGCGTAGCTGCGGTCCAAATCCCCCAGGCCGGTGGCGATCCGGTGCAACTCCCGGAAGGTGGCTGGACGCGTTGGCCCCCAGGTGGCGGCATTGGCGAGGCAGCGCGCAGCCAATTCCGGCGCGTTTGTCTGCTCCAGCAAGGAAGCCAGTCGCGCGCGGGCCTCGACATCTTCCGGGTCGAGCACGATCAGCCGATCCAAAGTCAAGATCGCACTGCGCACATCCTTCAGGTGCTCGACGTGCACGCCGGCCAACTTGTCGAGGAGCGCACATTCGGCGGGCGTCTTGCCACGACCGGCCAAGCGCTCTAGTTGGCGCTCGTAGGCTTGCGCCACCCCCTGCCAGTCGGCGTTTTTCAGCAACACAGCTTCGATGGCCTCGAAGGCGCCCGGGGTCGAAGGGTCATCCGCAATCGCGGCCTCGTACAAGGCGACGGCGCGCGCGACGTCCTCGGTGCGCCGCGCGCACATGCCCGCGGCCGCTGTGAACGACCGCGCGCGGTCCCGAGGACTTTGAATCGTCTCTGTGAGCGCGACCTTCGCGTCCACCGCGTCGCGCCAACGCCCGGCCGCCTCGAGACTCGCCTGCAACCGTTCCAACAAGCGCGGTTCTCGCGGACGCAACTCCAACGCCTGTTGCAAAGCTTCCGCCGTCGCGTGCAAAGACTCATCGGCGATGGACCACAATAACTCGGCGCGCTCGTCATCGGTTTCAGCACGCGCAAGCAGGCGCCGTCTGAGCGCCGCGGCGGTCGCCCCATCCGCCGCTCCACGCGCAAGCTCGATACGCCGTCGCAGTGCGGTTTGGTGATCCGGAAAGATGGCAAGGGCGCGGTCGAGCAAGCTCGCCGCCTGCGCCTTCTCGCCGCGGTCGGCTTCAATACTGGCCAGGCATACCAGCACTTCCGCGCGCCTCGGGCTGTGCTCCGAAGCCAAAAGCGAATCCGCAAAGAAGTAGGATTGGTGCGCGCGGGCAAGATCACCGCGTTCGAGGTGCTGCGCGCCTTCGGCGATGGCAGCTTCCACCGCGGGATCTTCGACGGGCTCCAGTCGACGCACCTTGTCACCGAGTCCCAATTGCTCGAAGTCGGCATCGCTGAGCCGCCCACTGCCTGCGCGTGCGAGCACGACGTAGCCGGCGTCGCCCGGGGCGTGCGCTTCGAATCCGGCGGCAAGCGCCCGCGCCATGGGATCGATGGCTGGCAGGCTCACGAGCGAGGGGTGTTCTGCGTCAGCACAGCGTTTGAGCCAGAGCGCCGCTGCGTCGGGCTGTGCCGGCGGATCCAGTACCAGGAGAATGCGCATGCCGTACGTGTAGCCGAGCCCGCACGCGAAGACGACCGGGCAGTGTCCCACACGCGCCGAATTCAGCGCAGTTCCTTATGCACTAGGACTACAGAACTGCGGCAGTGGCAGTGGCAGAGACGGCGGCGGTAACATCAGCACCGAATGCACCCGCCGCACCGCGGCCCCGCGTAGAATCAGTCTTCACTAGACCAATCGAAGAATACGGCGGGGCCACCTCCGAGGCGATTGCCGGCGGCAAGGCCAATGCCGGCTTTGGTGCGCGCGCCGTTGGCCCACATCCAGTCGATTTCCAGCTCCGCGTCGCTGCGTCCAGCGCTAGGGGGACGCGCAGTTGTCAGAATACGCGTCTTGCCACTCTTGCTGTTTCGCTCCGCTTCCAGGTTGCGGACTTGCCCATACCCCCGGCGCGCGTCCTCTGGGTCGGACCACGCATTGATGCGGTCTAGGAACAGGTTGTGCGGAAGGTTCACCGCCATGTAGCTGAGCAAGATCACGTCGTACTGCCGGGGGATTTGAACCGCGACGCTGGCGGGCAGGTCCGGTTGACTCGTCCACTTCACGCGCCCGGCGTTGTACACGGGCAGCATGTCCCACAGATCGGCATTGCCAGCGCCGTTGACCTTGCTCACGGGCTTGCCGATGGGCCCTTCTAGATAGAGCCGCACGGTGTCGCCCTCGGCGCTGGCCTTGGAAATGTCGCGCATGGCGGCCACTTCCGCCTGGCGCAGCAGATGCGTCTCCATGCGACCGCGCGGACTGCGATCGTCAAAGACAATGCGACTCTTCTTGCCCTTGGCGATGGGATGGAGCTTTCCCCCCAAGCTCATGGCGCCGCCCGTCAGGGGCAACTCCCCGCGGATCTCAGGTGCGGCGAGGCCGGGCCGCAGCTTTACGACCAGCTTGCCGTGCGCGTGCAGCTCGAAAGGAGGCTTCTGGATCTTCACGGTATTCGGAATGGACAGCACAATGTCGGTACCGCCGGCAATGCTGTCGGCGGGCGGCGACTTCGGCGGCGGCGGCTGATGTACCGCGCCCGTCTTGACGGCTTCTGGGACTGGCAGCTTGCCGAGGGTCACCCCCTCTTCACCGAGAACCAGCATGTCGCCGAGATGGGTGTCTTCGGGCCAGTGCGCTCGGTCGTAGCGATCCGGCATCTTCAGATCGAGCTTCCGCACGGTCACCGCAACCTTGCGTCGAGCGCCGCTTAGATCACCGCGGACTTCGATCTGACTGGTAAGTGCCGCTCGGGGCGCGTCGGGTTTGCCCAAGGTGCTGCTGCCAAAGAGCAGCCAGTCCTTGGCGTTGAGCGAGAGTTCAATGCCGCGCGGTCGCAAGTCCTTCCAGGCCACTCGGCCGCTGACGTCAAGGGTGCGTTTCGCCTTCTCGATGTCCTTCTCCTCCAAGGTAAGACGCTCGATGCGCAGCGCGTCGTCGCTGCTGACGATGGCCAATTCGACCTTATGGTAGCGGCGCTTCGAGTCTGGGATCGACGCGCTCCCCTTCTTGATACGCAAATCTCCGCGCAGGCTGCCCTGTGCCAGGCGCCGCAGCTTGCCCTTGGCAGCCAGTTGCAGCGTCGCATCCATATTCCAATGCAAGTCGCCCGTGAGCTTCAAGGCTTTTCCGTCGAGCGCGCTGCTCGGGATCAGGCTCGCAAGGGGGACAGCGCTGGCACGCGCGCTGGCCTGGACCGCGAGCTGACGCTGTTCGTTTTCGGGAGTCTTTAGCAGCGCGATCAGCGCTGCACGCGGCGCTTCGATGCGCAGCTGGACGGGATTATCGCCTCCCTGGGGCGCGCCCACTCCGAGTCGCAGCCGCAGCGCGTCAGCCTGGGCGCTCAGCCGCAAGTCGACACGGCCCGGGCTGCCATTCAGTGTGACGAACTCGTCCAAAGACACGGCTCCGTTGACAAGTGGCTCTTTGACCGTGCCCGTGAGCGCTACGCGACCGGAGATCTCACCCGGGACTAGGATCAGCTTCTTCCGCAGTGAGGCATACTTCGCCACCCGCTGTCGCACCACGGTGAGCTCCGCGTCGAGGGCAGGATCCCCGAGCTTCTTCTCCCGCAGCGTCCGGATCAGGTTCCTACCGGCGACTCCCACAGTCCCACGCAGTGCGACCGCGTCGAGTCCGGCCGCGCGCAGCTTCAGGTCGACCTTCGTTTGGGCAGCGCCGACGTCCAGCTGCGTCTTTAGATCGAGCGGGCCGAGATCGCCTTTGTGAAGGCCATCCGCCGAGAGCACCAGTCGTCCCTGGAGATCGCTGCGCGTTCCATGCAGGTCCGCGCGCAAGTTCAGGTTGCCCGACAGACCCGGTCGCCGGATCGGCGCCGGCAGTGACTGAAGCGCCGGCGGCTGTACGGAGATGCCCGCCGTCCAGGCCACGTCCGTGCCACCTGCGGAGCGAGTCAGGTCCGCCCCGATGTCGCCGTCCACGAGCTTTGCTTTGCGGTGGTCGAGCCACGCGCCGAGCTCGGCCTTGATCTTGGAGCCCGTCTGGGTGGGCGTCACGCTGCCGTGGAGCGCGAGGCGCTGGTGGCCACCGGCGTCGGCGAGCAAGGGCAGCTCGGTATCTAGATCCAACGCGAAGCTTCCCCTTGGCTTCGCCACCGTGCCGTCGAATTTGGCGTGCGCTTCGACATTGGCGTCGGGGTACTTCATCAGCTTGAGCGCTACCGAATCGGGCAGCACGTCGCGCAGACTCGACAGCTTGCGTCGTGGCAAGTCCAGTGTGACGCGGAGCGCGCCGTTCTGCCGCAAGCGTCGGCGCGCCGCATCGAGGGGCAAATTGGCGTCGAGGGAAAGCACGTCGCTCTCAGCGCCACTCCCGTCGCGACGAACCGCCTTGACAGACACCTCCGCTCCACCAGCGCCGATCTTTCCGTCGACGCGAGTGACCAGCGCGGCCCGGCGCGTGCCGGCCCGGTCGGGTCTGGACGTCACGCTGAGTGACAGCTTTGCTTTCGGGCTATTTTTGGTGCCACTGACTTGGACTCGGCCATTGATTCGACCGTCGTAGCCCTGGAGGTTCTTACCCCGCAGGCGCGCCAAAGACGCCAGGCCAACATTGTTCAAGCGTACGTCGCCGGAAAAGCCAGCCAACGCAAACTTCTGTTTGCCCTCGGCATCGGCCGCGCCCTTGTTCAAGTTGGCTGCGCCGCGGATGTTGATGCTGCCGCCGAAGGCGCGCAGCGTGGCCTGTTTCACCTCGGCGTCGAGCTTTTCATTCAGATTGCCTGACACCACCAGATGCGTCTCGTCCTCCAGGAGCACGATCTTGCCGGGTGGGATCTTGGTTTTAATTTGGATCCCCGCCGCGGAGAGCGCCGCAAGCGCCTTGCCGACATCTCCAGAAGGCCGCAGGTTCAGCGAGAGCTGCCGGGTGGCGATGACGAAGCTGCCGTCAGCGCGTAGCTTCTGCCCCAGGCCGTCGATAGAGAGGGACGTGATTTTCACGGTGCCGCGCTCGTAGCGACCGCGCAGCTTGATCCCGTCGATGACGATGCCTTTGACCGTCAAGCGTTCGACGCCCAGCTCGACGTCGGCATCGATGCGTTCCTTCTTGATCTCGCTACCCTTGATCTGCAGCGACAGCTTCTTCACCGTGATCGGAGGCGCGCTCGAGTGGACGAGTTTGACGCTTTCGATTTCGTCGCCTTCAAGCTTGAGATCGTAGCTCGGCCGCTCGATTTTCGACACGTCAACGCTACCGGATAGCTTCAGCGTGCCACCGGCAGATCGCACGTCAACGGCTACAGAAAGCGCAGCGGGCGGCCCGCCCACCGTGGCCTGAAGAGAAAGGTCCGAGGCAAGCAACTCCTTGCCCAGCAGCACGTTGAGCTTGTCTTTCCGCAAGCTGAGGCCGGCGATGACGGCGCTCTGATCGCCCGTCAGGACACCGGCCTCGGCGCTGCCACTTAGCTTCAGCGAGTCGAGGAGCGCCAGGCCTGCCCCAAGCTTTTCCAAAGTCGCCGAAAGACTGCCCGGGGCTACCTCCAGATCGACACCGTTGAAGGCGACGGGCGTCGAAAATGCCGGTTTGTCCTTTCGGGTCAGCGCAAGCTTCGCAGCCGTGCGTTTCACGCTGACAGTGCCCGAACCTCGCACAATGTCGATCTGTAGCGCCGACTGGAAGTCCGCCACCGAGAGCGTTGTGCCTTGGTTCTTGCGCTCAAGACCGAGGGCAATCTTCTCCAAGGTCAGGGCGACGGTCTTGTCCTCCGGCACTGCCGTGGCGTGACCGGCGAGGGTGACTCCGCTGACGCTGAGGGAGGAACCGTCGAGCTTTTCCAGAGTGAGCCCCACGTCGGCCACGTCGATCTGCCCAATCGAAATCCGGCGAGACTTCTTCTTGCTTGAAGTGGTCTTCGGCTTGGGAGGCGTCTTCTTGAATAGCGTACCAAGATTGGTTCCCCCTGCTTCGACTTCGGTCAGAGCAAGTCGGACGCCGTGCAGCTTTAGGTGCTCCACGGCGATCTCGCCACTGAGCAGCTTGGAGAGCGTCAGCTTTGTGGACAGTGTTTCCACTCGAACGACCTCGGCGCCCGCAGCGTCTTTCAACGAGAGCCCGGACAGACGCACGCCTGAGAACAGTGACACCTGCAACTCGTCCAGAGACGCGCTGCCATGCATCTTCGCGTTCAGCGCCGACACGACCCGCGCGCGAATGAGGTTTTGCCCGGGCCCCGTGTGGAGCAACCCGAGAAGCGTCAGGATCACGGCAACGAGCACAACCCCGCCCCGCAGTGCGAAACGCACCACACGGCGAGCGCGGGATACCTCCCGAACCGAGTCGCCGTCGTCGGTTTTCAAAATGCCTCTCCGATACGCAAGAATACCAAGTACGTGTCGAGTTCGTCGAAAGCCTCAGTTTGTCCACGATTGAGCAGTCGAACCGAGAAGTCCAAACTGATGGGCAGGTACCAGAGTCGCAGGCGCGGCCCGAAACCGACGGCTGCGGCCACACCGTCTTCAAGAGGGTTTTCATCCTTACCAGCGCCGCCGATGTCGCCGAACACCGCAAGCCCGAAGGGTTTGCGAAACGGCAGGAAGCGCAGCTCTAGGGTCGACTCAAGCAGGCTCTTGCCGCCCACGAGCTCGGTCGTGCACGTCGCTCCGGCAGCGCAGGTAGCTTCCGGAGAGAGCCGCAAGCGCCCGAAGCCGCGATGCCCGAAAGCGCCACCGCCGAAAGCGCGAATACTGGTCGGGACCGCGCCATCGTCCGCAAGCACCCAGGCGCCGCCCACCCGCGCTCCGAGTGACCAACTGTCGCCCAACGCGGCAAAGCCACGCAGCTCCGGGTCGAGGCGCAGGTAGCGCTCCGTGCCCAATGCGCCGCCCGGTGCAAACGCGGCCGCGAGCTGAACCAAGTGGCCGCTGCTGGGCTCGATCGGATCGTTGCGCTTGTCCCAAACGAAGCTCGCGTCCAGCTCCGCCAACTTGCTCGCTTCTGTGGTTAGATCAAAGTCCCCTTGCACCGCCGGAGTGAATCCGCCGAAAGCTCGCGTGTCTTCGTAACGAAACAGCGTGTCGACCTCCAGGAACACCCCCGGCGCCAGCGTCGAGCGCACCCCCGGCCCCGTCGCCACTTCCCTCAGCTGAAAGCCGGGGTAGAGCAGGTCGCGGTAGCGGCCGCTGAGGCGAAAATCGCCGATGCGTCCGAACAGTCCGCTCTTGATGTAACGCACCAGGGCTTCGCCGTAGGGACCCGACAGTTCGTCGTCTTCGTCCTTCCAGCTCACGCCATATCCCACACGCCCATCGAGCGTTACGTGGTGGTAGGGACCCAAGATGTCCCGGAGCCACAGGCGCGCACCGACATAGGTGTCACCCCGGGACGGATCCGCTTCGGCGCCGGCGCGCAGTCTGAGCTGTGTGCGGGGCGCCTCCACCACAACCAGGCGCATGTTGACGGTCTCCGGCAGCTTGCGCGGCACAAGGTTGCCAGCCGCATCGACTTGCTGGTCGCTCAGATCCCCGCCGGTGTCCGGCCTGTCCCCGGGCAACACGCGATCGACGTCCGCGTCGGGCTTGATAGCGGCCGAGGCGTAGCTGCCCGAGTCCACCAAGTCGAGCTCGGCCTTTTCTTTCAACGCCAAGCTATAGGGCTCGCCCTGGGAGAGTCCGGCGCGCTCGATGGCGCTGCTCTCCGGCAAGCGGTGCGCACCTTCGACCGCGACCGTACCAATCCGGGTGAGGGGTCCGGGATCTGCATAGTAGTACCAGTGCAGCAGCTTTTGCTTCTTGTCGATGAAAGTGCGACTGACGACCTTGGCGTGCCCGTAGCCCTGCCGTTGCAGATGCTCGGCCAGGGTCAGGCGTGCAAGGCGATAGGCCTCCAGGTCGACTCCGTCTCCGGCTTTGAACGGAACCAGCCGGCGCAGGTCAGCCTGATGCGCCTGCGGCACATGCTTCAGCGTGATCGACCCGATGCGGTAGGGCGCGCCCTCGGCAACCGTCCAGGTCACTGCCACGCTTTGCTTGTCTTTGGCCCAGTCGAGCTTCGGCTCGGCCACCTCCACGTCAAAGTAGCCGTAGCTCTGCCACCAAGAGACGAGTCGCCGGCGATCTTCCGCCAGACGAAACTCGTTGAAGGTACGTTTGGTGATCAGCATGCTACCGGGTCGCAGGCCAAGGAGCATGAACAGCTCCGAGTGCGGAAGCGCCAATGCTCCGCCTCCGGCGGACTCGATGTGCACGGCGCTGACGTCAATGTCAGTCTCGCCCGGCAAACGCTCGGGCCGCTCGTGGTGGCACGCGAGGGCAAGGAGCAGCGCGCAGCTCGCGGCGGCCAGACGCCACAGCAGGGGCCCGTTGTGGGCGAGGAACTCTTGATGCGGGCGTGAGCTCATTTGCATCACTCGGAAACGCCGAGCACCTCCAAATAAGACTGCCGCACGGAATTGGACACGTCCGCGTAGCGCTGCAAGAGTTCTTCCCGAGGCAAGCTGGTGGCGTTGCCTTCAAAGCCCATGCGCCGTGCCAGCTCCCGCAGGCCGACGCCACGCGACTCGAAGCTGGTGGCTGACGTTCCGCGCAGCACATGCATGCGTTGCTCGAGGCGGCGAAGGAACTCATACGCCTCGCGGAACGTTTCGTAATGTCGACGCTCCAGGTATCCCGCAGACGCGAGGGCTTCGAGGGCCAGCAGCGTGTCCGGCGTCCGTACGCTGGTGTCCTGCCCGTGGTGCATTTGCAGCCACTGAGCCACGAACTCGACGTCCAAGAGACCACCGCGACCCAGCTTCAGGTCAAAGCGATCCACGCGTTCTTGGGCCAGCTCCCGCTCCATACGCATGCGTAATCGGTGCATTTCGCCTACATCGGGTGCGCCGCTTTCGTAGGCGGCGCGAGCTGCGAGGGCCTCGATGCGTCGCCCCAATTCGCGGTCTCCGGCGCAGGCACGTGCGCGGATCAAAGCTTGTCGTTCCCAAGGCGCTCCCGACGCCTGCACTGCCGGTCTGGCCCCGCCCTGCTCGCCAAGTCCATGATAACGAGCAAAGGACTGCTCGGAAGTGACCAGCATGCCGTGGGATCCGGACGGCCGCAGACGGGTATCGAGTTCGTAGCCCGGTCCAGCGGGGTGCGGTTCAGAGATCAACCGAATGATGCGCTGCGCCGCCCGCACGAAGAACTCTTGGGCGTCGCGCCCTTCAGGGGCCTTGCTCGGTTCGAAGACGAACAGCACGTCCAGATCCGAGCCGTAGCCAATTTCACACCCGCCCAGCTTGCCCACGGCAATGACCGAAAGGCCCGCGGTCTCGCCGCCGAGCTCGTGGCGCAACGCCTGGGACAAGCTATCATCCGCCAGCTGGCTGAGCGTGCGGGTAGCCTGTCGGGTGGTGAGGCTTCCCGCGAGGTCGGCCACCGCCACCTCGACCATCACGCGGCGCTTCGCGCGGCGCAGCCCATGGATCAGGCGGTCCCGCGCTTCAAAGGGATCCGTGCCCGCGGCCAGCGTACGACTGAGCTCGCTGATTTCGAGTGCAACGACCGCAGACGCATCTGGGGGCGCGCCGCCTCCGAAGAGCACCTCGTCCGCCAAATCCGGACGACTCACGACCGCGTCGCCGACAAAGGCGCTAGACCCAAGCACGGTCACCAGGCGCCGCAGGGCGATGGGATCGGATGCCAGCGCGCTGACGTAGGCGCGCGGCGCGGCAAACCGCGCGAAGAACGATCGCAGGGTGCGCGCAGCCAGCGCGGGATCCGGGCACTCGGCGATGGCGTCCACCAGGTTGTCCGCAAGCTCCGGATGGCGCTCGCGAGAGACTTCACCGAGCAGATCGTCCGGGCGCTGCGCGAGGGCGACGAGGTGGTCGCCGACCTCGCTAGAGCCGAACAGAGACGCGGAGATTTCGTCCACTCGCTCCGGAGCGTCCCCCAGGTGACTGATAAATACGTGGTGCTTGGCAGGAGGCCGCGGCGCCTCGGGCAGTACGGACTGAAACAGTTCGTGCACGCGCGCCTGTCGCCCCGCCAGCTCCGCGGCGAACGCGTCGGCGTCCACGTATCCAAGGCAGCGGGCAAGTCGCTCCCGGTCCGCATCGTGCTCGGGCAGATCATGAGTCTGGACGCCGGTGGCCCATTGCACGACGTGCTCGGCGCGTCGCAAGAGCTCGTAGGCGCTGGACAGGTCGCCGACCTCTCGATCGCTGACGAGACCGCGACTTCGCAGCCGCGACAGCGCCTGGAGCGTTCCTTGGACGCGCACGCTGACTTCGCGTCCACCCCAGACCAGCTGCAAAGCCTGAACGAAGAACTCAGCTTCACGAATCCCGCCGACGCCCAGCTTGAGGTCCCGCTCGGGATGCTGTGAGAGTTCGACTCGGGACTGCGCAAGCAACTCCGCAAGGGACGTGGCCACATTGGGGTTCACCGCGCGCCGATACACAAAGGGAGTGATGATGCTGCGCTCGAACTCCGCCCCCAAATCTGCGTCCCCGGCGATTGCGCGAGAACGAATGAACGCGGAACGCTCCCACAAACGGCCCCAGGTCTCATAGTACCGCTCGCTGGCCGCCAATGAGTTCACCAGCGGACCGCGAGAACCTTCGGGACGCAAACGCAGATCCACACGCCAGACGATTCCGTCTGCAGTCGGCTCCTCCAGCGTCTGCACGGCTCGCCGAACCACCCGGGACCAATGCTCATGTAGCGACAGCTCGCTGCCGCCATCGTCCGTGTCGTAGACGAAGCACAGGTCGATGTCCGATCCGGCGTTGAGTTCGTAGCCTCCCAGCTTGCCCATGCCGATGGCGACGACGCTCGAGTTCTTGCCGTCCGCGCGGCGCGGGTAACCAAATCGGCCCGCGAAGTGATTGGCGGACTCGGCGAGGGCGATCTCGAGGCTGACCTCCGCCAGCTCCGAAAGCTCGCGGGCAGCATCGAAGAACGGCGCGCCGCCCAGCTGCGCCGGCAACAGTTCCCGCAAAGCGATGCGCGCACGCTCTGCCCAGACCGCACGCCGCAGGTTTTCGCGCAAGGCGTCGAGGTCCGAGAACGTGCCGACCTGGGCGAGCAGCCGGGCCATATAGTCCGCGCGCGTGCGATTTGCGCGAAACCCCTGCTCCAGCAGCTCACTCAAAGACTCGCGCTGCCAGGCGGTCACGGGCGTGAGGGCAGGAAACGCCGTCCCCAGCAGGTGCAAGAGGGGCTGCCTGCCCAAATCGCCACGCAGCGCGGCGGCGCGTTCCGGATCAATTGCCCGGCACAACTCGTCCAGCTGGCTGCCCGCGTCCACGGTCGCACGATGGCCGCGGCTTCCTCGGGTCGCAAGGGACAAAGCCGCGTTGGCGCAAACAATCCTCGACGCAAACCCGAGGATGGTTACTGATGCTTCGGCGCGGGCGTCCCGAAAAATCGGCTTCGCCGTTTTTACCCCCATCCGCTTCGCGGATGCCTAGTGCTTTCGCCTTGCCACTGTTCATTACCGGCAGACGGTCCTATTTGGATTAGTACTTCTGACACACCGCACTAGGATAAGGATGGCATGCGCTTCCTCTGCGTCTCCGACATTCACGGGCATCACGACATTTTGAAAGCGGTGCTGACCGCCGCTGCGGAAACCGGCTTCGACCAATTGCTGGTCTGCGGCGACATGCTGTTCCCGGGACCAGAGCCGCTACAGACCTGGCGCACTCTGCTCGAGCACAAAGCGGTGTGCGTTCAGGGCATCGGGGATCGTGCGCTGTTTGAAGTGGACCCCAAGAAGCTGCGAGCAACCACTCCGGAGGCCGAAGCACGCATCCAGCGCTTGGTCGGCGTACGCCAGGAGCTTGGGGATCTGATCGTGGCACGCATTGGCAAGCTGCCTTCAACCGCGCGGCTGCCGCTGGAAGACGGCAGCGAGCTCTTGCTTGTGCATGGCTCGCCCATGGATCCAACCGAGTGCTTCACGTCGGATATGTCCGACGACGAGTTCTACGCGTTGTTGGGGGACGATCCCGCCGACATCGTCGTCTGCGGAGGAAGCCACGAGCTTTTCCAACGCCAGATCGACAACGTGCGCATCGTCAGCGTCGGCAGCGTTGGCGAGGCGCCCGGGGGTGGCTACGCCACGGCCGTGTTCGTCGAGAGCTCGCCCCTGGGCACGGCGATTGTGGAACTGAACGTGCCGCTGACGCAGTGAGCCGTGAGCGCCTCCGCTCAGAGATGAGGTACCCGGGACGGCGGCCACGCTTGTGACGCGCTTGTGCCGGTGTTCCAAGCCGAAAGGCATTGCACATGGGCGACGGAGCTCGCTTCTTGTATTCTGTGCGGCATGCGGCTGCCTTACGTCAGTTGCGCACTCCTGCTCGTGTCCTGCGGCACGGCCGAGCCCGAGCCTGCGCCCATTGCGACGAGCCCCTCCACCCTCGGCACAACCGCGGCAGAGCACGCCAAGGCCGCGGCGCCGGGCCCCCGCATTGCCGTGGTCTCCACCGTCCCCGGCGCGACGCAGTCCACGCTGCGCCTGCAACCCGTCAGCGCGGCCGACCCGGCTCCGCCAACGGCCACGCTGCCACACTTGCCGGACGGCGAGGTGCGCGGGGCCTTTGCAACGGCCACGGACGCTGCGTACTTGGTGGCGGAAACCGAAGCGGGTCGGGATCGCTCCTTTCGTTCGTCGCTGTGGCGCGTGCGCACAGGCAGCGAGCCGCAGAGGCTCGCTGACGGATTGGTCTACGCGTCGCGACCGCTCGTGATGGCGGACGGCAGCGTGGTGGTGCAACGGGGCGTCGCGGGGGAGACGCCGAGCCCAGAGCAGATTGAAGCCGGGCACCTGCGCACGGACTCTTTGAGCGTCGACCTCTTTGACCCGACTGGCCAGCATCAGAAAGCGCTGCACACTTTTTACGGTTACATCACCCATCTAGCCGGCCGCTTCGGGCGCGAGATCCTGCTCTACCGCGTCTCGTTCCAACACGCCGACATCGTCGCGGTGCACGCCGATACCGACGCGCTTCGCACGGTGCTGCCTACGCTACCAGCCATGGCGCGGGACTTCTCGGTGGATGCCGAAAGCGGTCACCTCGTCTATGCAAACCTGGACGAAGCAGGCTGGTACGTCGCGCGACTCGCGCTGAGCAGCGGCCAAGTCGACGTGCTTGCCCGTGCAACAGATATGCGTGTCACCCCGGGCGTGTGGCCCGGCGGCGGGGTACTCGTCAACGACGGACGCGGCGGCACGCTCAACTCTGGCAACGGGCCCGACCGCGCATTAGGCGACGGCTTCGACGAAGTGCGGGCCACAAGCGGGCAGTGGGTAGCGCTGGAGCATCACGTGCCGAGCCAGTTGTCGGTGCCGTTCGCCTATGACCGCCAGACGGCCAGCGTGCATCGCCTCGCGCTGCCCAGCGGCGCGCGCCACAGCGTGCTCGGAGTCGTGCCGTGAAGCGACTGCTGATTTGCTCGGCCATCTTCTTGTTTGCAAGTGCGACCCATGCCGCATGTCCGAGCTACACGCTCTCAAGCAGCTCCAACAGCCACAACTGCGGCGTGGAAGCCGTAAACGGAACGAATCCGACAGTTGCGGAGTGGCAACAGATCTTCGACCTGGTCGCCAAGGGCCCAACGGCTTGGGGCAACCAGGGGCCAAGCATCTCCGACATCAAACAAGGCTGCGACCTGCCTTCTCCGGTGGTCGATGCACCCCCACTATTCGCCTGCGAATTGCTCAAAGCCATCGCGCAACGTGAGAGCGCCTGGACACAGTTTTGCGTCCCGACGTCGCCGGCGGATCAAGTCGGCGGACCGTCGCGCACGATCATCTCCTTCGACTGCGGCTACGGCGTGGGCCAAGTCACCAGCGGCATGCACAAGGGCGAAACGCCGGCCTTCGATCAAAAACGGGTGGCTGCCGAGGCAACCTACAACATGGCAACAGGCGCGCAGATTTTCGCGGCCAAGTGGCGTGCCACTAAATGCGTCGGGGACCGGCAGCCGACCACGATCGAACACTGGTACACAGCCACTTGGGCCTACAACGGCTTGGCCTATAGCAACAACCCGAGCAATCCGACCTACAGCTCGAGTCGCGGGGTCTGGAACCCCCAGGTTGGCGGTGCCTCGCCCTACCAAGAAAAGGTCTTCGGCAATGTCGAGTATCCGGCGGGCACACCCCCGCGCTGGGAAAGCGTCGCGCTGGCCTACCCCGACCCGGCGGACGTCGGTGGCTCGGGCTCGCCCCCTGCCCTGCCCGAACCAAAGTGCGCGTCCCCAACGGATTGCAGCAATCTGCGGTCCACCCACAAATCCAACTGTTTTGGCGGAACCACGCTCCCGGATGCCGGCGCGGCGGGGGCAGGCGGAACGACCGCGACGGACGCAGGCCCCGACGGCAACGCCGGCAGCGGCGCAGCGGCGAGCACGGACGCGGGAGCCACCGGTGGCGGTGGCGGCAAGCAGACCAGCCGCCGGCTGTCCCAAGACGACGGAGGCTGCGGCTGTCGCGTGCCCACTGGAACCGGCCGCTCGCCGAATTCCCTACTTCTGCTGACCTGGCTCGGCCTGCTTTCCGTCATGCGCCGGCGCACTTGGTCTATCGGCCAGGTCCAAGTCCGGGTAGCCTGCGATATTGAGGGCACATGAGCGCGATCTTGGTCGTGGGGGATAGCGAAGCAGGCCGCGGGCTCACCGCACAGCTTCTTTCGGACGCTGGCTACAAGGTGGTCGGCGCCAGCAGCGGCGAAGAAGCGCTCAGCGCTGCGTCGACGGAGTGTCTGGCGGTCGTCTTGGATGTCGACTTGCCGGATCTAGATGGCTTTCAGCTCTGTCGCATCCTCAAGAGCCAAACCGCCACCCGCGATCTCCCCGTAGTGCACTGCACGACGCCAACCGGCGAAGACGTGGAACACCACGTCAAGGCATTGGAGCTGGGCGCGGACGCCTATATCTCCAAGCCCGTCATCCCCGAAGTCCTGCTCGCGACGCTGCGCGCGCAAATCGCAGGACGCCAGGCCAAGCTCGAGCTTGCCGAAGCGCGTGAACGTCTCGCGCTGAGCGAGCGTTTGCTCACTGTCGGAACCCTCGCCGCCGGGGTCGCCCACGAAATCAACAACCCCCTCGCCTCCGTCCTCGCTAACGTGGAGTACGCCATCGAACGCCTCGCGCGCGCCGAAGACGGCGCCGACGCGAAAACCGTAAAAAGCGTCGCAGAGGCCCTGGTTGACGTTCGCGATAGTACGGAACGGGTGCGCCGCGTCGTGCAGGACTTGCAAGTCTTTTCCCGCAGCCGCCTCGACGCAGAAGGTCCCGTGGACGTACGCGCGCTGGTCGAAAACACACTGCGGATCGCCAAGACGGAACTTCGCTACCGCTGCCAACTCGTGGAGCACTACGAAGAGGTGCCAGAGATCATCGCCAACGAGCATCGACTGGGACAGGTCTTCCTCAACCTCGTGCTCAACGCGGTGCATGCCATCGAACCGGGAAACGCAGACGACAACGAGGTTTCCGTTTCCGTGACTTGCGACGGCGAATTCGTCTGCATCGAGGTGCGCGACACGGGTCCCGGCATGCCCGCGGAAGTAACCGCACATATGTTCGACCCCTTCTTCACCACCAAAGCCGTGGGGCAGGGCATGGGCTTGGGCCTTGCGATCGCGCACCGCCTAGTGGAATCCATGGGGGGATCCATTGCGGTGGACAGCGTTGTCAATGAGGGCACAACCATGCGCGTGCGGCTTCCGCTACGCGCCGCCGAAGCTGCGCCGCAGCCTCCGGCCTCCACAGAAGCGACTGCAGGCGA
>CBDUPW010000119.1:0-19583 GCA_965369205.1 uncultured Polyangiaceae bacterium | reverse complement strand
GCTCAGGGGACTACCGCGTTGGAGCTGCGCCGGCTAGCGCTTCGCCCAACGACGCCAGCGCAAGCACAACTTTCCCCGGATGAGAGGGCGTGGGTCACTCGAGCAGGTGCGTGGTGCCAGAGGCGTCGCAGACAAGGCAAGCGTAGCTGTCGGACTGCAGCATGCCGTCGACGAGCTGTCCCGCGCGGGGCACGGGAGCGAAGGGCCAGACGTGGGCCGCGTGACGCTCGGCAACGACCGTGGGCAAGCGGGTGATGCGCGCAATGTAGTGCTGCGCGCGCTCGAGCGCCTTGCCAGCGGCATGACCCTGGTAGTGCTCGCGCTCGCTGCGGCCGCGGTAGGCGTCGGCGGAGCTGAAGTCCTCGTCCAAGTTCACCGCCAGGGCTTCGGGGATCGTGGGTTGGGCGGCGATGAAGCGGCGCAGGCTCGCGTGCAAGCTCAGCGGGACATCTGGCACGAAAATGTGCGCGAAAGGGCGCGCGCGATCTTCGCCGTATTCGACGTTGAGCTTCACTGCCTGTCCGCTGCCATCGCAGCTGTCGCACTTGCGGTAGCCGTCCTCGCAGGAAGAGCATCGTGTGAAAGAGTCGCCGCTGTGGATGCGGCCCGTTCCGCCGCAAACGGTGCAGAGCTGCCGCCCCTTGTCGACCCAGCATGCGCTGCAACGAGCGGCGCGCAGTTCGCGAAACTCGTCTGGCACTCGGCGCCAGTTGCGCGGGGCTTTGGCCTTCAGATCCGGAGTGGGCGGCGCGTCACTGAGCAACTTTTCATAGAGCGCCAAGGGGCATTCAACGGCGTCGAAGAACGAGCGGCGTTCCACGACTGTGCCGGACACCGCGATGCACAGCCATGGCTCAAGCGCCGCGTCGGATTTCGCCAGCGCCGGATCGGGAACGTAGTCGTCGAAGTTCGTCACGTGCGCTCAGTGCCCGCTTCGCATCCGGTGGAACGGGTGGGGGCATGATACCGCAAAGAGCGAGTCCTGAGCGCGCCCAGGCCACGGCTGCATCCAACGAACACTCCAGCGCGCTTCCTTCTGCCGCGCCCCTGGCCCTGGAGATTCGTTCGTGCGACCCTTGAGGGCTGGAGGGTGACATGAAGTGGATGCGCATGTTGGGTCGGATGCTGTGCGCACTGTTCGGCTGGGGCGCATTTGTGGGGGCCGGTTGCGTCGAGGTCGACCCCAAGGGACTCGACCCAGCCTGCCATGCAGGCGCCACCTGGTGCGACGCGCGCTGCGTCGACTTTGCAAGCAATGTCAATCATTGCGGCGCTTGCGGCGCGGCGTGTCCGCCAGGATTGGTCTGCGCGGAGGGCAAGTGCGACGCTTCGTGCCCAACGAGCTTGACCGAATGCGATAGCGGCTGCATCGACACGAACTGGAACAACGCGCATTGCGGCTCCTGTGATTCCAAGTGCGCCGAGGGTGAACTGTGTGCAGAAGGAGTCTGCACTACGTCCTGCCCGGCGCCCCGCGCTGAATGCGACCAACAGTGCGTGGACCTCGAACTCGACGCACGTCACTGTGGCTCCTGCAGCAGCGCATGCGCCGCCGGCGATGTATGCAAGCTTGGCGTCTGCGAATCCAACTGCGCCCCGGGCCTGGTCAACTGCCACGGCGACTGCGTGCAACTCCAAGCGAATAAGAGTCATTGCGGAGCCTGCGGCGCCGCGTGTAAGCCCCACGAGTATTGTGCCGGCGGCGAGTGCTTGCCCTCCTGTCCGTCGGATCTCATCGACTGCAGCGGCGCATGCGTCGACCCCCGCACCAACCCAGAGCACTGTGGCAGTTGCGGCAATGCCTGCAGTGCGCAAGAAACCTGTGCGAGCGGCTCCTGTCAGTGCGTGACCGCTTGCGGCGCCGAGTGTGTGGACTTGCAGTCCGACGCGAAGCACTGCGGGAAGTGCGGAAAAGAATGCGCTGCAACCCAAGACTGCGTCTACGGCATCTGCAAGTGCAAAGCCGGAGCGACCAAATGCGGTTGGCTCTCCTGCCCCGACTTGAAGACTAATACGGATCACTGCGGCGCTTGCGGCGTCAAGTGCCTGGGCGGCGCCGCGTGCATCGACGGAAGCTGCCAGTGTGCGTCTGGCGAGGTCGAGTGCGGCTACGCATGCGCCAACCTGCTCACTGATTCGAGTAACTGTGGCGCGTGCGGCGCCTCCTGCGGCGGTTCGCCATTCTTCAACAAGAGCCTCGTATGCGTTGGCGGCAAATGCGTCTGTCCCGCCGGGAAGACCCAGTGCGGAAACCAGTGCTTCTTCCTGAATAGCGACGTCTACAACTGCGGCGCGTGCGAAGTGCAGTGTGGCAGCGGCGAGGTGTGTACAAGCGGCCAGTGCTCCTGCGCCGCCGGTTTCACCGAATGCTCCGACGGCTGCAAGGCGCTTCAGTCCGACGAGTCCAACTGCGGCACATGCGGCACCAAGTGTGGCACCTTCGAACAATGCGTGACCGGCAAGTGCGGCTGCCAAAGCGGCGCAACGATCTGCGACGGTAAGTGTGCAGCCCTTTTGTCAGACCCCAAAAACTGCGGAGCGTGCGGCGTGGTTTGTCCCATGTTCGCAAACGGGCAGACCTATTGCACGGGTGGCAATTGCTACTGCCCGTATCCCTTCTCGGTGTGCGGCCAGTCCTGTGCGAATCTGCAGACCGACCCGCTGCACTGCGGAGCCTGCGACAAGCCGTGCCCCGCCGGGCAAACGTGCACCTCTGGGCAGTGCGGCTGAGCTGACCAGCCGCACGTCGTTGGCCGTGAAGCACCCTTGGACTACAATGCGTGCCAAATGACGACTTTGAATCGAGGCGAGGGACTCGCGTCGCTCGCTTCTGCGACGGCCGCTTTGTTGCTCGCAGGCAGCGCCGCTGCGACGGACTACGAGGTGGGCCCGGGCCAAACCCATGCGGCTATCGGAGACGTGCCGTGGGAAACCCTCGCTCCTGGCGATCGCGTTTTGATCCACTGGCGCGACGCTCCCTACAAGGAGAAGTGGGTGATCGGCCGCAGCGGCACGAAAGACAAGCCCATCGTGATCAGCGGCGTGCCGGCGTCTGACGGCAAGTTGCCCGTGATCGACGGCAATGGAGCCACAACGCGCGAAGCGCTCAGCTTCACCAACGAGTCCCGCGGAGTGATCAAGATCGGCAGCTCGAACGTGCCGGCGGACACCCTGCCCTCGCACATCGTGATCGAAAACCTGGACGTACGCTCCGGTCGCCCGCCCTACAGCTTCACGGGACACGACGGCCCCGGCGACACTCAGAGCTACTCGGACAACGCCGCGTCGATCTACATCGAAAAGGCTCAGAACGTCGTGATCCGCAACTGCATCATCCGCGACTCTGGCAACGGGCTATTCATCGGCGTCTTCGGGGGCGAGACGCGGAACATCTTGGTGGAGGGCAACTACGTCTACGACAACGGCGTGGAAGGCAGCATCTACCAGCACAACAGCTACACGTCCGCCATGGGCATCACCTTTCAGTACAACCACTACGGCCCGCTGCGCCAAGGCTGTGGCGGCAACAACCTGAAGGATCGCTCCGCCGGCCTCGTCGTTCGCTACAACTGGCTGGAAGGTGGCAATCGCCAACTCGACTTGGTCGACGGTGAAGACCATCCCAGCGTGCCCAACGCACCGAGCTACCGCGAGACGTTCGTATACGGAAATGTTCTGTTAGAGCCCAACGACGACGGCAACAGCCAGATAGTGCACTACGGCGGCGACAGTGGCGACGAGTCCATCTACCGCAAGGGCACGCTCTTCTTTCACAACAATACCGTCGTCTCGCGGCGCAGCGGCAACACCACGCTACTGCGTCTTTCGACCAACGGCGAACGCGCCGACGTTCGCAACAACATCCTCTTCGTGACGGGCTCAGGCTCGAGCCTGGCCATGCTGTCTTCGAACGGAGTGCTCGACCTCACCAGCAATTGGATCAGTTCTGGCTGGAAGGACAGCCACGACAACTTCGGAGGCACCCTCACCTCCCAGAACAACCTCGACACGGAGTCAGCTCCGGGTTTCATCGACCAGCCGAGCGGTGACTTTCAGCTCGCAGCAGGGTCTTCTTGCATCGACGCGGGCGTTGCCCTCGATCCCGCCAGCTTGCCCGCACACGCGGCAATCAACCAATACGTCCTGCACCGCGCCGGCCAGGCCCGCCCGCAGGTCGGCAACATCGATCTGGGCGCCTTCGAGTATTGCGGATCTGAATGTCCGAAGTCTGACGCTGGCGTGATCGATCCTCCGGACGGAGGCGGTGGCGCCTCGAGCGGTGGCACTGGCGCAGGAGGCAACGGCGCGAGCGGCGCCGGCACTTCGTCCTCGACCCAGACGGGCGACGACGAGGGTGGCTGCGGTTGTCGCACGACCCCAACCCGCTCGGGCGGCGCCGTCGCGTGGCTCCTCGCGTCGCTGCTGGCGCTTTTCGTCGGGCGTCGGCGTCCCGGGTGCGGGGCCTGAGTTAGCTGCAGCAGCGGTTCCCCGGCAGGCAAGCGACCCTGCGCGACGCAGCTGTCGCAGCTGTGCCAGGGCGAGGCTGCCCCGAGCCTGCGCTTCGCACCTGAATCGCGTCGAATTGCTTGGCACGAGTGGTGCATCATGGGCGCGCAATGAAAACGATGTCCCTCGCTTCGGCGGCTGCGTTGGCTGTGCTCTCAATCGCCGGCTGCGGCGGCTCTACGGACGCCGGCCTCAACGGCTCAGGGGGGTCGGCAGGCTCGTCCGGTTCTGGCGCAAGTTCTGGCACGGGCGCTACGGCGGGCACGGGCGCTACGGCGGGCACGGGGGGGATCGCGAGCGGGGGCAGCAGCGGAACGGGGTCCGTGGGAGGCGGCGGGACTGGAGGCGCAATCGGCGGCAACGGCGGAACGGGATCTGTCGGAGGCGGCGGGGTTGGAGGCGGCGTAGATGCCGGCAGTGCAACGTGCCCCCCGTCCATGCCTGGACACGGCAGCGTTTGCACGGCGGAGGGGCTGGCATGCAGCTACGGCGATTGCTGTCCGACGCAGGCTTGGTGCAAGGGCGGCAAGTGGCAGGTCACTGCACCTCCTTGTCCGCAACCTGTCTGTCCGCAAGATCTGCCGAAAATGGGTAGCGCTTGCGATGCGTGTCACGCGGGCATGCAGTGCAATTATAAGACCTGCGAAAATGGAAAAGAAGTGCTGCACCAACGCACGTGCGGTGGAGGGAGTTGGAACGGAAGCGCAGCTTCAAGCGGGCAGGCATGCAGCAGTGTGTTCCAATGCGGCGACAAGACCTGCCCGAACGGTCAGATCTGCGTGACGACGTATCAGGGCTTTGGCGTTCAGTACAGTTGCGCCAAGAATCCCTGCGTCAACCAACCGCTGTCCTGTGCCTGCGCCGGCTCATTGTGCGCCGGTCCCGGACTGGTTTGCGACGGAGCCCCCAGCGGCAACCACCTCAGTTGCAGTTGCCCAGTCTGCGTCTGATTACTTGACGGAGAGAGACGCCGCGAGCCCGCCCAAAGCCCGGCCTGCGTGTCGAGGTCGCCATGGGACTAGCGAAAACGGGCGTGTCGGTTCATCATGGGGAAAGGTGAATCATGGGAGACGACGACAAGAAGGCTGTGCTTGCGCGACGCGCACGGTTTTTGGCAGCGGCGTTGGCGAGCGCCGGGTTGGTGGCGGCGGCGCCGGGCTGTGGCGGCGATTCGGACGATGGCGGCGGCGGCTCAACAGCCACGGGCGGCAGTTCCGGTAGCGGCGGCACGGCCGCGACCGGCGGCAGTTCCGGTAGTGGCGGTACAGCTGCGAGCGGCGGCAGTTCCGGCAGCGCGGGCTCCGGCGGCGCTTCCGGGGGCAGTGCAGGCGCGGGTGGCGCTTCGGGTTCTGCGGGCACAGGCGGCTCAGCGGGTAGTGGCGGCTCCGGTGGTGCGGTCGATGCAGGCGTCGATGCCCAGACCGACGGACCCCAGGTGTGCCTGTCCTTGCCGCCGCCGGATGCCAGCGTCGACGCGAAGCCCGATGGCCCACAAGTCTGCCTGTCGCTGCCGCCCCCAGACTCGGGCAAAAACTGAGCGGGCGACCGCTGGCGGCGTGAGCAACGTGTCGGCCCGGGATCGGCCGACGGTCGCGTCGTGGATCGGTCTGAGTCGACACGAGCTAGTCCGAGCAACGGGGCACCAGTTCCCCGCGCAGCAATTTTGAACTTTCTGTGCGACAACCTCGCACCTTGGCCATCTCCGGGCTGAAGCACCCAGCTTGAAGGAGAAGGCTTTCATGAAACTAAGTAATGCTTTTGTAGGTTTGGCGTCGGTTTTTGCGGTGTTGCCCCTCGCGTGTGGCGGTGGCGGTAGCGGCGGTGGCGGTGGGGCGAGTGGCACCGGCTGCACGAACAACAGCCAGTGCGGCGCGAACCAGCAGTGCGTGATGAGCACGACCACGTCGCGTCCCATGGATTTCCACGACGGTTTCGCCGGTGATCCGGGATGGGCCGGGGAGCCCGGTGGCGCCGGAAGTCCGGGCAGTGCAGGTAGCCCTGGCGGCGGCGGACCTGGTGGCGGCGGACCTGGCGGCGGCGGACCTGGCGGCGGCGGGACTCCCGCGAGCGGCACGTGTCAACCCATTGCCGGAAGCGGCGGTGGTGGCGGCAGCGCGGGCGGCGGCAATAGCGGCGGCGTTGGCAATACCGGCAACAGCGGCGGCGCTGGCAACACGGGCAACACGGGGGGTGGCGGCGGGCCAAGCTGCGATGACTCGTTCATCACCGGGTCGACCTTCTACAAGGGCGACACGCAGTTTGGACAATGTGACGACTCCGGGCATCCGAAGAACTGCGCCTTTGGCTACTTCTTGAAAACGTCCGGTGGTTGTCTGTGCACAGCGCCGTGCAACAGCGGCAGCCTGCCCAAGACCGGCGAAGCTTGTTCCAACGACGGCTCGTGGACCTGTCAAAAGCTGCAGAACTCGAGCGGCAGCTACGACTTCTGCGCGCCCCAGAATGCTGGCCTCTGCCAAGCAGGGTGAGAGTGGCGCCCTGCCGCAGCGCTGGTGCTGCGGCGGGGCGCGGCTCGCTGCCCTAGCGACCGTCGCGCGCGCAGCGAAAGCCCAGGTGCGCGTCGACGGCGAAGTTTTCGTTGACGACGAAGCTGCGCACGCTCGAGTGCAGCAGTAGCGCGGGCGACCCAAAGTGCCCGCCGCGGTAGGCGCGGGCATCGCCGTCGCGTTCACTGACCAAGTCGCACGCGGGGTCGATCGTGGGATTAGGGACCCAGCATGCCTCAGTGTCCCGATTCCAACGATCGGCCATCCATTCGGCAACGTTGCCGGCAAGATCCGTGATGACACGGCCGTCGCGCAGCAAGCGATCGCGCGCCGACGCACCAGCAGCCGTCGGTCCGAGTCCAGCGCTTGTACAGGCATCACCGAACCCGTCGCGCGCAAAAACGGCATCTTCGCATTGAGGCAAGTCTGTGCCCCAGACGAAACGCGAGCGACCGAGCGCTGACGCCGCGCGTTCGTACTCGGACTCCGTAGGCAGCCGCTTGCCCAGCGCTTCGCAGTATTGCTTGGCCTTGGACCAACTCAGGCAATTCACGGGCAGAGCGTCCGTTTCGCTCGGAGCGCTGGTGTAGAGACAGCCACTGATACCGGTGTCCTTCTCCTTTGGGTTGTCGCTGGCTCCACCGCCGCCACCACCACCCAGGGCCGAGGCCAAACCAGACGCGCGGAACTCCGCGACGCTGACTTCGTGGAGATCGAGGAAGTACGGCTCGAAGACCACTAGGCGTTCCGTTGCGCCGTCGTGTTCGGGCAGTCCGGACAGATCCATGCTCGCGTCACCCAGCCACTGTGCCCCCCCGGGAATGCAGACTTCGTTCGCGGCGGCGTTCAGAGCGCAAGCGCTGGGCGTCGCCTGGGGCCAGCTGCCGACGAGGTGACTGGGTGCGGGCCCAGGCAGCGCGCCGGCGCTGGATTGCGTGCCGACAGCGTCCGTCCACAAGACGACGTGGGCATTCCGGCGACCCTGCGCCGGGATGCTGTCGATGATCACCGTGTGCTCAATGGTCGACCGCGGTCGCGGAGCCCCCGAGCTGGTGCCCCCGCTGCGGAACAGGCGCAGCCTCACTTGCACGGGAGCAGTGCCGAGCAGTGAGAAGCTTGCCGCGTCGAGGCTGATCTGATCCGCCGCGACTTGCCGCGAGCAGCCCGCGCACGGCGCAGTGGCGCCCGCGGGGATCACGTCGATTTGTAAGCGATTGAAGAGCGGCGCAACCTCCGCATCTTGCAGCTGTCCTGGCGCTGCGGGCAGCGGCGCGTCCGTAGTGACGTGCAGCACGACGTGGCCTTCGGCGGGTGGTGCGTCGGCGCCGCAACCCGCGAGCAACAGCGCTGTCGAAAGCCAGCGCAGCTTCACGGCATCACCGGGTAGACGCAGCGCAGCCCGATGAACGAAGCGCTCGCGGAGGCCCCCAAGCTCGTGCGATTGGCGCTCTTGAGTACCGGTGGAGGCGCGGGCCAACTGCCGCCGCGCACGACCCGGGCGATGCCGTCGAGAGCGACGCACTTCGCGTCGTGCATGCTGCTCTGCGTCCAACACGCGCTGTCGTAGGGCGCCGCCGTGTCCAAGGTCCACTCCGCGACGCCGCCGGCGAGACCGCGAATGCCGGCGGGGGTGACATCGCCGGTAGCCGCGGAAACCGGCTCCGGGCCAGAACCAACCGACTCGCAGACGCCAGCGGCGCCAGCGAGTTGCGTGCGGCCGTAGACCGCGCGCTCACAGCTTGGCGCTTCGTCGCCCCAAGGATACGCGCTGCGACCGCGCGCGGTGTGTCGCGTGGCGGCGTATTCCCATTCGGCCTCGGTGGGCAGGCGCCCGCCCGCGTAGTTGCAGAACTCTTGCGCCAGCGCGGCGTCGAGGCACGTGAGCGCGTAGCCTTCAGTCTGTGCAGGCGCTGCTGTGAAACTGCAGGCGGCGTTGTCGGGCGCGGCGCCCAGGGCGCCTGTGCGCGCCGTGGGCAAGTGCGAGGGCGCAAAACCGGCGCCCTGGGCAGCGCGAAACCGCGCCACGGTCACTTCGTCGCGGTCCATGAAGAACGCGCCGTGCGTCACGATGCGCTCTGGCGCCGTTTTCAGATCCGGCACGGCCGCGGTGTCGCTGCGTCCCAAAATCGTGGCGCCGCCCGGAACGCAGACGCGATCGGCGCTCGGCGGCGCGCCGCAATCCGAGGCCCGCAGCGTTCCGACTCGCGAAGCGGTCGGCGCGGCGTCATTGGCCGCCGCCGCGACCACGACGCTGCGCACGCGCTCGGCGTCCACGCAGCTCTGTGCTTCGGACGGCGCCGGCCCCGCGCCAGCTGTGGCGGAAAGCCGAGCCATGGTTCCTGCGCAGGCGCCCGCGAGCAAGAGACTGAGTCGCGCGCTTTTTCCCGGCGTTAGCTCGAGCAAGGTTAGGCGATCGATCGTCAGCGAGGGAAGTGGTTCTGCTTTCGGCGTGACGTCACGTCCGTCGCGCAGCAGGCGCGGCGCTTCGAGGGGCGCTGGCGGCGAGTCCGTCGCGCTACCGAATTCCCAGAAGCGCTCGCCGCGATAGTCGCGCGTGCGCGCCTCCGGATACGCGCGCACGCGCAGGAAGGTGCGCGCGGTGCTGTCCGTTTGCTGCGTGTGCACGCCAAAACTCACGGGCCAGTCTTGAGGATCTGGCAGCGCAAAGTCTCTGGACTCGAACCACTCGCCCTGGGCGCTGTAGAGGTCGATGCGTACGCGGCTCACGACCGCCGGCACCGGTAGATCTGTGTCGACGAAGACCACCACTTCGCCGTAGCGCTCGGCGGCGTCGTTGGCGCCGCAGCCGGTTGCCGCAAGCGCCAGCAAGAGCGTTCCAAGTCGGAGGTTCATGGCACGCGTACGGACCAGCCCAAGTTGCCGCCGGACACCGGTGGTCGCTCGGGGTCGGGCCGGGTGGCGGCGTAGGTCCCCACGCCGATGCCGACCAGCGCGACGCCGATGCCGGTCCAGAACCACCAACGTTCCGTCAAAAGCACGGCTTCGGGGGAGAGTTTTGCGTCAAGCTCGACGCGCCCACCCGGATCCAGCGTCGCGTCCGTGGAGTAGTCCGTGAAACCGGGTTTGCGGACCGTGACCCGATAGCGCCCGGCAGGTCTGGAAAGTGAGACCGGCGCGACACCGACGTCCAAGGCGTTGACCATGACGACGGCGCTCTTCTGGTTGGCGTCGATCACCAACTCCCCCGGCAGGCGTGCAAGGGCGAGCGTCAGCGCTTGGCGCGCTCCAGGTTGGACGTCGAGCTGTCGCACGACGTCGCGATAGCCCGCGCGCGCGATGAGCAGGACGTGGTGACCGGGATCGAGCTCGATGCTGAACTGCCGTGCGGGCGCGCGCTCGCCGCGGCCAGGTGTTCGTGTGCCGGCGATGGTTTGCGGTCGGGCTTGCCCGGACCGTACCAATTGCAGCGGCCGCCCGTCGACGCTCACCAGGACGTCTGCAGGCTCCAGCGAGAGATCCAATCGCGCGATGACGCTTTCGAGTTCCCGCACGAACACGTCTGCTTCGGCGCGCATGGCCGGATCGAGTTGCTCCGCTTTTGACAGCGCGTTTCTGAATGCGCGGCGCGCACGGGTGAAGTGCCCTAGGGCGCGCTCGCACACGCCGATGTTGTAGCTGGTGCCGGGGTGGGCGTGCAGCTTGGCGGAGGCCTCGAACTTCTCCCGGGCCTCGCCCCAGCGCATCTTCTCGGCGAGCTCGGCACCTTCCACGAATAGCGCCCGCGCCTGCGTGATCTGCGGAGACTCGGCCGGAGCTTGCGGCACCTCGGCCCATGCGCGCAAAGGCAGCAGACACAAGCACAGCACGAAGGACCAAGCGAAGACGCGCATCAGAAGGGTGGTTTCTTGAGCAGCTTACCAGGACCGGTCGGCGCAGGATCGGCACTGCTGGCGCCGCTCGCCCCTGGCGCAGGCGGGCTCGGCCTCAGCGGGGTCGGCGCAGAGGCGACTGCGGGCGGCGTCGGAACGGACGCAGCAGCCGGCGGCCCGGGGGCGCCGGTCTGCGCTGGCCGCACGGGCGCAGCGTGCAATGCGCCGCTGGGCTCTGGGCTCGTCGACGTCGCGCGCACAGTGCCGGGTTTGCGCTGCGATGCTGCCACGTGCTGCCCCTGTCTCGACTCACCTGGTGCCGCCAGGGCAAACCAAAGCGCCGCCGCGATGATCGCGCCGGCGGCCAGGGCGATCCAGCCAGGTGCCCGGGCGCGCGCGGGTGCGCTCAGCCGGTCTGCGTCTGTCCAACCCGCGAGCTCCGCGTGCACGTCGCGGGCAGACGCGGGCCGGTCTTGTCGTGGCGCAAGCAGAGCGTCGACCAGCCTGGTTACGCGCTCGGGCAGCTCCGGGCGCCGCTGTGCGAGTGGCACCGCCTTGCCTAGCGCAAGCCCTTTGAAAACTTGACCGACGCTCTCGGCTTCGATGGGACGCGCTTTGCACAAACACTCGTAGATCATCACCCCCACGGACCACAGATCGGCGCGCTGGTCGACGTCGCGCTCCGCGAAGGCCTGTTCGGGGGCCATGTAGTGCGGCGTTCCGATGATGGCGCCGGTGCGCGTGAGATCGCCGCTGCCCGCAGGGGCGTCGAGCAGTTTTGCAACGCCGAAGTCCAAGAGCATGGGGCGCGCTGGATCTGCAGCTTGCAGGAAGATGTTCTCGGGTTTCAGATCACGATGCACGATGCCGCATTCATGCGCCGCAGCCAACGCGTCCAAAACGGGCAGCATCACCGTCGCGGTCTGCATGGGCGTGAGTCGACCCGCGCGCTTGAGATACTCGCGCAGAGTTTCGCCCTCCAGGTGGTCCATCACGAGCACGGGGTGACCGTCTTCGGTGCTGAGCACGTCGTAGACCGTCACGATGCCGGGATGGGAGATGGCGCTGGCCAGCTTGGCTTCCCGCAGAAAGCGCTTGCGGCTGTCGGCTGTTGAGTCGCGGCGTAGCAGCTTCAATGCGACGTGGCGTTCGAGCTCGGTGTCGAAGGCCTGCACCACCACGCCCATGGCGCCCGCGCCGAGGAACTCGACTACGCGATAGCGTCCGAGCTGATCGCCGCTGCGCGGGCGACGCATTGGCTCGTCCGCAGCTGGGTCCGCCGAAACCAGCCCGGTGCTGAGCAGCGCCTCGGCGGCGCGCGCCACCCATGCGCGACAGTCGTCGCAGCGTGCCAAGTGCTTTTCCGCAGTCTGCCGCTCGTCGGCGGCGAGATCGCCCTCGACGAACGACAGCACGCGCTCTTCGTCCAAGCAGGTCATGGCGTCGCGCCGGGGTGTAGCCGCCCCGCGCCGCGCGCGCTAGCTCGCGGCGCGGCCTTCGTTCAAGATCCGAATCACGCTGACTTCCAGCTGGCTTTGCACCAAGCGCGCCAGACTCGCAAACTCGTCGGCGCTGACCCGCAATTCCTCCTGTAATTGGGCCCGAGTGTCGTCGTAGAGCTGCTCCCGGGCGTCTTTGATCCAGCGCGCCGCGGTGGCTCGGTGCACGTCGAGCAATTGGCCGATGCGATCGATGTTCAGGCCGTCGACGAGGTGCAATGACAGCACGGTGCGCTCACGGTCACCGAGGTTGCTCAGGGCACGACCGAAGGCGCGGCCGAGTTCGCCGGCGTAGCGGCGTTTGATGTGGTCCAGCTCCGGATCGTCCAGCAGTTGAGACACCATCTCGCCCGGGTCGTGCGGCTGTCGATCTTTGCGCTTGAGCTCGAGAGCCACGCGCGTCGCGCTCACCCGCACCCAGCCTTCGAGGCTGCCCTTGGCCGCGTAGCTTCGCAGCTTTGGCTCTGCGCCCGCGAACAGCCGCTCGCGCAAGATCTGCTGCACTTCGTCAGCGAAGCTCGGGTTCGAGTCGATGCGGCGCACGAAACTCGGCACCCGCGCGAGATACGTCGCGTCAAAGCGCGCCACGGCCGTCGCGTCCCGCGCGACGCACGCATAGCAAAGCGCCAGCTCTTCAAGGCGCGCGTGGTCCAGGGTTTCGGGTTGGCCGCTGCGCTCCAGGACGTACGCACGCAGCTGTGCCTCATCGGCAGCCGAGGGGGACAGCGCGCTGAGCGCCCTAGCGAGCCATGCAGGTCGCATGGCCGCATCCTAGCGCAGCGCCACCGCCGAATCCCGCGCGCGCCGCGCCGGCGGAAGATTTCCCGACGCCGTGCGTGTTTTTGTTGCGGTGAAAGGCCCTGTTCGTCTGGGGATCGGTGCGCCTAGCTCGCAGAGCATACTGAAGCTACCAACGTAAAGCGTGCATAGCTCCAGCCGCAGACATCTCGCGTCGACGGCAGTTTCGCGCAGCCAACGGGAAGAAGATCGACAAGGCCGCGATGGTGTCGTGTTGTGCGCGAAACCAATTCCGCCACGCCTGAAACCAGGGTCTGCACGGCGTTTCGGCCTTGGCCCCTCAGTGTTAAGAACGGGCCACGTGCGCCGTCGAGCAGGCGCCGTCCGATCTCATGAGTGAACCTGTCGGCTTCAAGCGAAACGTCGGACTGTTCATGGCGGTGATGATCGGCATCGGCGCGATGATGGGCCCGGGCATCTTCGCTCTGCCCGGCGAACTCGCCAAGATGGTCGGTCCCCTTGGCGTGTTTTCTTACCTGGTGCTGGGCTTAGCCGTTATTCCGACGGCGCTGAACTACTGCGAGCTCGGTGCTGCAATCCCAGTTGCGGGCGGGGGCTACTCGTTCGTGAGCCGAACGCTGCCGAAGACCGTCGCCTTTCTCACCGGTTGGTTCTTCTGGATCGGCAATGTCCTGGCTTGCTCGATGTACGCGCTGATTTTCGCACTGACCGTTCAACAATACTTCTGGCCCGGTGCCACCGTGCCAATGATCGCCATCGCGGTCACTGCCTTGTTCACCGTGCTGAACATCCGGGGCATGCAGCAGTCGCTCAAGGTGATTGCGGTGATGAACTTCGTTGAACTGGGCGTGCTGTGCGCCTTCGCCGTACTCGGAGCGTTCAAGGTGGAAGCGGCGAATCTCGAGCCGCTGGCGCCGATGGGCTTCGGCCCGTTCCTTCCGAGCATCGCCTTGATCTACGTGTCTTACGTTGGCTTCGATCTGATTACGGTAGCTGCCGAGGAGATCATCGACCCAGGCAAGACCATTCCCCGCGCGATCTTGATCACCCTGTTCGTCGGAATGGCGATCTACCTCACCGTGGTGTTCGTGATGATGGGCGCCGTGCACTACACGGATCTCGGCGCTAGCAGCGTGCCCTTCATCTTCGCCGCAGACAGGCTTTTTGGTGCCTGGGGACGCACGGCCGGAATCGTTGCCACGGTGATGGCCAGCCTGTCTGCGTTCAGCGTCACCCTGGGCGCCAGCGCCCGCATTCTCTACGCGCTCTCGCGCGACGGGCATCTTCCTCGCTCACTGTCGACCTTGCACAAGAAGCATCAGACGCCCCACATTGCACTCGCCGCATGCGCTTTGGTCGTTGTGATTTTCAGCAGCTCCGGGATCATCCGTCTGGTGGCATCGGTCAGCGCGTTTGGCTACCTGGCCGGACAGGGCATCGTCAACTACTCGGTGATTGCGCTGCGCCGCCGCATGCCCGCCCTACGGCGACCTTTCAACGTGAGTTGGTTTCCATGGCTGGCGATCATCGGCACCGTCTCCTGCTGGGCGTTTGTTCCAGCTCTCGAACTCCGATCCTTCGCTCTCGGCGGTGCACTGACGGTCGTCGGCGCAGCGATCTACTTGATTCGACCCTCCAACCGCGCCGCGGTGCGCAAGACTGGCAAGAACGTCTCACGGCTTTTGTGGTTGCTTTTGCAAAGAAGGAAGGCGCGTATGCGTGTACTCATCATCGGTGGCGGCAGGCAGGGCCGGAATATCGCGGACCGGCTGCTTGCCAGTGACGAACATCGGCTCGTGTTCCGCTCCCATGAGCATCAGATCACCTTCATCGAGAAAGACGAAAGCGTTTGTAAGGATCTGGGCAACCGCTACGGCGTGCCGATCTTCCACGGTGACGGCACCAAAAAGGAGATCCTCGAGCAGGTCGGTCTCGAAAACGTCGATGTCACGATCGCCGCATCGGATGACGACGGGAACAACGTGATCGCCGCCCTGCAAGCCAAACGCCTCGGCCTCAAGCAAGTGATCGCCATCGTGCGAGAGCCCGACTATAGCCCCTTGCTCGAGGAAAACGACATCGTGGCGATCAGCGCACCCTGGGCGACCGCCGCGCTGGTGGAGAACTACTTGGACCGACCGGGTGTCGCGGAGCTGTTCGAGATCGGGACGGGCATCGCCAACTTGGTCGGCGTGATCTTGCCCAAAGCAGCGAAGGTGGCGGGCAAGGCGATCAGCGAAATCGACATTCCCGCGGAGTGTGTCGTCGCTGCGGTGATTCGCGGTAAGAAGTTCGTCGTTCCGCGAGGCCATACGCAGGTGCTGGCCGGCGACCATGTCGTCTTCGTCGGCCCCGCGACCGCGGTCAAGGCCGCTCAGGAGCTGTTCATGCTCGAAGCGTAGGAGCCCGGCTGAGCCGCCGCACACGAGAGGTTGCGGAAAGTCATTCGAAAGGAACCGGGGCCGCGCGGCGCGCCGGCTGCCGCGCAGAGCACCGTCCCGAAGCCCCATCAAGCCGCGGCAGGCCGCTTTTTCAACCATTGCTCTAGGTCATCCGCTCCACCGATGTGTTGGCCGCCCACGAACACCTGGGGTGTGGTGAGCCTGCCGCTCAAGGCTTGGAGGGCGGCGGGGCGAACGCCTTCTCCGAGCACGATCTCTTCGTAGGGCATGGCATGGGTCGCGAGAACCTCTTTGGCCCGGGCGCAATGCGGGCAGCCTGGGCGCGTGATGATGGCGACGGGCGCTGGTACTTTCACGGACGGCGCGATGGCTCGCAGCATCGTGTCTGCGTCGGAGACTTCGAACGGATCCCCGTCTTGTTCCGGTTCGACGAAGAGTTCTTTCACGACGCCATCGTCTACGAACATGGAGTAACGCCAGGAGCGTTTACCGAAACCGATCTGGGACTTGTCCACGAGCATGCCGACAGCCTCACTGAAGTAGCCATTCCCGTCGGGCAGCAAACGGATTTGGCTGAGCCCTTGCGCTTTGCCCCAAGCTTCCATCACGAAAGCATCGTTCACGGACACACACACGATGTCGTCGACACCGGCCTGTTTGAAAATGGGCGCCAGTTCTTCGTAACGCGGAAGGTGTGTGGACGAACAGGTGGGCGTGAATGCGCCGGGCAGCGAGAACACGACGACCTTCTTGCCTAAGAAGATTTCGTCGGTTTCGAGTCGCGTGAAGCGACCCTCCTCTCGAATGGCGAGCACGACGTTGGGAACCTTTTTGCCTTTTTGAATCCTCATGACACCCAAATTGGGTCGCCTGGGCGCCCGCCGCCAATCGAAGCTTTGGATGCCGCCATAAGCCAAAACTATCGTGGGGAATCCGCGGATCATGCAGCCATTCACCCACTCGCCGGCGACTTCAGACCCATGCCTGAAACCGCCGCTCGGTGGCCCACGCGCTATTGGAGGTATGTTTCGTATCATGAATACATTATTCCTATTGACTACATGATTCCTATCGTTAATATATCCCTCATGCCGCCTGCCAAACGCAGCCGCTCCTACAAAAGCCCCCTCCGGGACGAACAGGCGGAGGCAACGCGGGAGCGCATTCTCGAGGCAGCGCTCCGGGTGCTTGCAGATGGGGCCGCTGCTTTCACCATGCCCGCCGTGGCCAAGGCAGCCGGCGTTTCGTTGCCTACGGTCTATCGTCTGTTCCCCAACAAAGAGGCCCTCACTGCGGGAGCGCGCGCCGCGGTCAAAAGGCACTTTGGCATCGACGAGTCGCCGCGGCCCTCCTCAGCGGGAATCGTAGAGCGACAGCTCAAGCACATGCGCAAAGTCGCGACGGTGGATGACGACTTGCTGCGCGCACAGTTTGTGCTGAACGCCGAGCAGCTCTTGCCCGAGCAGGTCACCGCGCGCGCAGACTGGATAGCCGACGGCCTCAAGCAAGAGCTGAAGGGGGTGCGCAGCAAGGAGCGCAAGCGCCTGCTCAACGCGCTGTCCATGTTGTACAGCTCCGCGGGCGCCATGATGCTGTGGCGCTTCGGACTGATGAACCCGGAAGGTGAAGACACGATCCGCTGGATGGTCGAAACCTTGGTGGAGAAGGCAAAACGCTCAAAGAGAGGGAAGGATCATGGTTGAGGTGATTTGGGAGAAACCGGCGCCGGGAAGTTGGGAGCTCGACGCCAGTCATCAGTGTCACCCCTATGGGCGATACGTGGACGAGGCCATGGTGCAGCCGTCTGCGGACGGAGCTGCCGAGGGTTTTCGCCGTGCAGGGATCCCGCTGCGCACCGTCGAAGCCGCTATCATCAACGGCTGGTGGTACATGGCGGTGCGCCCCGTCGCCGGTCCCGCAGAAGGCGGCGGTCCGCCCCCAGCCTTCGCGCTCTGGCTGATGTTCAAGCTCCACCCGGAGCTGCGACGTCGCAGCAAAGCGGCCGCGCGGTTCTTCGTTGAGCGTGTGTGGGAAGAGATGAAACGCGAGTGGTTCGAGGACCACCGCCCCGTCTACGTCGAGCGCATGCAGACACTGGTCGCTCGCCGCGAACAAGCTCTTCCCGATGAAGACCTCGCGTCACTGATCACGGAAACGACCCGGCTGTTCCGCGAAGTCACTCACACGCACTTCGCCGGCGTGCCCGCCGTCGCCATCCCCACTGGAGACTTTTTGCTGCACTCTGAAAAATGGGCGGGCGTCGAAGCCAAGCACTCCATCCGAGCGCTGTCCGGGTACACCGCTGCCACCACCAGTCCGCTCGTGGGGCTGGATGGCATTCTTGACGCGTTGCGCGACGCAGGCGCCCTCTCGGTGCTTGATGAGGGGAAAGCCCAGGACGTGCTCGCGAAAATCGCCGCCGCCTCCGCCGTCGCAGCGACTCGTCTCGCAGAGTACCGGCGGGAGTTCGGCCCACGACTTGCGACGGACTACTCGGTGTTCGGCAAGACGCTCAGCGAAATGCCGGAGCTGCTGGTGGACAACTTGCGCCAGCGCACGCTGGCTGCCGCTCAGTCTGGCCAGGCACGCGAGCGCGCAAACGCCGTCGCCGCCGAGATCCGAGCGAAAGTCCCCGCGCAGCACCGCGCCGAGTGGGACGACATGCTCGACTGCGCCCGGGGCTGCACGGATCGCCGCGAAGACGAGGGCGGCGTGCTGCTGACGATCATCGGCCTGGCGCGGCTCGCGCTGCTGGACGCCGGCCGCCGCTTCGTAAGCCGCGGTCTATGCGATGAGGCCGAGAGTGCCTTCGATCTGACCGAGAGCGAGGTCGTCGCCGTGCTGCGCGGCGAGGGGCCCGGCGCGGACCAGATCCGCGCGCACACGGCTCGGCGCAAGCGCAACGCGGCGCTCACTCCTCCCAAGATCGTCGGCCCCGTGTCTGCGCCGCCACCTGTCGAGGTCTTTCCCGAGAACATGCGCCGAATGGTGGGCGCCACCTTCGCCTTCGTGAATCGCTTCTCTCGGGACGCCGATCCGGTCGAGGAGAGCGGCCTTGCCGGGCACGGAGTCAGCGCGGGCACAGTCACGGGTCGGGCCTGCGTGGTGCGTGGCCCCAAAGACTTTGACCGCTTCGCCCAGGGGGACATTCTGGTCGCGCCCATGACGTCTCCGGCGTTCAATACGCTGCTCGCCTCTGCCAGTGGCGTTGTGACGGAGACGGGAGGGTTGATTTGCCACGCAGCCATCGTGGCCCGGGAGTTCGGCATTCCGGGAATCGTCGGCGTGACGAACGTGCTGCAGCAGATCCCCGACGGAGCGCTGATCCAAGTCGACGGAGACCGGGGCGTCGTCGAGCTGCTGGCCGTGCGCGCGCCGGACAAGCACACGGCTCGCACGCGGCCGGCCGACGCGGATATCCCGGACGCGACCGTGCCGACCGAAGCGGGCGTGATCGCGCTGCTTGCCGATGCCGGCGACGCGACGCGCTTTGGCGGCAAGGCGGCCAGCCTCAGTCAGCTGGAGCGGAGCGACGTGCGCGTGCCCTGGGGTGTCGCGCTGTGCGTCGACGCAGCACAAGCCGTCGCCGCCGGCGACCACGATCATGTCGAGCGCCTGCGCGTCGCGCTGGCCGGCCGAAGCGGTCCTTTCGCGGTGCGATCGAGCGCCACGGTGGAAGACGCCGTCAACGCCAGCTTCGCCGGGCAGTTCAAGACGGTGCTCGGAGTCGGCGTCGACGCGGTGGTAGACGCGATCGCAGAAGTGTGGCGCTCGGGTCACTCCACTTCGGTGCGGGCGTACCAACGGCGATTGGGCCACACGGATCCCGTGCGCATGGCGGTCGTCATTCAAGAGCTCGTGCCGGCGAAGAGCGCGGGCGTGCTCTTCTTCGATCCTGAGCGCGCGACGCAGATCGTCGAGGCCGCTTGGGGCTACGGCGAGACGGTCGTAGACGGGTCCGTCACTCCAGACCGCTACGAGATGGACGTCGAGGGCAACTTGCGCGACACCACCATCGGCAACAAGGCGGTCGAACTGGTCACCAACGGCTCGGGACTCAAGCGGCGCGCAGTCGAGCCCGCA
>CBDUPW010000118.1:0-19899 GCA_965369205.1 uncultured Polyangiaceae bacterium | reverse complement strand
GAGTGGCGCGCCGTTTCTTTTGGCAGCTGTGCGTTCTTACGCTCACCCCACACGGTGGCGCAGAAAGCCCCCGCGCTGGTAGGCGACGGCGTACACGACCGCAAACGCGGCGTAGGTGATCGCCACGGCGACCCACAGGCTTGCGATGGGCCAGCCGAACGCCAACACGACAAGTGCGCATGCCGGGACTTGGAACGCCAGAACGACCAGGGAGTCGAGGGTGAGCGTCTGCTTCGTGGCTCCGGAGCCCTGGATTGCTGAGCCGAGCACGATCCCGATGCCGAGCCCGATATAGCTCAGACCTACGACGGACACGTAGCTCTGCCCGATGGCGACGACTTCGGGGCGCGGGTCGAAGAAGCCGATGATCTGTGGGCCGTAGGCTCGATACGCCAAGGCCAGCAGCGCCATCATGCACGCGTTGTAGAGCGCGGCGTACCAACCGCTGTTTTTCGCGCGCTCTGGACTGTCCGCGCCCAGATTCTGGCCCATGAAGGTCTGCGCAGCGCTGCCCCAGCCCAATCCGACGAAGAGCGCCATGGTTTCCAGCCGGAAGATGATGCCCAGCGCCGTGGTTGCGGCTTGGTCTTGCTCGGTCGTGTATGCACGTGCGACCAAAGAATGCACGAAGAGCATCGCGGAGATCCGCACCACCAGCTGTGCGCTCGACGGCCAACCAATGCTCCAGATGTTGCGTAGAATGGAAGCGTTCGCCCCAGTGCGGCTTGCGCGATCGAAGAGCTGAAAGCGTTTGGCGATGAGCCAAACCAGCGGCAGGAGTACGACTAGGCGTGCTAGCAGCGTGGCCCACGCGGCGCCCATCAGCTCCATGCGCGGGATCCCGAGGGCAGCAGCGATGGGCGGCGCCCACGAAAATACGGGAGGCGCGTCCCCGGGGCCGTAGATCATCAGCGCTGCGAGCACCAAGTTGAGCGCGTTCGCGGTGATCAGCATGCTGACGGGCGTCTTGCTGCTGCCCAGTGCTCGCTGCAGGGTCGTCAGATGGAGCAAGAAAAAGATGGTGAAGCTGCCGCCGATCAGCACGCGTAGGTAGCGCGCTCCCAGAGAGGCCACTTCTCCTTTGGCGCCGACGATGTCGGACATCAGCACGTCCGCGCCGAAAACTCCGGCGAGGCCGAATGCCAAGGACAGCCCACCAACAAGCAATACAGACTGCCATGCCACTTTGCGTGCGCCGGCCTTGTCCCCCTGACCCCACTTCCGGCTGGCGATGGCAGCGGTTGCGACGGAGAGGCCGTAGCTGATGATGGTGCCCAGCGCTGCCAGTTGATCGCAAATCCCAATGGCGCCCAGGGCGGGTTCGGCGACTTCCGTTTCGAGACGTGCGATCAGGTACGCATCCACCAGGTTGAAGGTGGTCTGCAGTCCCATCCCAAGGGCCAGAGGCGTCCCAAATCGAAACACCTCGGTCGAGAGGCGACCGGAGAGGATCCGTTCGGTGGTGCGGTCCCGCTCCGGAGCCGAGACGGCGTCAGCCATCGGCGCCCACCCGCACGAAGCAGGTATCTGGCACGCGCCTGGTTTGCCTAGAAAGGCGCGTGCTCTGAACGAATCGCTTGCTGACGGGGTCGTTGTATCCGCTCGCGTGTACGGCTTCATTGCCTGCGGCGTGGAAGCGGACGATGCGCGCCATGAGCACTTCCCGAACCCATTTGCCGACCAACGAAGCGAGCATGACCAGCGGATCTTTGGAGTCTGCGTCCTGGATGAAATGCAACTCGCCCAGACCAGGAAAGCGGTAGGCGCTGTGGGGGCGCTCTTCACAGACGACGGCGTGCAAGCGATGACTCAGGGGGCCGAAGTAGCGCGAGTATTCGCCGATGCCGCCGACCTTGCCGCAGACCGCGTGCACCTCTGCGCCGGCCTGCTCACGCAACGCGAGCACCAAGCGCTCCATGGCGTGCAGGTCCACGGAAAAGCGCGACGTGCCGTCCGCCTTGGCTTCGTTCAGCAGGCGGGTGCAGGTGACGCTGGAGCGCACGCCGCATAGTTCGATACCTCGTGCCTGCAGCGAGATAACGTGCTTTTTGACGCGTGCTTGCAGCTCTAAAGGCGCTTCAAACGCTTCCCCCATGGTTGCCCAACACTGGGGTGCGACGTGTTTGGGGCAAGGGCGCTGCAACTGAGCCGCATCTTCAAGTAGCAGCCGCTCCAACACTTCGTGCGGACTACCGGCTTTGGGCGCCACCAGGGCGCGCGCCCAAGCCTCTCCCAGGGCGATATTGTTATGGGCTACTAGCCGCTTGGAGTCGTCCAGGTCTTTTGCGATGCCTCTCGGTAGGCGGCGTGTCAGCGCGCGTTGACCATTGGTGCTGACGCGCGCCAACACAGCGGTGACCACCAGTGGCCCCAGCTGAGCGCCCAGGCCGTTTTCGTCGGCTCCAATTCTGAAAGCTGTGGGTTCGGTCAAGGCGGCGCAGCATAGCGCAGCGAAAGCGGACTTGGCAGTGCTGAGCTCAGCCGCCCGCAACGGGTGGGATGACCGCAATGACGTCGCCGTCGACAATCGCGTCGCCAGGGTCCGAGAACGTTTCGTTGATGGCAAAACGCACTCCGGTCAGCCGGTCGCGTAGCTGTGGGTGCTGCAAGGACAATGCAAGGACGAATTGCTGCAAAGTGCATGGGGACTCCGGCAGAGTCAGTTGTTGCTCCGCCGCGCCCACCAAGTCGCGCACGCCGGCGAAGTAGAGCACTGTGACGGTCATTTCTGCGATTGCTCCAGATAACGCATGAGTCCGTCGCTCACACCTAGTAGGTTGGGCGTGATCTTTTTGGCCAGGAAGTCCTCCACGGTTTGGCCGACCTTCGCGCGCAACAGCCGCGGAACACCCTTGATCTTTGACGCATCGATTTCGATGTTGCCGCGGATCTCCAGGCGGGTGCCGCCAGGCACCTCGACGAAGCGATTCTTGCCGGAGCAGCTCACCGCCTCGGTGAAGGAGTGGGTTTCGATCCGCCACTCGCAGGTATGCTCTTTCTCGTTCCACGTGGCGTGATCCGTCCAGGAAAGCATCGACTCGCTGAGAACGACACGCGCCGCCGATGGAATGTCCCCACCCCCGCGCCATTCGTTCACGAAGCACACCGTGCCCGGTCCCTCCTCTCGTGACTTCACGTCGATGCCGCGAATGTTAGGCAGGAAGTCGACCAGCTTGACCAGGTCGTCACGATACGCCTGGAACACGACTGGCAACGGAAAGGGCAGGGTGCAGTCGGCGGCAAGTTGCATGGTGCTCTACAGACCGTAAGCAAAACCGAGGCTCGGCGCGATGACGGGCGCAAACTCGGGTAGCGCGGCGCGGCCGATGACCTCCACCACCATGGCGGCTTCGGGCATCACCGCGTATTGGATCCCAGCGCCTAAACCGCCGAATCCCGGGCCACCGCGCTGGTACACATCGAGTTTGAAGTCTCTCGTGCCCGCGCCCGTGTCCTCGGCCACAGTGGTGCTGACCCGGGCCACGGAATCCGCAACGCCTCCTGCAATGACTAGATACGGGCGCACGCCCGTCGACATGAACGGGTCACTGGACAGGTAGTAGGCAAAGCGCGCCTCCGCGTGCAGCGGGAGGAACTTCTTGCCGTCTGCACGTTCGGGAAGCCCCAAGAACGCAAAACCCAGACGAACGCCAGCCGTCATGCGTGTCCCAAGCACGCGGTCGTAGCCGGCGACCACTCGCATGCTGCCCGTTCCGACGCCGCCTTGGATCGAGTTGGAGTTTCCGCTCTTGATAGGCGTGCCGGTGTACTGAGTGTCGCCTGCGAAGAAACAAGACAGCTTGCCGCTCTCCTGAGACGCCGGACTGCAGGCGTCACTTTCTGAGTTCACGAACAATAGGTCCGGCGAAAATGCGATGGACAGCCAGTTCATCTTGCGACCGGTGTCTTCTTCTTTGCCGGACTCCCGGGGGCCGTCGACACAGGACAGCGCTTGGCAGACTTGGTGCCCGGGGCAGTCGTCGTTGGTCTCGCAGGAGAGGCGCTCCACGGGGCGCGGGCAGGGGCTGGGCGGGACGGCGTCGGGCAGCGCTGGCTGGCGCCCGGAGATCGAGTCCTTCAGCTCGACGTTGCGTGGCTTTCCTGCGGAGCCCGCGCTGGCAACGCGGTCCAAATTGGTGTCGAAAGCCGTGACAAAATAGGAAAGGCGGCCTTTGGTCTGAGTCGACGTGCATGGAATGTAGCCGCCCCAACCCTCGCCGAGTTTCTTGAGCTTGGTTTCCTTCCAGTCCTTTGACCCGGGAGCACGGAAGCGCACGCTGACCTGGATGATTTCAAGACCCTCAGGCACTTCCACGTAGACCGGCACAGGGTGAAACGTGGCTTGCTCCGTCCACGGGTCTTCGTCCAGCTTGCCAACACTGGGCTTGCCACTCGGCTTCGGTGTCCCTGCGCTGGACGCGAGGCGCGCTTCGTCGAACGCCTTCTGCACGTCGCCAGTCAAGTAGGAGGCATTGGGTTTGGCGTCGGCATCGGACGCCAGCATTTTCTTGAAGGCGTCCACGGCCTCCGAGTGCCGGGCTAGCCCGGCAGCAAACACCGTTCCCATGTTGCCGTGGATAGTGGCCATCACACTGGGGCTGCACTTCTGCCCGCATACCGAAAGGGCCTGCTTGAGCTTGCTCAGCGCCGCATCCATGTTGGTCGCGAGGTAGTCCTCGTCCATGGCCGCTTGGGCGAGCTTCTTGGCTTTGGCGTCGGCGCCCTGGGCGCGGGCGCTTGGAGCTGGAAGGAGCGCGGCCAAGGTGAGTGCCGCAGCGAATAAGGAATGACGGAGCCGTGGGGCCATTTCGGGCCGATGTTATGAGATTTCCAAGAGTTTTGCGCGAATTTGCTGGGGCATGCGCCCTTGCAGCAGCGTTTCGATGGAATCGAGGCGTCGGAGACCGCTTGGCGTCGCTGCGAGGGTGCATGGGAAAATCCGGCTGAATCACGCTAGGCTCCGGAACCTGGGAGATTTCAGGACAGGAGGCGACGCGTGGCGGAAGCAGGCAAGCTCGGTAGGGACGTATTCGTGGCACTCGCAGCGGTGGGCTGGGCAGACGGAAACCTGGACGCGGAAGAAGCCGACGCCATCGTGCGCACCGCGGTCGAGGAGGGGCTAGAGCTCGATGCGATCGCCGACATCGAGAACGCCACCAAGTCCCCAGTGGATCTTGGCGAAATCGATCGCCGCGCGCTGTCCAAAGAAGATCGGCTCTTCGTCTATGCGGTGGCGTCGTGGATGACGTGGCTAGACGGAGAAGTCACGGACTCAGAGACCGAAGCGCTGAGCAAGCTTGGCGACGCCCTCAAGATCCCGAACAAACCGCGAGAGCACGCCGACTCGATCATGCGAGAAGTGGCCTACCAGTCCGAAGACATTCGCCCGGCACGCTATGACTTGCGCGCGCTCCGGGTCTTGATCACCGAGCGCCTGAAAGACGCGCAGCAGGCGCGGGCCAAAGAGACGGACTGACGTCCAACTTCAACCCACACAACCCGCGTAGCGGTGTCAGTTACAGCGGTTGAGATTTGACGGCAGCGAAGGCGATTGCCCACAGGTGTGATTCGGATTCAAGCACTTCTGCCCCGGGTGACAGACTTCGCGCTGGGTTTGCCCGCTGCAATTGTTTTGGCAGCGTAGATTTGTGTACTGGTTCTGCTGGAAGGAGAACACCGCACAACAAATCTGCCCGGGGCAGTCTTCCGGGCCGTCGCATTCGACGTTGATTGTCTCGCAATTGGGGGACGTGCACGCGCATTGCTGGTTCGTCGGCGCGCAGTAGTCGAGCCCGGGATCCAGAACGCAGCATTTTTCGGAGACGCCGCAGGTATCCGGGTTGCTGGTGCCGCAGGTCTTTTCACCTGGCTTGGTTCCGCCCACGCCGCCGGTGCCCACGCCGCCGGTGCCCACGCCGCCGGTGCCCACGCCGCCGGTGCCCACGCCGCCGGTTCCCACGCCGCCGGTGCCACCGCCACCGGTGCCGCCGCCGCCGCAGGGCGGTCCCGCTGGACCGCCAAACTCAGAGGGATCCACGCAGCCCAGGCCAAATAGCGGGTCCTGCACGCCGCACATGTTGTTGGGCTTGCAGCAGCCCTGCAGTGGGAAGCCTTGGATGTTCTGCGTGGGGCATGTCGGGTCTGGCTTGCCGGGCTGCCCTTGTTCAATGCACTGGGGACCCAGCAGATCGATGCTAATGCCGCACTTGGGGCCGACGCAGCACGACGTGACCGTTCCGACGGGCGAGGGAGGCGGAGTCGCGCACGGGCCGCAGCTGCCACCCCCAACTCCGCCAGCCCCGCCGGGACCAATCCCGCCGACGCCTGCGGTTCCGCCGGTAGCTCCGCCGCCGATGTTACCGGTGCCGGCTGTGCCACCCGTAGAGCTTGCTCCAGTGCCCGCGGTTCCGCCGGTCGTGCCGGCGTCGGGTCCGGTGGGACCGGTGAAATCGATGTCCGTGGAGCCGCCACAAGCCTGTACGGCAGTCAAAAGTACGATGGCACTCGCGGAAAGCCTCCGCACGACGCGATTCGATTCGGACATGGTTCCTCCAGAGAGGCGCGCAGCTTAGCTCCGAAGCGGCCGTTTTTCACGGATAGAGTGTCCGTCGGGGATCTGCGCGGGTTTTACGCCAGCAGTTCGGTCTTGGCCACGGGGTATCCACTGGGCCGACGCACTGCGTAAGAAAGCGCCAATATTTCAATCAGCACGACGCGATACACCGTGTGCACGTCGTCTACGTCCACTTCGTCGGCGTGTGCCTCGAGGGTGGCGTTCACGTGTTCGTGTACAAACTCCAGCAGATGCGGCTGCTCCATGGCGATCACGTCGTCGCTATCCAGGGGTTCGGCGGGATCACTCCGTCGCAGCTCTTCGTCCAGCGTGAGTAGCTCGTCGGTGGCAATCAACTCCTGCTCCTGGATTTCGTCCAGATGGTCGCCATGCACCTGCTCGAAGGCGAGCCAGACCGCCAGTGCCAAGAAATAGCCCAGGGCGAGGGCTGTTTCGTCCAGTGGCTTGCCGAGGGTTTCGGCGATGCTGGTCGCCAGCGTCGGCTGGTTCTTCTCGAAGCGCTCAAAGGCCTCGTCGAGCTGCTCCCGCGCCGTATCGTCGTCGTCGGCGAGGCTTTCACGTACGGAGTCGAGGGCGTGCACGGGGACCCGCGCGTAAGGCGGAACGGGTCGGATGGCTGTGCGTCGTACCCACACTGAGAAATTGTTAGCATACCAACGCCGCCGGCGAGGCGCATTTCGTACCCCTCACGACCATGGAAGGTGCGCCAGATCTGGAGTACGGCTGCACTCGAGCGCGCGAGCCGAGTGCCCGCGTCCCGGGACATGGCCGACAGCGATTCACATTCAGCGACGGAGCGTTCGCCCGCGGAGCCTCCCAGGACAGCCTGGCGCCGACGAACGCTGCTTTTCTTCGTCCCCATCGCCGTGGTGCTGCTCTCCTTTTCCGTCGATCGACTTCGCGCTCGGGGGCAGGTGTTGCGTGGCGTGACTGTGGGCGGGATCGCGGCAAGCGGCATGGGACACGAGGCTCTGCGGACTCAGCTTGCCGAGGTGGGAGCGCGCCTTGCCGCGTCCAAGTTGGCCATGCGCTTTGACAAGCGGGTCTTCCACTTGAATCCCGGGGAGTTGGGATTCCGGGTGGATGTGGAGGCAAGTGCACGGCAGGCCCTGCAGGCCGGGCGCAGCGGTTCGGTGCTGCGGCAGTTTGGCTGGTGGCTCTCTCGCTGGGTGAGCGCGGAGGCCCTGCCGCTGAGTGCGAGCATCGACGTCGGGATGCTCGGTGCGGTGGTTTCTGAACTCGAGCCCCTTGCCATTACGGATGAGCCCTTCGCCGGCGGGCTCGAGTATGCAGACGGCACGGTTCGGATCCTGGCGCCGCGCAAGGGGCGACGCGTCGACCAAGTGCCCCTTCGAGAGCTGGTGCTCGCGGTGTTGCTCGATGGTGAAGGCACCGTGGTGGAGGTGCCTCTCACCGAGGTGACCCCGCAAACGGATTCGAAAGCCCTGAATGCCGCCAAGACTCGAGCGGAGCGCATGGTCCGCGGCCCCATCCAGCTCGTCACGCAGGACGGTCAAGTTGTCATCAACTTCTCCGAACGCGAGCTCGGTGCGGCCCTCGCGGCGCGGGTGATCACCGATGGCGTCGTGGATGCCGAGTTCTCCGTGGCAAGCGTCGACAAGCTGCTCGTCACCCGCAGAAAAGGCCTAGAAGCGCCGCCCCAGAATGCACGGCTCGAAGTCGACGAGAAGAACAAGCCGCGTTTGGTGCCAAGCGCTCCCGGTACGCTTTTGTCCGCGTCCGGAGTTGCGGAGGCGCTCTCCATGGCAGCTTTCGCAAAGGCGCGGGTGGGAGTATTGCCCCTGCTACGCGGCGCTGAGCCAGAGATCACGACGGATGACCTCTTGTCTCTGAAGATCACTCGCTTGGTGAGCAAGTTCACGACCTTCCATGCGTGCTGCCAGCCGCGCGTCGACAACATCCATCGCATCGCCGATCTGATGAATGACGTGATCGTCAAGCCTGGGGAATACTTCAGCGTCAACGCACACGTGGGCCCCCGCACGACCAAGAACGGGTTCGTGGCTGCGCCCACCATCGAAGAAGGCGAGATGGTGGATGCTCTCGGTGGCGGCGCGAGTCAGTTTGCGACCACCATATTTAACGCACTCTTCTATGGCGCCTACGACATCATCGAACGGCAGCCGCATAGCTACTATTTCGCTCGTTACCCTATGGGGATCGAAGCGACGCTTTCGTTTCCGAAGCCCGACATCATTTTTCGCAATGACACCGACGCGGGCATGCTGTTCCGCTGCGAGTACACGGACACCAGCATCACGGTGAAGATCTTTGGGGACAACGGCGGGCGCAAAGTGCGCGCGACCCGGGGCGGACAGTTCGACATCGAAAAACCGCCGGTGGAATTCCTAGCGGATCCGGAGCTCGACCCGGACCGGGAAAAGGTCAAGGAATCTGGGCAGATCGGCTGGAGCGTCATCGTGGGGCGCGTGGTGACGTATCCCAACGGAGAAAAGAAGGAAGAGAAGCGCAAGGTGATCTACAAGCCCCGCGTGCGTCGAGTCGCCGTGCACCCTTGCCGGATCCCCGAGGGCGAGCCCGAACATACGGGCGAAAAGTGCCCCGTGCCGGAAGCCGGTCTGGACGAAGACGCGGGCGCTGCCGCGCCATCACCCTAGCCGCGCCCGCGAGCGCTCCTCCTTTCGACGGAAAAAGGGGCGCTAGGGAAGGCGGACTTCCTGCGCCAGGAAGCGAAGCTGACCGGCGCTCACGTAGCCTTCGACGCTGCCCCACTCAACGCGATTGAGCTCTCCGGCTTGTTCATGGACGTAGACGGTTTCCCCTTCCGGGATGGCCGTGGGTGCGCCGTCCTTGGCCTGCTGTGGTCGACCGCCGTCGTCGAGCAGGCGCGCTTCGGCCACGACGACCACCGCGGGGCGGGACGCCGCGTGCATGCGTGTTGCGAGAAACCCGGCGCAGCCGCAGCTGAGGAGCACCGCGGCTCCGATGCCACCGGTGACGCTGCCCGCAAGTCGCGGCCGACGAGCGGCGGCGAAGAACCGCAGGGCCAGGCCGAAGCTTAGTAAAACTGAGCCAGCGATGGAGAGCACCGCCCAGCCGTTCTCGGGCAGCAGGTCCAGCACGGCTCGGGTGAGCGCGGGGCGCGCGCGCACGGGCTCGTCGCCGCTGCGGGCGCGTTTGCGCGCGATCTCTTGGCGCACGGAAAGCAGTGCCTTTTCGGCTTCCGAATCCTGCGGCGCCAGCTCTACGGTTTCCGCCAAAGCGGCCGCCGCGCGCCCCAGATCTCCCGGGCGGGGGCTCGACGACTGCGCACGAGCGCTGTAGGCAAGCGCGCGGTTGTAGCTTGCATCTGGGTGACTGAAGCCCCGATCGGCCATGAGCTCGAAACGGTCGATGGCGTCATCGTGTGCTCCGCGCTCGAGCGCAGCCAGACCCTCTTGAAAGAGGCGCTCCGACTCCGCCGGAGCTGCCGCCGCGGTCGCGCAGAGCAAGCTGCCCGTGACGAGGAAGACGCAGGCCGCCGCGCTAGCTCGCACGATTGTCCCCGCGTGGCGAGAGTTTCAAGAGGCGTTCCGTCAGTGCCCGCGCGCGCTCGTACAACTCGTCACCTGCACGGGGTTCCGCGAAACGAACGTCGTCACATGCCGTGAGCACTTCCTGGATCAGCGCGATCGTATCGGTGTCGAGGCCGAGCGTTTCGAGCTCCTCGGGCAACTGCTCTTTCAACACGGCGCGTGCGCGTAGCCCAGTGGCATACTCGATGCCCCACATGATGGCGCTTTCCGCCTTGGTCGCGACGGTTGCGATGTCCTGCTTCTTCTGAGCTTGGCGCGCCTGTGCGAGCATGCTTCGGGCAAGCTTCGTTGGGTCCTCCGCTGCACTCTTTGCCCGCTGTCGCGCGGTTTGCACCAGGCGTCTACCGCCGTAGGCGCCGACGACCAAGAGGGGGCTCAGCAGAAGGCTCGGAAAGAACCAAGGCTGCCGACTGAATGAAGTCACCGAGGCTTCCGTGGTTCCGAGGGTCTTGCGGGGCGGTCCTAGCGCCGCGAGGGGATCCCGTTGCGGCGGCTCAGGGCTGTCCGCGTTTGCGCCCCCGGCGCGCACCGTCACTCGGCCCAAGGCAGCTCGGGCGGTTTCGTAGCGTCCCCGCTCTGGATCCCAGAAGGGGACGGACAGCTCGCCGAGGTCGATGTCGCCCGGCGCGTCGATGCGCACGATGTAGCTGAACCGACGAAACCCACCGATGGTCGAGCCCCGCGGCTCGACCTGCTCGATGATGTTCGGTTCCAGCCACTCGACGGCAGTCTTTCGGGGCACCTTCAGAGAGAACGGTACATTGCCGGTGCCCTCTAGCTTGGCGACGACGCTGACGGCTTCTCCCGCCGAGATCTCTCGAGGCGTCACACTTGCCGATAACGTGTACCGGCCAACGTCGCCGAGCTTGTAGCCCGGGGGCCTGCCGGCGACCGGAGGTTCGTCGACCGGTAGCTCGATGGGACTGCTGTAGCGGACCAGACCGCGATGCGGGCCGTCCGATGGATACCCGCGCCCGTCTAGGCCAAGCCGCATCGCGCCGATGACGAGCTTGCCCGCGCGAATTGGGAATAGCGCAAGCTGACGGACCTTCTTCGCGTGCCACACCGAGTCGCCGACGGGGACTCGATACATTGGCTCAGCGTAGGAGTTCTCCAACAGCGTGAACGACAGGAATGCCTCGCGGCTAGGCTCGGAAGTGTGGGTCTCACGGAAGGGTCCGCGTTGGCCGTAGGCATAGATGCTCAGGGTGACCTGTTCGCCGACCACGGCCCGCCGCGGCTCTACCTCTGCACGGAGGAAGGCGGTGGGATCCGGCGCACGCTCCAGCCGATACTCTCCTGGGTACGGCGGCAAGAGCGCGATCTCGTCTTCCTCCTCTTCATCGTCGTCGGAAGCGCCCATGCCCGGCAGCTTGGGCATGCCTGGAAAGGAAAAGGGGTCAAAGGGGTCGAAGGGCTGCCGGGTGGCGCGCGGCTGCGCCGGCACGACGGTCACTCGCACCGCGCGGCTGAGGACCTGCTTGCCATCGATGACGACGCTGCCCGGCCCGATAGTGAAGCTACCGAGCTTGGTGGCACGAAGGGTCCAGGTGGCAGCGATGCCGATTTTTGCGATTACTTTTCCGCCGACAATGTTCACCCGAGTTTGCGCGGAGATATCCGGTCCACGTGCCACGATCCCGGCGGGACCGCGCAGTTTTGGCGCGCTCGGCAAGGGGGAGCCGCGATCCGTCAAGGCGACCAGCTGCACGGTGAAGGTTTCCCCGAGTTGCGGTTGTTTGCTCGATACCGAAAGGGACACTTGGCCCGGCGCGGCTTTGCTTTGAGCGGCCAAAAGGACGAGCGCACCGCATACGGCGACGGCGCTGAGCTGCCGAATGCTCACTTGTCCTCCATGCCTCTGCTGGGGCCCTGACGCAGCGCGCGGTTCTTGGCGGCTTCTTGCTGCAGAGTCGGTGCCCGCTCGAGCATGTCGAGCATGCGTTCGTCTTGGTTCGCGCTCTGGGGTGGAGGTTGGTTTCCAGCGCTGCCGCCGTCGGGCGCGCCCGAATCTTGCCCACTGCCACCGTCGCTGCCCGCGTCGGAGTTCTGGTTCTGACCACCGTCAGCGCCTGCGTCCGAGCCGCCGTCGTCGGAGCCATCGGAGCCGTCCGGATCCGACGAACCGTCGCTGCCATCCGAGCTGTCTGGCGAGTCTGGCTGGGAGTCCTGGTTTTGATCTTGGCCGGCGTCGCGTTTTTGATCTTCGTCTTCGGCACGGCGCAGCGCGATGGCGCGGTTCCAGGCGGCGTCCTGTCCGATGGCGTCGCCCGCGTCGGGTGGCAGCCCCGGGATGAGCCCCAGAGACCTGTCGTAGTGTTCGACTGCGGCTCGGTAGTTCTTGCGCAAGAACTCCAAGTTGCCCGCCAGATAGTGGGCGCGCGCGCGAACATCGATGCCCGTGGTTTGGGCGGCGGCCACCACGAGCGCGATGCGCAACGCGCAGTCTACCTCTGCGCCGCGCGCGGCCAGCACGGCTTCCTCCTCCGAAGACAAGGTATCTTGGGATTTCCCGTCGTCTTCGCCGAAGCGCTTGCCGAAGCTCTCCGCAACCTCGAACAAGGCCAAGCCCAGATCGAAGCTGGCATTCGGTTTTTCTTTGACGTTGGGTGGCGCGCCGATGCTGCCGGACTCGCAGGGCCCGGTGCCCAGGTACTTCGTCAGGAGGTGGACCGCAGCGCTGGCATCCCCGCCGTCCATGTAGCCGATGGCTTCGTCGACCTCCGGCGCGTTGCGCGTGAATACGCGGTCGACGGCCTCGCATCCGACGCCGCTCAGGAGAAACGCCAGCATCAAGCCCAGACCCGCAGCGCGCTTTTGGTTGCGGAGGAATCGACGCCGCGGCGGTGGTGGTGGCAGCGGCGCGCGCCGCCGGTGCCGAGGAGCTTCACCGATGAACGTCTCGAGTAGCAAGAGCAGCGCGGCCAGTCCGAGGGGGTACGCGTATACGTCGGCATACACGGTTTCCACTTTCTCGCTGAGTTCCTCCGTCATGAGCTTGCGCATGCGCGCGGTCACGCGCCGGATGCCAGTGCCGCCGCGTTCGCTCTGTACGATGTAGCCCCCGCTCACCGTGGCGATCTTCGAGAGCTGGGCCTCGCCTTCGGCGGAGAGCTGAGTCGTCAGCGGCTTGCCATCGTCGTCGGTTCTCATGCCGACCACTTCGCCGCTCTCGTCGACTTCGGGAATCGGTTCCGGCGTACGCCCGCCAATTTGCACGACGTTGATGGAGGTGCCTTCGTTCGCCGCGGCTTGTGCCACGGATACCGGATCTCCTTCGAGGTCCTCGCCGTCCGTGACCAGCACGATCACCCGCTTGTGTTTGCGGCTCAATGGGTCGCGCGCCAAGAGCTCCCGGGCGGCTTCGAGCGCTCGGGCGATGGCCGTGCCGCCCACTGGAAGGTCGTTGGGGTTTAGCTGCCGGAAGAACTGCGCGATCGCCGCGCCGTCGCTGGTGAGCGGGAACGCCAGAGGCTCCCCAGCGAACGCGACGGCCCCGACACGGGCGCCGGGCAAGTCTGCGATGAGACGGCCCACTTCGTTCTTTGCGCGGGCGATGCGCGAGGGCGCGACGTCCTGCGCGTACATGCTCTTGGAATAGTCGAGCACAATGACGACATCGAGATTCGTCGCTGGAATGAGGCGCGTCCCGCGTCCATATTGCGGTCCGGCCAACGCGACGAACGCGAGCAGGGTGGTCAGCACGACCAGAATACCCTTGAGGGCGCGTCGCCCACCTGCCTTGGTCGTGACGAGCGCTTCGACGCGATCTTCGTCTCCGAACCGACGCACAGCGCGGACCAGGAGCACGCCGCCGAAAATGAACAAACCTGCGATGGCGACGGACAGCACAGCGCCAATCAGCCATAGGGGTTCCGAGAGCTTCACGGGAACCTCCGCAGGAAAAGCGCGCGCAGCAGCGCGTCCAGCGCCAAGAGCAGCACCGCGGGCAGCAAGAAGAAGCGATACAGATCCTCGAAGCTGGCGGTGCCGGCTTCGAAACGCGTCTTCTCCAGTGTATCCAGCACGTTGTGGAAGCTCGCCTGGAGCGCCTTGGCGTCCGTTGCGACGAAGCTCTCGCCCCCGGTTTGCTTGGCCAGCTTTTCCAGCAGTTCCGGGTTAGCCGGGAAGGGAACCGACACATAGCGTGGTTGCCCAAACAGATCGAATCCGTCCTGCACTTCGGCAATCTCGCCGTCACCGATTTGGATCGTGAACAACTTCGTCCCGACCACGTTGGCTAGATGCGCCGCGTATTCCGGCGAGATTGCGCCCGAGTTGTTGTCGCCGTCGGTGAGCAGGATCACAGCCTTGCTGGCGGCATGGCTGCGTCGCAAGCGCGCAACGGCAACGCCTGAGGCATCGCCGATGGCCGTCGCACTGCCGTCGATCAGTTTCAGCTCCATACGCGAAACCAGAGCGTCGAGCAGGTGGTAGTCCAGGGTAGGTGGCGACAGGACGTAGGCTTCCTTGCCAAACACGACAACGCCGATTCGATCCGTCTTGCGCCGCGAGATAAAGTCGCGGATCACGGCTTTTGCAGCGTCCAGCCGTGTGGGCCGGATGCGCGTGTCGCGCCGGGTGACGTACTTCGACAAATCTTTGGGAAGGTTGTCGATGACGGCCTGCATGCTGCCAGACAGATCGAGCACCAGAACGATGTCGATGCCACGCTCGTCGCTGGTTTGGGGCCGCAGCGTGTTGATGGGGCGGGCCAAGGCTAGGATTGCCAAACCTAGTCCGATTGCACGTAGAACTCCGGGCACGTCCCTCAGCCAGACCCGCCCGCCAATCGGGCCCCTTGCAAAGGGTGCGGTTGTGCCGAGCTTCAGTCGGGGCGTGCGCGCGTCTTCACCCAGAGTCGCCCGCCAGTACACCGCAGGTACCAAGAGCAGCAACAGCAGGGCGTATGGGTAGCGCCAGGATGCTGCGAGCAGCTCTTCGCCGCGTGCGATGACGGGGTAGGCCAGTGCAGCGGCGAGTCCGAGCATGGTCGCGAGCGTCAGCACTCCTGCACGGATCAGCCCGCGCCTTGTGCTTGGCTTCATGACTTGCCCCCGGCGGTGGCTGGCTGCCGGCGCGCCGACGGCAGCGGAGGCGGCACGGTACGTTCGATGATGCTGCGCGCATCCGCGAGGGCGCTCCCGCACTCTTCCGCGTCAGGAGTGAGGCGGGCAAACTTCACCAGATCCGCCCGGCGCATGAACTTCTCGATCTCGTCGAGGGCAGGGATCGGCGGGATCACCCGACGCAAGATACCAAGCATTTCTCGTGTCGTGCTCTCGAGCCCGTCGAATCCGTAGCGGTCCCCGCAGTACTCGCGCAAGATGTCACTCACGCGCTCGTAATGTTCGACTAGCCGCTCTCGAGCCACCAAGTCTTGGTGCTCCAAATCCGCCAGAGATTCCAGGGCGACTTCCCAGGGCGGGCGGGGCGGTGGTGGTGGCGGCTTTGGTTTCTCCCGCTTCAAAAAGCGGCTCATCAAGAGCGCTACCAAGATTGCTACCACCGTGGCGACGAGTGCCCCTAGTGCGACGTTCTTGGCCGTGGTCCACACCTCTTCTTGGCGCCGCGGCTCCGGATTGAACTTAGGCTTCGCGTCCGGCGTGTTTGCGATGGGGTCTTCGACGATGACTTCATGCGGGCGCGTACAGATCGTCAGTACTTCGCCACTCGCGCGTTGCACAGCGATGGGCAGCGGTGGCAGCGTGAGCGTGTTGCGACCGGGCTGCTTGGGAAGTGGGACGACGAACAACTCGACCGTCGTCTCGCTGCCGTCACCCACTTCCTTCGTAGAGAGCTTTGGGCCGGCACCACCGTCCGGATGGGGGATCATGAACTCCGAACGTGCAAGTGCGCGAGCTTCGTCGCTGCCTCCTTGGAGCCGGAAGCCGCCGGGCAGGAGCGTTTCGCCGCGCCCATGCTTCACGACGATAGTGAAGGCAAGGGCGTGGCCGCTGATCCCCTTGTTCGGAAGGGACTCGCTCAGCGTTGGGCGCTCCTTGCCCGCAGGCAGGTGCTCGATGCAAGTCGCGCTCTTCTCGCGCTGTTGCGCGACGGCGGCGTCTGGGACTGCTGCAGCGCTCGGTGCCGGCGTGGATCCGGCTTCCGGGGTCCCTGCATCCGCAGCGCCGGCGCCAGGTGCCGCGGCGTCTTGTGCGGCGGCGTGGGAGCCAACGCCGCAGAGCAGCAGGACTCCTAGGAGAGTGCGCCGGGTCGCTTTGCTGCGTCGGGTCACCGGCGTGCTCTCCGCGCGCGGCGCGCGAACAGGTCACGAAGCGGCCTGACGTAGGGCCGATCCGTGCGAATCACCACGTGATCCAGCCCCAGCTTTCGGAAAAGCTGCAGTTGCTTTTTGCGGTGGGTGCGCATTTGGCGGGCATACCAAGCGCGCACGCGGGCACTGCCGGTGTCGACGACGATGTCTTCGCCGGTCTCGAGATCTTCGAATGTGGAAAGACCCACGTCCGGAAGTTCTTCGTCGCGGGGGTCGAAAAGCAAACACGGAATGACGTCATGTCGCGCTGATGACAGCGAAAGGGCTCGCTCGTAGTCGGTTGCGAAGAAGTCGGAAAGCACGAAGGCGACGCTGCGCCGGCGAGCAACGTTGTAGAGCGTCTCTAGTGCTACCGCGAGATCTGTGCCCGGGCGCTCGGGCTCCGCGCCGAGGATCTCGCGAACCACGCGCATCACATGCTTCTGCCCCTTCTTGGGCGGTACGATCTTCTCGACCTGGTCTGTGGCCAGAATCAAGCCGACGCGGTCGTTGTGCTTGATGGCAGAGAACGCGCAGAGTGCCGCGACTTCCGCGGCAACCCGCGCCTTGCTGGCGCGGCGGGTGCCAAACTGCTCGCTGGCGGAAACATCCACGACGAGCATGACGGTCATCTCGCGCTCTTCCACGAAGACCTTGACGAAGGTTTCGTTCATGCGCGCGCTCACGTTCCAATCGATGGTGCGAACGTCATCCCCGGGCTGGTACTGACGCACCTCTCGGAACGCGAGACCGCGCCCCTTGAATACGGACGTGTAGTTTCCCGAGAGTTGCTCCGTAGCAAGTCGGTTCGTCGTGATCTCGATCTTGCGCAGGGCCTTGAGGAGTTCCTTGGGAATCACGGCAGGCCTCGGAATTATCTCGCAACGGCGATCACGGAACTTCGATGACCTCGAACACTTTGCGCACGATGTCCTCGGACGTTACTTCCTCAGCTTCGGCTTCATAGGACAGAATGATGCGGTGCCGCAGGACATCCGGGCCGACGGCCTTCACATCCTCAGGCGTGACGTAGCCGCGGTGGCGCAAGAAAGCGTGAGCGCGCGCCGCTAGATTGAGGGCAATGCTGGCGCGCGGGCTGGCGCCGTATTCGATCAGTGGGCCCAGGTCCTTGAGCCCGCGCTGCCCCGGTTCGCGCGTCGCGAAGACGACGTCCACAATATAGTCTTTGACGCGATCGTCCATGTAGACCTCACGTACGACTTGGCGTGCCTTTGTGAGGTCCTCCGGGGTCGTCACGGCCTTTGCTTGGGCTTGGATCACCCCGGTCATGCGATCCATCACCGAGCGCTCTTCATCCCGGCTGGGATAGCCCACCTTAACCATGAGCATGAAGCGGTCGATCTGCGCCTCCGGCAACGGATACGTGCCTTCTTGCTCGATGGGGTTCTGGGTCGCCATCACGACGAAGGGATCCGGCAGCGGGTAGGAGGTGTCGCCGATGGTGACCTGGCGTTCCTGCATCGCTTCGAGAAGCGCGCTCTGCACCTTCGCTGGAGCGCGGTTGATCTCGTCCGCTAGCACCAAGTTCGCGAAAATCGGTCCCAGCTTGCTGGTGAACTCCGCCGTCTTTTGGTTGTAGATGACGGTGCCCACCAAATCCGCCGGCAGCAGGTCCGGCGTGAACTGAACGCGGGCGAAGGAAGCGTGGATGGCGTCGCAAACTGTGCGGACCGTCAGCGTCTTGGCCAATCCCGGCACCCCCTCGAGCAACACGTGGCCGCCGGCGAGCAAGCCGACCAAGATCCGGTCGATCATGTAGCTCTGGCCGACGATGACTTTTCCCACCTCTGCCAAGAGGTCATCAACGAAGGCACTCTCCTTCGCCACCAACTCGTTCAATGCGCGGACGTCTTGCATGGGCTTTCCTTGATGCGACCGCCATCGCGTATATCAGGGCTTTCTGCCCCGACACCACCTAGACGCGCCGAACCCAAAGGACAAACCGCGCCCCGCGCCGGAGTATTCCCCGGGTTTCGCCTAAAAATCGGCCAGAAGCGGGGTCTTTCGGAGGGCGCTTAGGGGCACTCGAGCGCCGCGCCAGCGGTCAGGTAGCCCGCCACGACGGGAACCTTGCTCGCGGTCGGGCCTGAGCCCGCGAAGGAGCCAATCACGAGTCGCTTGCAAGTCTTGCTCGCGTGCGTGAGCGTGATGTCGACCGTTCCCGGATTGACGTTGGCATACAGGCCGAAGCCGAGGGTGTCCGTTGCCGTCAGGGTGGGGTCGGGCTGGGTCGGGGACGTCTTGATGTAGTGCGGCCCACTGCCAGAGTTCGGGGTCATGAGCGCGGTGACGCCGTCTTGGCCGTCGAAGTTGCTGGACACGCCGGGCTGGAACGCGCTGAACAACACTTGGCCCTTGGTGGGGTCGATCGTCGTGCCGACCAACGCGGCGAAGCCCGCGGCCTCGCTCGTCGTTGGGAAGTTCCCCACCCCGACGTCCGTCAGGCCCGTGCCCGTCGTGACGGTGCGCAGCACGTTGAGGTAGCCGGACTTCTTGTACTCAAGCAGCACTTCGGAACTCGCCGGCACGCCCACGAGGCTGTAGTCGCCGTTGGTGTCGGTCTGCACGCAGGGCACGCTCGCCACCTGATAGAGGCAGACCGCGATGCCCGAGATCCCCGTAGTCGGTGTCAGCAGTCCGGTGGCACGTCCGGTCACCGTCACCGTGGGGCCCGCGTCGCCTCCGCCGCCAGTGCCCGCCGCGCCCGAGGCTCCCGACGCACCTGCCGTGCCGCCCCCGGAGCTGCCGCCGAGGCCCGCGTCGGTGCCGCCCGTTGAAAATCCACCGGTGCCGAAGCCCCCCGTGCCGGTGGCTCCGGTGCCGGTGATGCCGCCGGAGTTGCCTACCCCGTCGTCATCTTCGGTAGCACACGCGACGCAGCCGATGAGTGCGACAAGGGAAAAAGCCCAGGTGGTTTGCTTCAACATGGGCGAGGTCTTTTTCCATTCTTGGGCGGTCGTCAAGGGATGGGCGTAAAAGCCCGGATCGCCACGCCTTGGCCCGCCCGTTCGCCCTAGCGTGCGCGGCCTGCGGGCAGCAGGATCTTGCGTGACGTGGCACTCGCGACGAGGGAGCACTCCCGGCGCACGGCCCGACACGCTCCGCTGACGGACTCCAACCGGATGCTCAGCTCGTCGCCGGCTGCGAGCTGGAACCGGGCTCGCCGCGCGGCGTCGGTCCAGTCCAAATCCCAAGTGCCCGCGCCCAGCTCCAGCGCCTCGTCCTGTAGGCCGCTTTCACCAAGCGCGACGTCTTTGACCTCGCGCTTGTCATTCCCGGCAATGCGCGGGTTCTTGACCGGGATCAGGCGCAGCGTGGTGCTCGCGTCCGCTGGCTCTTTTTCAGGCGTGCACTCGACCGTGCCCTTGCGGACGCTGCGTTCACAAGAGCGGACGCGCGCGTGGGTGTGGCTCAAACTCAGCGTGCCGCGCGACGCGGCCGGATCGAGAGAGCTCGGGGGTTCTGTGGGTGCCGCGCCATCGGGAGCATCC
>CBDUPW010000117.1:0-19922 GCA_965369205.1 uncultured Polyangiaceae bacterium | reverse complement strand
CCCTGTGCCAATAGCTGCGCCAGACCGACCGACTGCAAGAGGCGAGTCTTGCCTCCGGAGTTGGGACCGGTGACGAGGACCGTCGTCGTCAGTTTTTCGGTGCTCAGATCGCAGGGAATGGGCTGCACGCCGCTCATCAGCAAGAGCGGGTTGAAGAGCCCCGAAAGCGCACGCGGCGTCTGCGGCGACACCAATTCCGGCAAACACACCTCCAGACCTGCAGCGCGCGCTTGATCCGCAAAGCCCAGCGCTCCCAGGTACAGCTCAAGATCCCCAAACAGCTGCACGAGGGCGACCACGGAATCTTCGATGCCGGAAAAGACCGCATCCACAAGGCGCGCCATCACTTCGCCGTCGCCAAAGCGATATCCGCGCAGGAACATCTCCACCTTCGAAAGCCAGCGCCGCCACACCGGGCTCACGAAGGGGTTTTCCGAGGCTTCCTTCACTGAGAGCACTTCGAAGCCCCGAATGCGCCCATCCGCTCCGATGCCGATATTCAAGCTCAACGTCGCAAGACGGTCGTCGTAGCTGAGCAAGTCCGACAAAGCTTGGTAGCTCTCCGCGGTCTTCACGGAGAGGCCGAAGGTAGACAGGCGTGACAAGCCCGATTGGCACCCGGTAAAACCCGCGGCCATGCGCTCGAACACGTCTTTGACCACGGCCAGAATGTCCAGCTGGCGCCGGGCCGGATCCCAGTTCTGCGCGCCACTGGTGTTTTCTAGCAGCGCACGCAAGCGACACAGGTCCGTGTACAGCTTTTCGAGTTCGGCGCGGAGCTCCGGGCGCGCGTCCAATTCGGCCAGAACCTCGCGCCGGAAATGCACCACCGCAACGTCCCGCGGTGGGTGGGCCAGCAGTCGATAGACGTAGTTGGTGACCGCCAGTGGCTCCCGCGTCCCGATGCGGATCTTGAAACAGCCCGCTACGAAACGCTGCAAGAACAGGTCGCTCACGAACCCCGCGGGGTCCCAGCTCGAAGGCGCAAGCGTGGCGCGGTCCAGTGCCTCCTCGAACAAACCACCCCCGGCGCCTCCAGCGAAAGCTAGGGTCAATGCCACGCGGGTCCGCTCGACGTCGATGCGCTGCTGCGCCGCCGGGTGGAGTAGATCGAGTGCGTGGGCGGACTCAGGCATCGAGGCGCCGACCATAGTGCCCGCGGCCCTCGCCGCCAATGCAAAGGCGGCAGAACTGCACTGCTTGGGGTGTGCATCTTGCATCCAAGTTTCGCTGACGGGTGCCGGAGTCCAAAGGTTCAAACCAACCGCGAGGCAGAACCTTTGGTACGCGACGCCGACAATCCGGCGGTCCGATGGCCCCACTCGGATCTAGCGGAGCCTGGCCCTGTGCGCTGACGTCAGTCCCTACCGACTCGGCGCCACTAGACCACAAACTCCAGATGCACCGCGGCGCGCCGCGGCACCCGCGCCATGCGACCATTTGCCGCAGCGCAAGCTCGCGCCCGATTGCTATGTTGCGCCCATGCTTCAAAGACTTGCATTCGTGGCACTCCTGACATCGGTTTCCCTGTTTGCTTGTGGCGAGGATGACGACGGCGGCGGTAGCGGCGGCAGTTCTGGAACAGGTGCCTACGCAGGGATCTCCGACGACTGCGTGTCCATCATCGAGGCCTGCCACCTCAAGGACACCGGCGACCCCGGCCCCATCAACGACTGCCACCAGGCCGCACACGCGAACAAGAGCGCGCAGTGCACCACCGACAAGGTCACGTGCGTAGCACTGTGTGATGCCGCGCCCAACGTCGACGGCGGCGTGGGCGGCGCAGGCGGGCACAGCCATGGCGGCGCAGGCGGACACGCCGGTGCGGGCGGACACGCCGGTGCGGCTGGACACGCCGGTGCGGCTGGACACGCCCACGACGCCGGCGCGGGCGGACACTCCCACGACGCCGGCGCCCACGACTAGCCGGTTTTCCGCACCTTCGATCAGTTCTCGCGACTGCGAGTGGCCTCGTCCGACGTCGGAGTCAGCGAAAGCGTCAGAATGTCATGGGATTTCTCCTTTGTTTGCCAGTCGGCGGGTTCACCGAACCCGCCCGACGACTGGCAAACCGGAACCACCCCACACCCGCCCCAGAACTCCGCACCTGCGGGCGCAGTGCCAGCCCCCGGCTGGCACGAGCACCGCTAGCGACGTCGCCCACATGAAACGGTCGCCGTCGCAGTCGCCGTCGCCGTCGCTGCCACTGTCGCAGTCGCAGTCGCTGTCGCGGTCGCCGCCTCTGCTACTTCGGCGCAAACTTGCTGAGCTTGCGCTGCAGCGAACGTCGGTGGATGCGAAGTTTGCGCGCCGCTTCAGAGACGTTCCCGTCGCAATCGCCCAGCACACGGTTGATGTGTTCCCATTCGGTGCGGGCCAGCGAAGGCACCGGAGCGTCTTCGCTGAGGGGCAGCGCGTCGGACTCCGCAGAGAGCGCGCGCAAGATGTCGTCCACGTCGGCAGGTTTGCTGAGATAGTTCACCGCGCCGAGTTTGGTCGCCTGCACGGCCGTGGCGATGCTGCCGTATCCCGTCAGAACCACCACGCGCATCGCTGGCTCGATCTCCAAAAGCTTGGGAACTAGGGACAGGCCGCTGTCCACGCCTAGGCGCAAATCGACAACGGCAAACTCCGGCGGTTCGCGCTGCGCCAATTCCAAAGCAATCGCCACGTCCGCGGCCCCATCCGCGGCAAAACCCCGATCCGAAAACGCACGCACCAGTTGCGTGCGCAGCACGTCGTCGTCATCGACGACTAAAACACTCGGTGCGCCTGCGTCCATATCTACTTTACCCAACTCCGTTGCACCGAGATGCTTAGAGTGCTGCCCGCGTAGGGCACGTTCTTTCCGAAACCGTCCATGGGCAGGTCGCTGCTGAGAGAGGTCATTAAGTGCCATACCGGATGGCGCAAGGTATGGCGCGCAAAAACCGTTGCGCGAATGCGGCGCGTCTCCGTCGCTGGAATATCCGTGCCCTCTTCTTTCGTCGCAAGGGTGCCGCGATAGCTGACGCCGCCGCCCAACGCCAAGAAGACGTCCGGCACCCAGGCGTAGCCCGCGCGTAGCGTGATTTCGTCGCCAGGATCGAGCTTTCGCCCAGCCACTTCCTTCGGCAGGCGCAGCGCGAAGCCGACGCCCGCATCGAGCCAATGCACCCGGGGCAAGCGTACCCCCGCTTCGACCCCCAGCCCGAGCTGCAGCACGCCGTCACCCGTGGCATCCACCCCGCTCGATGTTTCGGACTCCGTGGCGTCTCTGCCGGTGGGCAGTTTCGCGAAAGACGCGATCTCCAGCTGGGAAAAGCGGGCCGCTCCGTGGGCGGGAAGTGGGTCGTGCAGAACGAGATAGCGCGCCCCCACCAGGGCGTCGCCGGGGCGCAGAGCGTTCTGGGCCGTCTCGTCGCCAAGTCGTCGGCGCTGCAAGCGCACGGGCGCCGCTGCATGCAGCGCCACAGGCTCGAAGAGCCGCACGCCGCCCCCGAGAGAGAGCACCCAGTCGTCGGCCGAAGCGTTGCGAAGCGCGCGCTGACGTCCATCCGCGGCGTAGCTGAACGCTGCGTGCTCCCAAGAAGCTTGCACGGCGAGCGCTGCCTGCACTCCGGGCTGCACGACCCCGACGTCACTGTTGCCCGTCGCGGTGCAACAGGCCTGCGCGCGGGCGCTGCGGGGAAGGGCCGTACCACACAGACCAGCCACGGCGGCTGCGAGGATAGCTGTGCCCTTGCTCCGCCACCGGGCACGGCGTCGATGCGACCGACCTAGTTGAGCCCGTGCTGTTCCCCCGACGCGCTCATTGCACATCGGCGCTCACGACCAGGCTGTCGCGCACGTTGCTGGCCTCGATATCGATGCGCACTTCCCAGGTCCCGGGCATGGTGAAGCGCAGTTCGTCCACGAGGAACACCCCGTCCCCCTCAGCGCGCACGACGGGCCGCACCGCGACGCCGTGGCTGTGGGCGGGCATCCACGGTTCTGCGTTGATGTCGGCCTCTTCGACCAGCACGCCATCACGGGTCTGCAGCCGCAGGGAAAGGCTGTTCTTGCCGACCGCAGGTGGGTCGGGGTCGAACTGGGCTTCTGCCTCAAACAAGCCCGCATTCGACGTCACGACGCCAGAGTCGGACGCCGGATCGTCGACGCCGCAAGCGCTGCACAAGAGCGCGGTGATAAACAAGGCAGCAGCACGCATCGCAGTGCCGTGGAATCTAGGCGCCTGCCTCGACGCGCCCACGCGGCAAATTGTCGCACCTGACGTCAATCAAGCGCTGCGCGCAATGTTTGCGGGGATTTGCCAGCGCACAGAGGTCCCCTGCCCGGGCGTGGAGGACACCTGGATCGAGCCGCCCAGCTGCTCAGCAACGCTGGCTGCCAGGAAAAGTCCCAGTCCCCGGCCTTCGGGTTTCGTCGTGAAAAACGGCTCCGCGGCGTGTTCCAGAGTGGTTGTGTCCATGCCGGCGCCCGTGTCCGTGACCGTCATCTCGACGCTCTTCTCGTCAAGACGAAGGTTGAGTTCAACCTGCGCGCTCGCTTCGGACGCGTCCACGGCGTTTTGCAGCAGCGCGCGCACCGCGGTGACGACGGCGGCACGAGGCAAGGTCAGCACGCTGTCGCGCAGCGCATCCATGCCGGTGACGGTCACCCGCTCGCTGGCCGGAAAATCCTTGACGATGCTGGCAACGACTTCGCCAACGGACTGTTCACTGCTGGCCTCGCCGCCAACGCTGGCGCTGAGTCGATCCAGGATCTCTCTACAGCGCGTCACCTCTTGGCGAATGAGAACGGCTTCGGGTTCGAGCTCCGAATGGGCGGTCTTCAGTCGTCGCCCCAGCTCCTTGCTGACCACTGCGATCGTGCCGAGAGGCGTTGCAAGCTCGTGGGCAGCGCCCGCCGCCAAGGTGGTCAGAGACGCCATGCGCATCGAACGCTCGCTACTCGCACGCATCTTGCTCAACTGTGCGTCACGTTCGCGCAGGGCCGAACTCAGCCGCCCCACAAATCCAACGATGAAGACCGCCGCCACGCCGAGCGCGATCCACATACCCTGAAGGTGCGATGCGTAGGCGCCGCCCTTTTGGCTGTGGCCCATCATATGGTGCGCGTGCGCGTCCATGGCAGCTTCCGGCTGCAGCCAAAAGAGAGCCGCAGAGCAGACCAGGGTCAGCCCGACCAAGAGCCACATCCGAACCGCCGCCAGGGTGTAGGCGCCCAAGGCAATCGGCACCAAGTACAGGAACCCGAAGGGATTCTCCGGCCCGCCGGTAAAATGCAACACGACCGTGAACAGCACGATGTCCAGGGCCACCAAAAACGTTCCGAGTCGGTCGCTGGACATTTCCGTCCGGCGCTGCAGCCCAAGGGCAGCCAGATTGCTGAGCACGGTGGCCACCACAACGGCCGCCACGTAGATCAGCCGCACCTCCTGCCCAAGCAGAGCGGCAGCCACGGCCGTTGCGCCCACCTGGACCAAGACCCACGCCCAGCGCAGTCGCAGCAGCGAAAGCAGTTGGATGCGACTCGGTTCGAGCGCGCCCGCATCGACCCGCGGCTCGGTACTCACGGCAATGGGTGCGCCTGGAAGAAGTCAAGCATGGTGGCAGTGGCCCCAATGTCGCTGCTGGTCTTGCCCGCCGGGATCGGCAGCCCGCCGGGCCAGGTGTGTCCGCCGCCGTCAATACTGCAGAGGAGCGTGCGCGCGCCAGCATCACAGTCGGGCCACTCGACGCAGGTCGCGTCCCCGTTCTTGTAGATGACTTTCTCGAACACGCTGCAGCCGTTGGACTTACGCCAGAAATCCATGGTCTCGGACACCGAAGAGAACACCAGCCCAAAACCAAGTTGCGGCAAGATCGGCGAGCCCCCTCCATAAGGCACCACGGGATCGGCCGTGCCATGAAAGTGCAGCACCGGAACTTTGCGCTTCGGCGCGCAATTCTTGATGCCCATCACGCCGGCAACGGGCGCAATGGCGGCGATACGATCCGACATTTCGCAGGCCAGGCGATGCGAAAAGAATCCGCCGTTACTCATTCCAGTCGCGAAGATGCGCTTCTTGTCGATGCAATACTGCGCTTCGATCGCGTCGAGCAGGTCGCGAGTGAAGGCAACGTCGTCCACGCTGTCCGTCCATGCCGTCCCGCAGCAGTCTCCGGCGTTCCAACTAGTAGCGATCCCCTCGGGATAGGCGACGATGAAACCGCGACTGTCGCTCTCGGCGCTCATGCGCGAGAGCAGCGACTGCTGCCAACCGGCTGAACTAAATCCATGATAGTTCAGCACCAGCATCACGCCCTTTTCGGGATCGTAGTTCGGCGGCACGTGCAAGATGGCGCTGCGTTTGCGGCCGCCGCTGTCCACTGCCAGCGTCGGACTGCCCGTCTTGCCGGACTTGCCGCTGCAGACCACGGGCGGCGTCGCCGCGTCGACCCCCGCATCGAAGCCCGGGCTCGGGCCCGGACCGGCTTCTGGATCGGGATCCGCATCTGGCCACGCAAACGCTTCGAGGGAAGCGTCCGCCGGAACCAACACGTCCACGGAAGCGTCTCCGCTTGAGGCAAAGCCAGGATCCGAGCTATCCGATCCGCACTGGGTCAATAGAGCGCACAACGTGAAGACTGCCCCGACTCCGAGGGTGCTGCGCGTCAGCCGGGTCTTGGACATGGCGGCACCATAGCGCCGAGCCCCGCTCTCGGCTCGCCCGCGGTGAGCCTCTAGCTGGACCGAGCGCGGACACGCCGCGGCCCAGACGGATCGAATGCCTTGCGGCCAAGAGCGGGACGAATTAGTCCATTGACTAATGTCCGATGCACGACGGCAACTGCTCAGTGCCACGATCACGGTGCTCGCGAAGTGCGGGCCGGCGGAAGCCAGCATCAAGCGCATCGCCGAAGAAGCTGGCGTCAACCACGGCCTGGTGCACCACTACTTCGGGTCGAAGCAGCGACTGCTGATCGAAGCCCTCGACGCCCTCGATGAAAGCCTGACGGAACAAGTTGCAGACATCGGCTCCAAGAACGAGGCCGCGGTCTTCGTTCGCACCCGTTTCTTGGAGGATCCGGTGATCACTCGGGTGCTCGCCGCGCTGATCACGCTCTCCGTCGAGTCTCCGGAACTGCGCACAGCGCTGCACCTGCGGCTCGAGCGGCGCGCCCGGGCAGTCGCCAACCTGCTCAACGTGAGCGTCGAGCAAGCCCACGCGCTGATTGCCGCCAGCCTCGGAGCCGCGGAGCTTTCCCGTGTCCACCCAGAAATCGACCCAACGCGCGTCACCCGCGCCCTGCTCGGGGTCGGCGTGCCCCGGGCGCAGTAGGCGGTCTGAGTCGCCGCTACCCGTGGCTGCCCACCCGGGGCATACTGCAGGCATGGCGCGGAAATGGACGTGGGTGGCTTTGCTCTGGGTATCGGTCGCGCTGGCGGCCTTCGCGGGCTGCAGCAGCGAAGAGGGCGGCACATCGGCGAATAATGGCGGCTTCGGCAATACCGCGGGCACCGGTGGAGGCAGCGCCGGCACCGGTGGCTCCATCGACATTGACGCCAGCACCCAGGCGTTGAGCGTCGAACCCGCCAGCGTGACGCTCACCATCACCAACAAGACCGTCGCCGTGAGCCAACAGTTCACCGCCAAGCTCGGCGCCACCAATGTGTCGGCGGTGTGGACGTTGGACAACTACAACCTGGTCTCCATCGACTCGAACGGCCTGGCCGCCTCCACCGGCATCGTCGCAGGCAAGATCAAGGTGACAGCCACCCACGCGGGAAAGAAGGCCAGCGCCGACCTGATCGTAAACGTGGAGCTGCAAGAAGACGTCAGCACCAACATCGATCCGGGCAACAAGACGGCTTTGGGCGGCAGCCCCGCTGCGGATCCCGGTTTGACCGCGAATCCGCCGAACCCCACGCGCTTTCTCTACCCCTATGACAAGACGGTGATGCCCAAGGGCGTCGTGGCTCCCCTGGTCATGTTCAGCCCCGGGTCTGTGGCTCCGGAGTCAGCGGCGTTGAAGCTCAGCGGCAACGGCTTCAGCTGGCAAGGCTTCTACACGGTCACGGCGCCGGCAACGCCGCGGCTGGCGATCCCTCAAGACATCTGGGACGCCGCCATGGCCAGCGCTTCCGGCGCGACCCTCAACGCCGAAGTGGTGAAGGCGGCCGGCGGCAACGCGTATGGCCCCTACGCCATCGACATCACCGCTGCGCCCGGTTCCCTCAAAGGTGTCGTTTATTACATGACTTATCAGGCGCCGACGGGACTGTACGCGGCGCGCCCGGGCAATACCCAGCCGGCCAAACAGGTCAAAAGCGGCTGCGTCGTCTGCCACTCGGTCTCGGCCAACGGCAAATACCTGTCCACCGGCGCCGAGGTCAGCGTGCAGAGCGCCGAGAGCGGCGTGTACGAAGTCGACCTGGCGGGCAATGCCACACAAGTTTCCCAATCCCCGCCGGGCCTGGGCGGAGACACCCGCGGGCTCAGCTTCGCCGCGTGGACCCCCGACGGCAAATACGTGATGCGCTCCCAGAACGATTTCTGGGGTGGCGTGAATCAGATGGCGTGGAAGGTGGACTCCGCCGGCAAGAAGCTAGACCAAGCGAACGTCGTTGGCCTGGGTGCAACCCTCAGCGCGTACCTGCCGGCCTTTTCCCACGACGGCAAGTTCCTCGCGTTCACCCAGGGCAACGGTGAAAGCGGCGCGCCCGGCAGCGCGATCCGATCCATTGACGTGATGGACGTGGCGATCGACGAAACCAACGGTCCGGCTGGCACGCTCACCTTCACGAACCGTCAGGTCGTGCTCGATAACGGCGCCACGGGCAAGGTCACCAAGTACGCGACGTTCCTTCCCGACTCCAATCTGATCGTGCTGCAAGAAAGCCAGAGCTACGATCCTGCTCACGGCGGCATGCTCGCCACCCGCAACGCCGCGGGCCAATACGGCGCGGCCGATGGTCGCTTGAACTTGATCGACATTGCAAACAAGGCGCACGTCGAGCTCAAGAATGCGAACTTGGGCAACGTGCCCACGGACGAAGACAAGAACTTCGAACCTTTCGCGCTGCCGATCCCCGCGGGCGGCTACTATTGGGTCGTCTTCACCAGCATTCGAGAATACGGCAACCTGCAACAGGGCGCCGCGACTCGGAAGCAGCTGTGGGTCGCCGCCATCACCCCTGGCAAGAGCACGGCCGATCCGAGCCACCCGCCGTTCTTCTTGCCGAATCAAACCGACACCAAGAACGAGCGTGGTTTCTGGGCCTTGGATCCCTGCAAACCCAAAGCCGCCAGCTGCGAAAACGGAGACGAATGCTGCGATGGTGCCTGTCGGCCCAGCGATGCTTCCGACCCATCGTCACCCAAGATCTGCGGAGAGCCCGAAGGCTGCGCGCAGATTTCGGAAAAGTGCACCACTGACGCGGACTGCTGCGCCGCAGCAACGGGCATCAGCTGCCTCGGCGGATTCTGTTCGCCCCAGCCGCCGAGCTAAAAGACTTCCAGAACTTTCAAAGCTGCTAGTTAGCGCTGCGTGCTGTTCTGTTGGCTGGCCATGGCCGCGTTTGTGGCGCTGTTGCTATACGCAGTGCACGGCGAGCGCAGCCGCTTGGAGTGGCTGGCAAAGCCCGCAGCGTCGGCAACTTTCATCGTGACCGGCGTGCTCGCCGGCGGTCTCGATTCTAGCTTTGGCCGTATCATCATCGTCGGCTTGGTGCTGGCCGCGGGTGGCGATGTGCTGCTGATCCCCAAGAGCAAGGCGGCGTTCCTGGGCGGATTGGTGTCGTTTCTGGCGGGGCACGTCGCCTACGCGGTGGCCTTCGCGGTCCGGGGCCTGCACACGCCCAGCGTGTTCATCTCGCTCATCCCCATTGCGGTCGCAGCCGCCGTCGTGCTGCGCTGGCTGTGGCCACACGTCGAAGCAAAGATGCGCGTTCCAGTGCTCTGCTACGTGCTCGTGATCAGCTCGATGGTCGCGCTGGCCGTCGGCACAGCCGTGCACACCCACGCCTGGGTGCTGCTATCGGGCGCCGTAGCGTTTTATCTGTCGGATCTTGCGGTGGCTCGGCACCGCTTCGTCAAGCAGGCGTTTCTCAATCGCGCCTGGGGCTTGCCGCTGTACTTCTTCGCCCAGATGCTGCTCGCGTCCCACGCCGGAAGCTGAGGAAGCCGCGGTCGGCGACGCAGCGTCCAGGCCACTGCTACACTCCCGTGCCATGCGGCGTTCCAGGCTAGCTCGCGGTCCCTGCGCTCACGGGGCGATCGCGCTCGCCCTCGCGCTCTGTGGCTGTGGTCACGACGAACCCGCGCCCGGCGCCGGCGACGCCCCCTGGCAAGCGCCTCCGGAGTTTTGCGAAGACGTGAGCTTCGAGACCTGGCCCACGCTGAAGCGCTGCACCACGGGCAGCGGCAGCTTTGGTCGCTGGAGCGTCGATGACCTCGGGCTCGCCGCGTACGACTACCACCTCGATCAACACGCAGATGCTCGCGCCCGCTACCCAGTCACCGAAGTGGACGCTGAGGGTGAAGCCATCGATCGCCGGGATCACTGGTCGGCATTTGGCAACCGGCGCGTCAACGCCTGGCTCAACAACGACGGCGCCATCGAAGTCGTGACTCAGGACCGCGGCGTGGAATACCTGAACAAGATCGACGCCGACAACGGCGCCCACGGCGGCGGCTTTGGTTACCTCTCGGACGGCGGCGCGACCTGGTGCACGGCCTATGCACACCGCCCCGCCGCCGCACGCACCACGCGTCGCTTTGGCATGGGTTACGGCGAGACCAGCATGGAGTATCGCCCGGTGCGCACCCGGCGAGTCACCGCGGCGCCGCCGGGGCTCGCCCCAGTCGTGATCAGCGACGTCAGCTTCGAGAATCTATCCGCAGCGCCCCAAACACTGACCCACTGGGAGTATTGGGACGTCGCGCGGCGCTCCATCGAAATCAGCTGGCTCGTATCCGGCTCGACTTTCAAGCATATCCCCAAGAGCACCCGCGAGCAGCGTGACGCGCGCAACGGGCTCTTCAACGAAACCGTGCACTCGGAAACCAACGGCAGTCTGCTCTTCGTGACCCGGGACTGGGCCGAAAAGGAGCCGCGGCTGGCCGCGAATACCCCCAGCGCGATCGATCACTACGCAAACACCCCGTTCTTGGCCTCTCTGTTTGACGCACCCACGGATACCTTCGTCGACAAGGCTGCGTTTTTCGGCGCGGGTGGCGTCGCCGCGCCAGACGCCGTCAGTCAAAATTTGCCCGGCGCCGGCACCCCAAGCGACGTGCTGGCCGTGGGCAGCGCGCAAGGACAGCCGCACCTCATGGTGATGCGCCACGACTTCACCCTCGCCCCAGGCGAAAGCAAAGCGCTGCGCTTCGCCTACGGCTACGCGCGCAGTGGGGAGACGCCACAGCTGGACGCGGCGTGGCGTGCGCCCACCTTCAGCACCCGCGACGCCTATGCCAGCGCGCTTGCTCCCCGCCTGCTGCGATTCTTCGCAGAAGACGAGCCCGTGCTGACGCGGGAGCTGGCCTGGCACAGCTACCAACTCGAAACCTCCGTCGGCTGGCGCGACTACTTCCAAGGCGCCGTCGTGCCCCAAGGGTCGGCGTATCTGTATTTGCACGGTGCGGACGGCGCAGCGCGGGATCTCGGGCTGTTCGCCGTGCCCTTGGTCTACACCGACCCAGAGCTGGCCCGGGACGAACTGCGCTTATTCATGGGCGTCCAGTACGCGGACGAGCGCTTCAGCTACGCCTTCCAAGGCCACGGCATGCTGGACGACGCGTCCATCCACACCGCGCCCAGCGACCTGCCGCTGTTTTTCTTGTGGGCCCTCGGCGAGTACGTCGGTGCCACCGGCGACGTGGGTTTCCTCGATTCCACCGCGCCCTACTATCCCCGCGGCGCCAGGCCGGACGCACGGGTCTGGGACCACCTCGTCGGTGCACTGCGGCATCAGTTCGACGTGGTTGGTACCGGCGAGCACGGCTTGATCCGAGTGCAGACGGGCGACTGGAGCGACGGCATCGTCGTGGGCGCCCCGGACCGCGCACTGGCCATCGCAAAGGGCGAGAGTGTGCCCAATACGCAGATGGCCGCTGCTGTGTTGCCGCGCATCGCCGACTTGGTCGAGCCCCGCGACAGCACCCTTTCCAAAGAGATCCGCGACCAGGTTGCCGCTTACCGCAAAGCCTTGGAGCCCGAGTGGCGGGGCAAGTTCTTTTCGCGAGCGTATTTCGGCGACGGCAAACCCGTGGACCCAAACCGCATCAATCTCGAAGCTCAGATCTGGGCACTGATTGGCGACACGTTTGCAGAGCCCACCCAGAGACAAACTCTGATCGAAGAGATCGCGAAGCGGCTCGACGATCCCTCCCCCACCGGCGCCACGCTGCACCCTGGCGAGCAAGTATGGCCGGCGATCAGCGCGCCGCTGACCTGGGGCTACGCGCTATCAGATCCCGAGCGCGCCTTCACCCACTTCCGCAAGAACACCTTGGCCGCACATGCGCAAGCCTTTCCCGATGTCTGGTACGGGATCTGGAGCGGCCCAGACGGAACGACTTCGACGGACGGCTACGCCTGGTCCAGCCAGGTCACGCCCATGACGGACTTCCCGGTGCAGAACAACAACGCCCACGCTATGCCGATCTTGGCGGCTATCCGTCTGCTTGGCATCGATGCGCGCGCAGACGGCTTGCACGTTCGTTTGCCGCCCGTGGCGCGCCGGCTGGCCATCGATACGGCGCTAGTCACCTTAGACGCGGGCACGCGCAGCGTACGTCTGCGCTATCGTCCCCCGGCCAAGCGCTCGCGAAGCGTGCACCTGCACGCGCCCACGGGCCACACCCTGATTAGCGCGACGCAAAACGGCGCTCCCGTCAGCCTTCCCCCAGGCGCGGCCGCGCACGTGTTCGAAGCGGACTTTGCCAGCGTGCAGGAGTTGGATCTGCAGATCCAGCTGTCGCCCTGACCGTGGCCCGCGGTCGCTGCCCGAAACCGCAAGACGGATCCGTCATTCGCGACGACTGTAGGGGGGCAGCGGACCGGGAGTTTGCTACACTCCGGGCCATGATCCGTCGCGTCCTTGCTTGTGCTCTCCTGGGTTCTTCTCTGTGGCTGGCCGGCGCATGCGGAGGTGAAGACGGCGGCGAAGTCGCCGGAACCGGCGGCATTGTCGGAGTGGGCGGCGCTAGCGGTAGCGCAGGCACAGCGGGCGCCGCTGCCAGTGGCGGTTTCATCAACACCGACGCCAGTGCGGACTGCCCCGGCGGCTGCGACGGCGGCGTGTGCTTGAACGGCAGCTGTTGCCCGATACAAAGCGTTTGCGACACCGCCTGCTGCAGCGCCGGCGACGTCTGCTCCTTTGGCAAATGCGAAACCCCAGGCAAAGAGTGCATTGACGCGACGGAATGCGCGCCAGGCGAAATCTGCGATTACTCTCTAGGCAACCCGGCTCCCGATGGCGGCACTGCCGATGCGGGTGCGGACGCCGGCAGTTGCCAGGGCGGCGCCACCTTGCGCACGGGCAAGTGCTTGCCCAAACCGCCAGAGTGCCCCACGGGCGTGACCCCGAAGCCCGGCGAGCCCATCACCTGCTTGCCCGTTTGCGAATACAAACCCGCCGTCGGCACCTTCGACCCGGTGCTCAAAGCCCACTGGAATAAGGGCAACATCATGATGGCGCCCATCGTGATTCAGCTCGACGACGACAACTGTGACGGCGTCGTCGACGACCGCGACATCCCCGAAGTCGTGTTCTCCACGTTCTTGACCAACAAATACAACGAGAACGGGACACTTTGGGCTGTATCCCTGGTCGACGGCAAACTCGTCGAAAAGTGGAGCAAGAACCCGCAGACAGACGCCGTGCAACCCGGGCGCTCTCTGGCCGCGGGCAACATCGACGGAGTGCCCGGCAACGAAGTCGTGGCATGCACCGCAACGGGCAAGGTGCGCGCGTTCAAAGCGGACGGCAGCGATCTGTGGACCAGTGACGCGGGCGGCTGTTTCATGCCCAGCATCGGGGATCTCGACGGCGACGGCTCGCCGGAAGTCGTGGTGGAGTCGCGGGTGCTCGACGGCAAGACCGGCGCGACCAAGGCCACCTTGGTTCCAGCCAACTCTGCGAACATCGTGCTGAGCGACATGACCGGCGACGGCAAGCTCGACATCGTGACCCCAAGCCGCTTGTACAAGGCCGACGGAACCCTGATCGCGGACACGGCCCTCGCCGGCACCTACCACGCCATCGGCGACTTCGACAAAGACGGCAAGGCTGAAGTCGCCAGCATCGACAAGCCCAATCACTTGCTCAACGTGTGGCACTACGATGCCGCCGCGGCGGGCAACTTCAAGGTCCTACGCACGGGCATCGACATCAACGGCACCGCACCGAACATCTGCCCCTCCGGGTCCAGCGGGTTCACCACGGGCGGCGGACCACCCACCGTCGGCGACTTCAACGGCGACGGCACCGCGGACGTCGCCGTGGCGGGAGGCATTGGCTACACCGTGCTCGACGGCGCCAAGCTGCTGAACACCGCAATCCCGCCCAACCAAACCAATCTGTGGCTGAAAGAAACCAAGGATTGCTCCAGCGCCGCCACGGGCTCGAGCATCTTCGACTTTGAAGGCGACGGCCTGGCCGAAGCCGTCTACTCCGACGAGCATTACTTCCGCATCTACCGCGGAACGGACGGCACGGAGCTGTGGAAGACCTGCAATACCACCGGCACGCTCTACGAATATCCCCTCGTGGCAGACGTCGATGCAGACGGGCAAGCCGACATCGTGGTCATCAGCAACGACTACTCGTCCATCACCTGTGAAGGCATCAAAACTAAAGGCCTGCGCATTTACGGGGACGACAAGGGCAATTGGGTGCGCACGCGCCGCATCTGGAATCAGCACGCCTACCACGTCACGAACGTGAACGACGATGGCAGCATCCCGACCAACGAAGCGAAGAACTGGACCCAGCCGCGCCTAAACAACTTCCGCCAAAACGTGCAGCCCCTTGGCGAGTTTTCCGCACCGGATTTGATCGTCAGCCTGGTGCCGCGCTGCACCAGCGGCTACGAGCTCGTCGCCACGGTACGAAATATCGGCCAGGCCAGCGTGCCCCCCGGCGTCGTGGTCGGCTTCTACGAGAACGATCCGGCCGCCGGCGGCACCCAACTCGGCGTCAGCACCACGACCAAGACCCTCTATCCCGCAGAAGCCGAAGAGGTCGTGCTTTCCCTGGCGTCGCCCCCCGCCAGCGTCACGAGCGGCAGTAGCAAGCTGTACGCCGTGGTCGACGACGGCAGTCCGCCCCACGCATGGGTGGAGTGCCGCACCGACAACAACAAGAGCGAGGGCGTCAGCGGCGAGTGCAGCTCCGTCCCGCGCTGAACGCCCCAGCGGTCGCCCTAGCGGTGCTGCTGGATCAGCCAGTCCGCCAACGGGGCAAACACGCGCTCCTGCGCTGGCCGACTCACGAACAGGTCGGCGTGGGCGAACCAAATCTCGTCGTCGCCGACCAATAGCGTTTCACTCTTGGCAAACGCCGTGGCAGCGCTCCGCGCCGAGTCGAGGGGCACGATGCCATCGCGGTTCGCAACGACGCACAAATACGGTCTGTCGACGCGGCCCAAGGCTTCGGCCACGTTGAGCCCAGAGACGACCAATTCTTGGTGTTTCACCCAGCGCGCGATCTCGCCGTTCAGCTTTGGGATCGGGTCTTCCACGGTGGCCAGCAACCTATCGAGCCCAGCGAGATCGACGATCTCCGCGTTCATGTACATGGAGAGCATCTTGGGAAACCGCCGCGCCAGGGGCAGCGCCAGCTCTGCCATGCGACGTGTGCCCGACACCCGCACCCGACTGGCGAACTCCGGGGATGCGAATAGCGTGCGCAGCAGCGCGTGGGGCCGCGGCCAACGCAGCGGCGCGCCCATCCCCACGACAGAGCCGATCTGGTGCGACTCGGTGTTGTGCGCCAAGTAGGCGTAGAGGTACGTGCCGCCGAGGCTGCAGCCAATCACGTCCACGCGCGGCTGCTGGCTCTCAGTGCCGCGTTGCACCTGCGCAAGGGCATTCGGCAGATCCACCAGGGCAAGATCTCGAAATCCCGAGTCGCCCGCGCCTCGCGGTGAGTGCGAGTCCCCCTGACCGCGCAGGTTGGCCGTCCACACTTCCAAGCCTTGCTCCGTCAGATATTCGATCAGCGACGGCCCGCTCGGGTGAAAGGTCAGCGGCGTCGTGTTCATGCAGTAGCCGGGGATCAGCAGCACCGGGCGCAGCTGTCGGTTCACGCGCTGTGGACGCAGGTACTGCCGCACGTCGAGAGTCCAACCGCCGGCCTGGGGCCAAAAGCGCCGCATCTGCATGGGCGGCATCCTAGTGCGGTGTCAGAAGACCTAATCCAAATAAAACCGTCTGACGCTCGCCCGGGCCCTGAAGCGCGCGGCAAAACCAGGGCATTGGCGGCGAGTGCAAATCCCGGCGGCAGCGGCTATCTTCTAGAAATGAGATCCAACCAAGCCCTGGCACTGTCTTGCGTGGTCCTGCTTTCCGGCTGCACCTCAAGCGGCTCCGGCGGCGGAGCAGGCGGCGGAGCGGGAGCGGCCAGCGGTGGCGCCAGCAGCGGCGGCGCGAGCAGCGGTGGCGCGAGCAGCGGTGGCACAAGCAGCGGTGGCACGGCCGGGATCGGCGGAGCCGGCGGGAGCGCTGGCGCCAGTGGCGGGAGCGCGGGCCCCCAAGTCGAGATCGACACCAGCATGGGCAAGATGGTCATCGAGCTCGACCCAGTGAATATGCCGGCGACCACCGCGAACTTCCTGAGCTACGTCGATGCGGGATACTACACCGGCACCATCTTCCACCGAGTGATCCCGGATTTCGTGATCCAAGGCGGCGGTTTCACCACAGGGCTCACCCCGACGACGCCGAACGCGCCCATCGCCTTGGAAACAAGCCCTCAGATACAGCACGACTACGGCGTGATCTCCATGGCGCGCACCAGCGCTCCGAATAGCGCCACCAGCCAGTTCTTCTTGGTGAACGCCAAAGCGGGTTCCCACAGTCTCGACGGCCAGTACGCGGCCTTCGGTCGCATGCTCGAGGGGCAAACCGTGCTCGATGCCATCAGCGGGGTGGCCACGCAAACCCAGGGCACCTTTGACGACGTCCCGGTCACAGAGGTCGTCGTCAACAGCATGAAGCGCAAATAGGGCGATGACGTCGCTGTTCCAGACGCGACAATTCCACATCGACGCCGCGCCGGATCACGCGGACGTGCTCCGCGCGATCCACGACCGCGCCCTCGACTTGGTGATCATCGAAGGCGTCTTTTCGCCACACCACTGCCAGCTCGTCGCGACGCAGCTCGACGCGCAGCCCAGCCGTTTCCCCTTCACCCTGCAAGAAACCCTGAACGCAGAACAAACGCAGTTCCGACTGATCGGCGAGTCTTTGACGCCCTACGCCGGGCATCCCGAAGGGCCCGAGCTATCCCACTATTTCCGTACCGCCGCAGAGTTCCGTGGCCACTGCCGCTCGCTCTTCGGCAGCGCGGCAGACTTCGAAGCAACGCTCGAGGCGGCGTTTGCGTCGACGGGCGGAGGCCGCGCGGTCGAGCTGCCCGCCGGCCCGGAAGCGGGCACCACCTACACCCCGGCAACGCTCCGCGAGCTGCGTCCGAGTTGTGAGATCCCGCTGCACGTGGGCGACTACTTCTTTTCAACGCCCGGCTACGAACACCTGGGCAAGTCCGTGGTGCTGCACGATCAGCTCTCGTACTTCGTTCCGCTCCAGAACGCGGAGCAGGGCGGCGAGCTCGTCGTGTACCGCGCGGAGTGGGGCAAAGACGAAGCGCCAGAAATGGTGCGAGAGAAGCGCGCGAACTGGGATGATTTGGACGCCAGCTGGGAGAGCGAACGCTTCACGCCTCCCGTGGGCGCCTTGCTCGTGTTCAATGGCGGCCGCTTCTATCACCGCGTGTCCCGCGTTCGAGGCACGCGGGCCCGGTGGACCATCGGTGGCTTTCTGGCATTCGCGCCGGACGACCGCACCATCCGTTACTGGAGCTAGACGCCTCGGCTGCGGACGCCCCGCGCGGACGCCCCGGCGTGCTAAGATGTCGGCGCCATGATCGCCCTCGCCGAACGCGCCCTGGCGGCGCCAATGCTCTCGGCGGAGCAGCTGGCGGAATACAACGAGACCGGCCACGTGCTGTGTCGCGGCTTCTTGGATAAAAGCGACGTCGCCGCGCTGCGCCCCGGGATCTTGGCCGCCTTCGAACGCCACCGCCCCGAAGCAAAAGAGATCACGCGCCCGCGCACGGCGTACGAGAACGCTTTCATTCAAGTCGTAAATATGGGCCTGTCCGAGCCCGATGTGCGCGCGCTGACTCGCTCCCCGCGACTGGGTCAAGCCGCGGCCATGCTGATGGGCACGGCCGGCGCGCGCATCTTCATCGAAGACGCCATGTTCAAAGAGCCCGGTCGCGGTCACACCCCTTGGCACCAAGACGCCAGTTGCCTGCCCCTAGAACCCAGACACATGGTGACGGCGTGGGTCCCGCTGGTGCCGGTCCATGCAGACTCCGGGCGGCTGCGCTTCGTGCGCGGCTCCCACCGCCTCGGCTTGTTGGGCCCCGTCGACATCACTGAAGAAACCGACGCCTACTTTAGCCAGCGCATCGAGCGCGACGGCCTGACCATCGACGAGAACCCGCCCATGCAGCCCGGCGATGTGAGCTTCCACGCCGGCACCACCATTCACAGCGCCCTCGCCAATCACTCCACGCACATGCGCGAGCTGATCGCCATCCACTACTTCGCTGACGGCGCGCGCATCAGTGAGCTGGACAATCCCACCCGTCAGAATATGGCCGCGCACTGCGCGCCGCAGCTCTGCACCGGCGACCTGGCGGTGTCCGATGCGTGGCCCCTCGTGTACCCGAATAGGAGCGACCCCCCATGACCCCAGGCGCACTCGAAATAGACGCGACGATTCTGCCCAGCGGGGAGCGACGCACGCTGTGGGTGCGAGACGGCCGCATCCATTTCGAACCCCAAGCATCCTCCGCGGCGCTGCCCCCCGGCGGCTTTGTGCTCAGCGGGTTAGTCGACGCCCACACCCACGCCGACTACCCCCAAGACGCGCTGCCCGATGGCGGACGCCCGGAGTTCGTGCGCGGCAACCTACGGCAGTTCGCCCAGGCCGGCGTGCTCTTGATGCGAGATCTGGGCGCCTCCTCACGCACCTTAGAGCAGCTGCAGCGCGCCGACGGAGAACCCCGAGTGATCCCCGCCGGCGAAGCGCTGATCGGCTGTGCCAACCCCTGTTTCCCCGTGACCACGCCGGAGCAGATGCGGCAGCACGCCGTCGAACAGATCCGGCCTGGGGTGCAGTGGGTAAAGATCTTCACCGACTGGCCCGACCCGAGCGTCGAGGTGGAAGGCAAGTCGCAATATTTCAGCGAAGACAACCCCCTGACGTGTCCGCCAGAAAAGCTGACCGAGCTCGTCGCCGCCGTGCACGAAAAGGGCGGCCGCGTAGCCTCACACGTCTTCACCAAGCTCGGCGCAGAAGCCAGCGTCGCGGCAGGCGTGGACAGCATCGAGCACGGCTGGGGCATCGATGAGTCGCTGTTCCCCACCATGCTCGAAAAGAACATCGCCTGGGTACCGCTAGTCGCCATCTCAGCTCCCATGCTGGAGATCGCCACTCGCGACGGCCGCCCGGATCAGCACGCCTGGATCGAAACCTGCCGCGCGCGTCTGCGCCGTACTTTGCCTGCGGCGGTGCAGGCGGGCGTCGTGCTGCTCACGGGCACGGACTGGTTCCCAATGATCTCCGTCGCCGACGAGATCAACACCCTGGTGCAAATGGGAGTGCCACCCAGCGCAGCTCTCGACGCCGCCAGCAGCGGAGCCCGTCGCTACTTCG
>CBDUPW010000116.1:0-20053 GCA_965369205.1 uncultured Polyangiaceae bacterium | reverse complement strand
TGCACCAGTTCCGTCCGGCCCAATGCCACGTGACCGCGCAAGAACAGCGGAGCGGAAGCTAGGTTGTGATAGAGCTTCATTCGTCCTCCTCTTATGTCCCAAGGCGTTCATGCGCTCGGGCCTGATGCGTTGCACCGAGGCCGCTACTCGCCAAGGGAGGGGCCGTCCGCTTTCGGTCGCCGAACGTCCGTGCGGCAGGCAAGCGCAGTCTCAACTCCGGGAAAGGAATAGTGATTTTGCGGCGCCGCCGAGGAGCGCTTCGCGGCTCTCGGGGCTGAGTTTGCGCTCTAGCAGGCAGCGCAGCTCGCGGTCCCAGGCAAAAGGCACGTTGGGAAAGTCCGTTCCGTAGCAAATGCGTCCGGGGAAGGACTCGACCAAGTCCCAAGGAACCCGCGTCGGAAAGTAGCCGCCCACGGCCATAGTTGTGTCGAGCCACAGCCCCGAGTGGCGTTCCATCAGTCGCGCATAGGCGTCGAACTCATCGGCGCCCAGATGCGGCACGACAAGTTTCAGTTTCGGGTGGTCTAGCAGCACGCGCTGCACGCGGCCCGCAGAACACAGAAGGTGAGGATCGCAGCGGTAGCCAGGGCTCTTCGGCTCGCGGCCGGCATGTACGATCGCGGGGCGCCCGTGCTCGGCGCAGGCCGCAAGAATTGGCGTCAGGAGCGGGTCGTCGATGCTCACGCATTGTACGTGACAGTGCAGCTTCACGCCGACGAGCCCTGCTGCGAAAGCGTCCGTGACGATTGCCTCTGCATCAGCCTCGCCGGGGAACACCGTGGCGCAGCCCAGGACCGCGGGGCGCTGCCGACATAGCTCGACTACAAACTCGTTCAGCGCTCGCGCTATGTTGGGCTTGTGGGCGTAGGTCAGGGCAACCACGCGTTCGACGCCGCGGCTGAGCTGGAAATCGATCACCTCAAGGGCGCTCAGACGATAGCGGATTGGCCAGCCGTACTCTTCGAACCAACTCCAAATGGCCTGAAACAGCCGGTCCGGGAACACGTGCACGTGTGCATCGAAAACCGCGGGCAGTCCGTCGGGAATGCGCGCGCCCTCTTCGTCGCCGATGGCCGGTAGGGGCGCGCGGAGAAATCCGCTGGCAGTGCTCGCGCCGCCGTGGGAGCTGCCAGTAGATGCGCGCGGGGCGAGGCAGCCCAGACACGGCAGCGGCGCATCGGGGGTCGCGGTCACGCTGAGACTTTAGGCTTCTTTTTGGCCCAGGGGCGGGCCGTTTCGAGTTGCGCTGCTAGGCGGAAGAGCGTTGCTTCGTCGCCGTAGCGCCCGGCGAACTGCACGCCGATTGGAAGGCCTTCGGCATTCCAGTACAGCGGCACGCTCATCGCAGGTTCACCGGTCGCGTTTTGGATCGGTGTGAACGGCGCAAACTGCGCGGCGCGAACCAAGCCCTGCAACGGATCTTCAGATGGCTGATGAAAACTGCCAAGAGGCACTGGCGGTTCTGCCAGCACCGGGGAGAGCAGCACGTCGTGGCCTTGCATGAAGCGCCCGATCTCTCGGCATAGCCGCTGCAGCAAACCTACGGCCAACAGATAGCTCGATGCCGAGTGTGCGCGGCCGGCTTCCGCCAATGCATAGCTAAGCGGCTCGATGTTGTCCTTGGTCGGTGTGAGCCCGGTGAGCATTGCGGTGCCGTCGAGGGTCAGGGCGGCACCGGTGGTCCACAGCACGCTAAATGCATGCGCGAACATATCTCCGGAAATCGGTAGCTCCGCGTCGAAGACCTCGTGGCCGAGTTCTGAGCACAGCTGTTTCGCGTCCGCCACGGCGGCCAAACAGTCGGGATGAACCTCTACGCCGTTCAGGGTCTTGGTGCTGACGGCGACGCGCAGTTTGCCCGGGGGCGTGCGGATTTCCTCTAGGTACGGGCGCACGGGGGGAGCTGCGAAATACGGATCCCCGGCTGCGGGGCCTTGGGTCAAGTCGAGCAGCAGCGCGCTATCGCGCACGGACACGGTGACGGCGTGTTCGCAGACCAGGCCGCCCATGACGTCGCCCAGGTCCGGCCCGAGGGAAATGCGGCCCCGGGTCGGTTTCAGCCCGAATAAGCCGCAGCAGGAAGCAGGGATGCGAATAGAGCCCCCGCCGTCGTTGGCATGGGCCGCCGGCAGGATGCGTGCGGCCACCGCGGCGGCGCTTCCGCCGCTCGAACCCCCCGTGGTGCGCCCGAGCCCCCAGGGGTTCTTTGCGGCTCCGAAAAGCAGTGACTCCGTCGTCGGCAGAAAGCCGAACTCTGGGGTGTTCGTCTTGGCTACGAAGATCAGACCCGCGCGTCGCAGTCGAGCGATGAGCTCCGAGTCGTTGTGCGAGATGTGGTGTTCGAGCAGGCGCGAACCGGCGGTGTACCGCACACCTTCAACTTGCGCGAGAATGTCCTTGATCAGGTATGGCACGCCAGCAAGGGGTCCTTCGGACGGCTGCAACGCGGTCGCGCGTGCGCTGTCGTACATTGGCGTGACGATCGCATTGAGCTCCGGATTGAGACGCTCGATGCGGGCAATGCTTTCCTCGACCAAATCGACGGGAGAGACAGCTTTCGTGCGCACCAGCTCGGCCAGCGCGGTCAGGTCGTGATCCTCAAGAACGCTCATTGCGCAGGCATAACACGCTTGCTGGCTCTCAGTCGCTCATCTCCCCAAGCTCGTCAGCGTCGTCGCCGTTCTGCTCGTCTCCGCCGGCGCCGTCACGTGCGGGCAGGCGGACCGTGAGCACACTGCCCTTTTCCCCCCGGTCCGCCACATTGATGCTGCCGCCGTGCGCCACAATGATCGCGCGCACGAGTCCGAGAGCCAGCGCGAGTCCGCGGTGTTCGCCGCGCCCCGGCGCGCGCTTTTCGTCCAGTAGCGCGGCAAGTTCCAGGGCGCCCACCCGCGTGCTGGGGACTTCAAGGTCAATACGCACGCCGCCCGTGCGACTCGGCAGGACTCGCATGCGAGCGTAGTCGCGCTCTGCAGTGCGTACCGCATGCCCCACCAAGGTCGCGAGCGCGCGCGACATACGTGTGCGATCGACATGTACATCAGGCACACCTTCTCGGATCTGGGCCACGACTTCCACTGCGCGGCCGCCTCCCAAGTCGTAGCCCTTGGCGACGCACTCGGACACGAGCTCGGTCATGCTGACGCGCTCTCGCATCAGTTCAAGTCCACCAGCCTCCACTCGAGCAGCGTCCAAGATGGTCTCGATCAACGCTAAGAGTTCCCGCCCGGAGCGGTCGATGACGTCGATACTTTCGAGCTGCTCCTCAGACAACGTCTCGGTCTGACGCACGATTTCCGTGAATCCCAAGATGGCGTTGAGCGGACTCTTCAGGTCGTGGCTCACGCTGGCGAAGAACATGCCCCGTAGGCGTGCCGCGCGCTCTCTGGCGGCGATGGCGCGTTCCTGTGCTCGAGCAAATACCCGAAAGCGATCCGCGAGCTGTTCGATGGCGCGCCCCAGACTGCGGATCTCCTCAAAGCGTGCCGGGTGCATGACCCGGGTGCCTCCGCCCATGGCGGATTCCGTGCCCAAATCTCGGATCCCCCGTGTGGCAACCGCGAGATCGCGACTGACCGCCCGGGAAAAGAGTCCGCCCAGTACGGTCGTCAGAAGCAGGGCGAGCACCACAAGCGCGACCGACGGTAGCGACAAGACTTCGACCACCGAGCCGTCGAAGTGCACTTGCGCGCCGCCACGAGCAAGGGGCATCGACACAGTGACCACACCGCGTTCGTTCTTCGCGACTTGTTCCTTTCGAGGAGTCTCGAAGAGCCGGACTGCAAAGCCAAAGCGGCGCGCTCGTTCAACTGCGGTCTCCAAACCGGGTGTGCCTGCGGGCATGTCGAATGCGACTTTGGCTAGTGCGCGCGCCGTGTCTTGCCGCACGCGCTCTTCGGCTCGACGTACATGACTGTTGACGATCAACGCGGCGCCAATGGCAACGAAGGCCACGGGCAGCGCCACGGCCAACAGCAGTCGGTTTTGTGTGCGTCGACGCAGCAAGCCGCTACTTTCCAGGCCGGCCACCTCTCCGCTCAAAGTGTCTGGGCTCGCAAGCTCCACCGCGCGCATGAAGACGCCACGCAGAACCACGTGCAAGGGAAGGGAGGTGGCTGAAACGAAGACGATACCGAGCAGACCCACTGCCCAGGCGGTGCGTGGTTCCAGGAGCGGCGGCTTCAGTATCGTGCAGAAGCCGACAAGCAGCAGCAGCGGCGGCATCAGGAAACCAAAGGTTACGCGGAACACGTCTTCGGACAGGGCCCGCAACTGGTCCCTAGGCACCTTCGAATGTGGCGTTGCCAGCATGCCAAGGAGCTCGCGGTGGCGGCTCAAGAGCCAGGCGGTGTGCGCTGCGCTCACCAAGCTGCCCAGGGCAATGGCGGAGAGTAGGCCCCGCGCGGCCTGCGACGCCGCGGAGTCCTCGAGCAACATCAGGCGAGGCACGAGCGCCATGGCCATGGCCGTGCCCAGGGCGAAGAGCGCTTGCCAGCCGATCACCAGCGTTGTCATGCGACGCAAGGGGCTGGTCACGTTTCACCCGCCCAGTCGTCGATCGCACCGTCGTCAGTCGCGCCGTCGTCAGCCGCAACGTCGTCGGCTACCAGAGTCTCGGCTGGCGCGGCGTCGAGCGCTGCGGTCGGCAAGAAGATCGTGAAGGAGCTGCCGACGCCGACGGAACTCTCAAGCTCGATACTGCCCCGATGCATCGCAACCAGTCGACGCGTGATTGCCAAACCCAGCCCCGTGCCAAAGCCACGCATGCGCCGGTCGCCGACTTGTTTGTAGTCGTCGAAGATCGCGCTTTGGTGTTCTGTGGCGATGCCGGGTCCAGTGTCCGTGACACAAATGCGGGCCCAGGTCGGCTCACCAAAGATGTCCAGGGTGACGCTGCCTTCGTTCGTGAACTTGACGGCGTTGCTGAGCACATTGCTCAAGATCTGACGCACGCGCTTCGGGTCCACCCATGCGATTGTCGGTTCGCCGTCAAGGGTGAGTTCGACGCCTTTAGCCTTTGCTGTGACCGCCAGTTCCTTGACGACCTCTTCGGCGATGGCAAACACGTCGACTTCACGCGGCGCCAACGAGAGTTCGCCGGATTCAAGGGCGGAAAGATCGAGAATGTCGTCGATCAGCGCCCGCAGATGGTGCCCGCTATTGCGCACGATGAGCAGGTTCTCCTGCGCCTCTGCCGAAAGTGGGCCATCTACTTCTGCGAGTAGCACGTCGGTGAAACCCAAGATGGCGTTCAATGGCGTGCGGAGTTCGTGACTCAACGCTGCCAGGAATGCCGCGCGCTGGCGGTCGGAGGTGAGTGCTTGGGCGAGGTCGAGTCGGTAGGCGTGGTCAGCGGTGAGAAAGCGTTCCACCAGCGCGTTGAAGGCGCTGGTCAAGAGCCCAACTTGGTCCACCGAGCGCACCGGGACGGTCTGTCCTGTGGGGCCGGTGCCGGCTCGGGACATGTCACTGACACGCCGCCGGGTGTACTCCACGTCGGCACGTACGTCCCGTAGAACCGCTAGTGCAACGAGACCGGCCATGCCGACGAGCAGCGCCGCCAATGCCGCCACACTGAAGACCAATGTTTGAGCTGCTGCGGGAGGGCGCACGGCGGCGACCGCTACCGCTACGCTCGCGTCGGGGTTGATGGCGGTGCGGGCATAGAGATACGTGCCAGAGGAGGCGTCGAGCGCGCCATTCGTTCCTTGCAAGGCGCGAGCCGCGTCCCCGTCCGGCAACAGGTCGTTGCCCGCGATGACGGAGCCGTCCGCTGCGAGCAACCACAAACGCGCGGCGTGTCGGGATTGCGCAGCTCGAAGCATTTCTGAACGGCTTGCAGAGGTTGCGCTCGCCAAGCGGGGCGCGAGGCTCTCGCTGATGGCTTGTGCGCGCAGCCCCAGCTGGTAGTCGCTTTCGCGTTGGAGTTCCAACACACCCATCGCGGTGACGGCAAGAGCCGCAAGGATCCCCACGCAAATGACGATCAATGGCGCTGGGGTGACGAAGCTTGATGCGCGCTCGCCGGGGGCGCCCGGACTGGCGGCCACGTTAGTCCGAGGCTAGCCGTGAGAATACGGCGTGGTCGAGCCAACGGGAACCCACGTACTCGGCCTGTCGCGCGATCCCCTCAAAACGAAAGTCGAGCCGAGCGATGACACGCAGGCTCGCGTGGTTGTCTGTGGCTGCGGCACAGCGCATGCGGTGGATGCCCATGCGCCGAAACGCGAATTCCATGCAGGCGCGAGCTGCCTCCGTCATCATGCCTCGGCCCGTCGCCTCTCTCCGGAGCCAGTAGCCAAGCTCGCAGGACCGATGCAGATGAATGCATGAATCCAAGCCGACGACACCGTGCAGCTGCCTTGTTTGGCGATCGCGGATCGCGAGGCGCACTGCGCGCCCGGTATCCCAGTCTGCAACGCAGGCTTCGGCGTAGCGCAGGCTCGCCTCTGGTGTATTGCTGAATGGCACCCACGGCAGCCAGCGTTCCAAATGCCAGCGCGAACCGTCGACGGCTTCCCAAAGTTCGGGACCATCCACGGGCTCGATGGGCAGAAGCACCAAGCGATGGGTTTCCAAGGGCGCGCGGCGCAGCTCCGCCCGCGAGGGGATGCTCAGCATCTGAGGCGGCTTGGCGTTTTCCGTCGAGACGGGCGCCGGCGCTGGTTCCGATCGGCTCATTCGCATCTCGCTCGAACGATGAAGGCCTCCAAGTGCCCGGCCTCGTAGTCCCGCCAGGATATGTACCACTCGCCAGGTTTGTCGCCGGCCAGGATCGCTGGATAGGGCTGATAGCCGCCGACGCGCGCCATGCTGGTCGCTGGTTCGAGTCCGTCGCGAGTCAGCCGCGCCAGTTTGACCCGAGAGCCCTGGAACCAGGCGACCGCGGAGCCGGACTCAGCCGCGGCCACCGTGGGGCGCGCGCCTTTCCGTGCGAATTCGCGATGCCAGAGCACGTCGCCTTTGCTCGGCTCGATGAACGCGGCAAGCGCTCCAGCTGATTCGTCGTCCCAGACCACGAAGCAGCCGCCAGTGCTGCAAGCGATGCGAGGTTGCGCGTTCTTCCCGTGTTTTGCGCTGACCGGTTGCATTGCGCCCACCACGCGGTCTTCGTTCTTCTTACGCTTCTTTTTGGGGTCGTCTTCGCTGGAGACTCCCGTCTTCAGCGCAGGATCATCCAGCGCCACTCGAAGCAGCATGATCTGCATTTTTTTGGCGCGCTCAAGACTGAAAACGATGTTCATGTGTGCGCCATCGAGTGCAACGTCCGGTTTGCTTGCTTCACTGGCGCCCAGCTTGCTTGGCGCCAAGGCTGTCAGGCGTACGGCTTCGCCAAGCGGTTCGCCCGCTGCGCTCAGATGCCGGGCGACCACGTCCGCGCCCTTGTCTAGCTTTTCTTCCCACACGGCCCAGAAGGTACCGTCCTTGGCGCGCGCCAGTGCGGGGTAGAACTCGTGGCGCTGCACGCCTGACAGGCGCCGAGCTCGACTGGCAATGCGTCCGTCGCCTTCCAGCATGCGCACATACACGCCAGGCTCTTTCCCGGCCCCGTCCCAGTAGATCAGCGCGAGTTTGTCGCCAGCACGCAGGAGCTGGGGGTGACGCACCGAATCGGCCTCAGGCGTCACTGCGCGCAGGGGGCTAATGCGTCGCAAGTTCGGGTCGAGAACGGCGGAAAACGCCTGCCGCTTTGCCGGTTCTTGGTGGTTGTCGACCCAGACAGCGATCGGGCCGAGGGGAGTGAGCGCCAGCGTCGGGCGGGAGGTCATCACCACGACATCGAAGGGACGTGGGCGCGAGAGCCCCGTAGCGCGACACGGACCGTCGCTCTTGGGCAGCGCAACGGTGGCGTGGTTGTACAAGGAGCGCGAAACACCCGAGCCACCGTTGTTGAAGGCCTCCTTGAACATTGCGAGGGACTGCTCGAGGCGGCCTTCGGCGAGCAGTTCTTGTGCTTTGCCGATCTGCAGCGCGTAGGGCTCTTGCTCGACGGGAGCGAGCTTTTCCGCGATGGCAGCATCCGGCAGACCCGCGTCAAGCGCCGCCACGGACGCACTCGCGGACGGCGCAGTCAGGGCCTGCGTTGGATGCAATACGTAGAAGTAGTAGGCATAGGCGCCTAGTGCCGCCGCCGCGACGACGGTGAGTGCTGCCAAAGGCTTCCAACGACTCTTCTTTGGACCCGGCCGGAGGGTGACGATTTCTTCTGGACGGAGGTCCAGGCCTTCAGATGGCGAGCCGGGTAGCATCGCGTGGCTTTGACTGACTAGCTCGTCGACTAGCGCGCCTTCTTGATCGCTTGGCGCGGAACCCCGCGTAGGTGCCGCAGCGCTGCCCGCGATGGCCTCGGTCAACGCATCGGAGAAATCCCGGGCAGTCTGAAACCGTTTCTCCGGATCGCGATCGAGCGCCCGCAGGAACCAGTCGTCGAAACTAGCTGGCAAGTCTGGGCGAAGCTTGGACGGTTTTGGGATGGGCGCGCCGGCGATTTGCGCCAGAATCATGGCCACGCCCTGATCGACATTCCACACCGTTTGCGCGGTCAGACACTCGTAGACGATGCAGCCCAAGGCCCAGAGATCTGCCCGGTGATCTACGTCGCCGCGGCCTTTTGCCTGCTCCGGACTCATGTACGCAGGCGTCCCGAACAACGCGCCTTCGCGGGTCAGGCGAATGTTTTCCGCGTCGGGTTCTGTTGACTCGTAGAATTTGGCGAGGCCAAAATCCACGATTTTCGCTATCAGCTCGCCTTCTTCGTTCTTGGTGAGAAAGATGTTCTCAGGCTTCAGATCCCGGTGAATGACGCTGGCTTCGTGGGCTTTGCCCAAACCCTTGCAGGTGTGGGTGGCAATTTGCAGCGTGATGTCGGCGTCCAAACGCCGAACACGCGTCATCAGGTCGTATAGACTCTCTCCCTCCAGCAGCTCCATCACGAGGAACGGACGCCCCTCGTACATGCCGGAATCGTAGACGTCGCAGATATACGGACTGCGAATTGCGGCGGCTGCTCGCGCCTCACGCAAGAACCGCTCACGCACGATGCGCGACGTGGTTAGCTCCGCGTTGAGGATCTTGACCGCGACGCGTTTCCCGATGTGGATGTTCTCCGCTTCATACACCGCGGCCATGCCGCCACGGCCGATCTCGGCGGTGATGCGAAATTTCTCCCCGAGCACGCTGCCCGCGGGGACTTGAGACCGATTCTGGGGAGCCGCCATCTAGGGTCGTACAACGAGAGGCGACCGGGGTCGCCAACCGAAGCCTAGGAGAAACCCGACCGTGGGCACCAGTATGCCAGCATGTGCCCCCGTCGCGTCTCGAGAAAACGCTCTAAAGGCCTGGATTTTCGGGCGGTTACGTTCCAAAGCCTGCGCCCTAGACCAACAAACTCCCAATTTTAGCGGGCAGGGAGGCCGCGGAGTCGCCCAAGAGCGGGCTGAGGGGAGCGGCGCTGAGCGTGTGCCAATAGATCCATTTTCCCGAAGCGTGACTGCGCCCGGCCTCTTCCAGGACTCGAGCGAAGGTCTTTGCCGTGTAGGTGGGGTCCAGACCGACGCCGAGCCCGCGGGCATCTTCCATGGCGCGCGCGCCCGCGGAGGTGGGCTCGCCGTAGCCCGCGCCCAAGTAGTCGCCGTCGACCTCCAGGCGTCGCGACAGCGCCGACAAACTCGCTGCGCCTCCGTCGCGGCGTAGCGCCGCATAGGCAAGCGCCAGCACCATGGCGCGTCCCAGCCGCGGGTGGGTGGCCACCTCCACCGCGACGACCCGCGCGCGCAAGCCCTCTCGTGCCACGCCCGCAAGAAGTCCGGCAGCCGTCCCACCTGAGCCAAGGGGAACCACGATGACGTCCGGATCGGGCACTTTGCCTTGTCGGATCTGCGCGACCAATTCGCGTACCGCTGCGACATAGCCCAGGGTGCCAACGACGTTGGATGCACCCGGAGGCACAAGATAGTCGCCGCGGCGGAGCACCCGAGCGGTTTGCACGCCGACCATGGGCTGCGAGCCGACCGGAACGATCTGGGCGCCGGAGCCGACCGTGGCGCGCAACATCGACTCTGCGTGCGGCGTGCGTCGCTGAGGGCACACGACGGCAAGCACGGGCAGGCCGTTCTGTCGTCCAAAGAGCGCCGTCGCCAATACTTGGTGACTGCCGGCTGCCCCACTCGTCACCAGGCGTTTTGCGCCGCGACTCAGCGCGTCTGCCAAAATGTACTCCAGCTTGCGCACCTTGTTGCCGCCGTACAGCGGGTGCGACGCTCCGTCGTCCTTCAGCCACAGGTCGAATCCGTCGCGACAGAGCGCCTCAAGCCGCCGCACAGGCGTGGGCGTGTGCGCAAATCGGAGCGGCGTCATCGGGCGATCCTCAGTTGGGTCAGGGTGTGGTCGAGCGGTGGGCGGTCCCAGCGCGGCGCGCCCGGAGCCTAGCGTGCTTTTCGAGCGTTGCCTGGGCGAGTTGTCCTACAGTGCGCGGATGGCGTTCACAATTGCGGTCAATACCGGGGGCGGCGATGCTCCGGGACTCAACGCGGCGATTCGGGCGGTTGCCATCAGCGCGCATCGCCGCGGCTGGCGCGTACTTGGGATCCGCCACGGCTATCGCGGGTTGATCGAAAGCAAGGCGGACGGCGTCGTGACGCTAGACCGCAACACGGTCCGCGGCATCACGCATCTGGGCGGTACCATCCTGGGTTCGGCGAACCGGGGTGACCCGTTCCGATTCCCGATGATGACCGCGGGAAAGCTGATGCCCACGGATGTCTCGGAGTTGATGATTCGCCGCATGAAAGAGCTAAAGGTTGATGCGCTCGTGGCCATCGGTGGCGACGGTTCCATCCGTTTGGCCGAAAAACTACTGGAACGAGGGATGCCCCGGGTGGTTGCCATTCCCAAGACCATCGACAACGACCTGCCGGGAACTGACGTCACTTTCGGCTTCGACACTGCGGTGGACACCGCAACGGATGCCATTGGCAAGTTGCACACCACGGCGCAGGCCCATGAGCGCGTCATGGTGGTGGAAGTCATGGGACGATATGCGGGTTGGATAGCATTGCACGCAGGCATCGCTGGCGGCGCGGACGTTGTCCTGATCCCGGAAATTCCCTTCGATATCAACCGGGTCTGCGAAAAGATCCTGGATCGCGAAGCGCGGGGGCGTCACTTCTCGATCGTCGTGGTCGCGGAGGGCGCCCGCCCAGCGGGCGGCGAAATGGTGTTCAAAGCAGAGGCGGGACAATTCAAAGAGCACGGGCAACTGGGTGGTATTGCCGAACTGGTGGCAGCGCGCATCCACACCGAGACTGGCAAGGAGACGCGCAGCTTGGTGCTGGGCCATCTGCAGCGGGGAGGCAGCCCCGTGATGACCGACCGGGTGCTTGCGTTGCGCCTCGGCTGCGGCGCAACGCGATTCGTCGCCGAATGCGAGGACAGCGGCATGGTTGCGGTTCGAGGCGGCAAGCTACAGTTCGTCCCACTGGAGGAAGCCACGGACGGGCTGCGTACGGTGACCCCAGACTCCAACTCGTTGCAGACGGCGCGCGACCTGGGGCTGTGTTTCGGCGATGAGCCCGAAGGAAGCTTCCGTACGAGCCTGCCGCCTACGGCGTAGGCTCACGCCGGTTCGCCGAGCTGCGGCGGTTCGTGCGCTGCGCCGCGCCGCAGCTGACGCAGTCGCTGGATGCTCGAATGCAGCACAAAGCCCGAACCCAGGGCCGAAAGCAGGGCACCTGCGTAGAGCCAGGGCGAGGCCGCGTTGTAGCGGGCGGCGTCACCGACGCGCCCGCGGCTCATGGCGGCGAACCCTCGGGTCAAGCCGCAGCTCGTGCACGGCACCCCGTGGGTGGCTTTGTAGGGACAGGGCCCACTCAGCGACACGCGCCCGCTTTCGATGTCCTCCGGGCTGACCCAGGCTGAAACGACCAAAGGCGGAGCGGCAAGGGCAAATACAAACACCGCGGTGAAACCGATGCCAAGGGATTCTGCGCGATCGCGCCGGCGAAAGAAGCCAAGCATCACGGACTGCTCGCTGCACCCGACGCTGCAAAGCAAGCGATCCCGAGCCAGGGCAGCACGATTTCCGCGAGCGCCGCCAAAGTCGCAATGCCGCCCAAGATCAAGGCCGCGATGGCCATGCCCTTTCCACTCAACGCTTCCGGATTCTTGTTGATCCGCGAAACGCTCATACCGCCCATCACCACTGCGGCGACACTGGGGATGAGCACGACGATGCCCAGGATGGTTGCGCCGACGGTGCACAGCACACAGCACGCGCCGAACAAGCCGCTGATTCCGTTGAGAATCGCGCCGACGAGGCCGAGGATCCCGCAAATCAATCCAGCAACGGCGAGTTGATCGGTCTTTGGGCCGCCCTGGGGTGCGCCGGGTGGCGCATGAAAGCCGCCCGGGGCGCCGAATCCTGAACCATGCCCCGGCGGGCCGTATCCACCCGGTCCGGGAGGTGGACCGTAGCCGCCCGGACCCGGAGGTGGACCGTAACCCCCCGGCGGTGGGCCGTAGCCGCCGTAACCGGGTGGGCCCTGCCCGGCACTGTTTTGCTGTGCATGCATTGCGAAGCCACTCTAGCCCCGATCGACGCTGAGAAGCGGATTTTGTCGCGGGAACGCCGCAGAAAGCGCGGGTCTCTATTCGGCGCGTATTCGGAAACCTTCCGGAAACGCGTGTGCGTTTACCAAGCAGCGCGTAGCCATCATGAAAAAAGTCGAAGCCATCATCAAGCCGTTCAAGCTCGACGAAGTCAAAGACGCCCTCAGTGAAGTCGGCATTCAGGGAATGACGGTCACCGAGGTCAAAGGCTTTGGAAGAACCGGCGGCAAAAAAGAAGTCTATCGCGGATCGGCCTACGTCGTGGATTTCGTACCCAAGGTGAAACTCGAGATCGTCGTGTCCGATGAACTGGTGATTCAGGTCATTGACGCGATCGAAAAGAGTGCCAAGACGGGACGCATCGGGGACGGAAAGATCTTCGTAATGCCTATCGATGAGTCCGTGCGCATCCGAACGGGTGAGCGCGGCGAGGCGGCCATCTAGAGAACCGCGCGACGCCGCCCTGCGGCGCCGTGGAATTTCAGTATTGCACCAGCCAGGGTGCGAAAGGGAGCAAGCGAGATGAATCCGAAAGAAGTGATCGAACTAGGCAAGAAGCACAACGCGGTCATGGTGGACTTGAAGTTCATCGATCTCCCGGGGAAGTGGCAGCACACCAGCGTGCCTTTCCATCGTTTGGAGGTAGAAAGCTTCGAAGAAGGCTTCGGGTTTGACGGTTCGAGCATCCGCGGCTTTCAGCCCATCAACCAGAGCGACATGTTGCTGATGCCTGACCCGGCCACGGCACTGATGGATCCGTTCTGCAAGTACCCCACCCTCAGCCTTTCCTGCACGATTCAGGACACGATCACGCGGCAGAACTACTCTCGAGATCCGCGGCATATCGCGAAGAAAGCCGAGGCCTACCTCAAGAGCACCGGCCTTGCGGACACGGTCTATTTCGGCCCCGAAGCCGAGTTCTTCATTTTCGACGACGTGCGCTTCGACGCGGGCATCAACGAGGCCTTCTACCGCATCGACTCCATCGAGGCGGACTGGAACACCGGCCGTGACGAAGGCCCCAATCTCGGTCACAAGATCCGCCACAAGGAAGGCTACTTCCCGGTCTCTCCCCAGGACACCCAGATGGACCTGCGCACGGAGATCTGCCTGGAAATGGAGAAGGTGGGGATCGAGGTGGAAGTCAGCCACCACGAGGTCGCTACCGCAGGTCAGGGCGAGATCGACATGAAGTACGACAGCCTTGTCAAATGCGCAGACAAGCTGATGTGGTTCAAACACATCGTGAAAAACGTCGCGCACCGCTGGGGCAAGACGGCGACCTTCATGCCGAAGCCGATCTATGGCGACAACGGCAACGGCATGCACTGTCATCAGTCCCTGTGGCTGGAGGGCAAGCCACTGTTCGCCGGAGACGGCTACGCCGGCCTCTCAGACATGGCCCTGTGGTACATCGGGGGCATCCTCAAACACGCGCAGGCACTCACTGCGTTGACCAACCCAACGACCAACAGCTATCGGCGCCTGGTTCCCGGCTTCGAAGCCCCAGTGAATCTGGCGTATTCCAGCCGCAACCGCTCTGCGGCGATCCGCATCTCTACCTACTCGCCGTCGCCCAAGGCGCGCCGCTTGGAGCTGCGCTTTCCAGATCCGACCTGCAACCCGTACATCGCGTTCCCGGCAATGCTGATGGCCGGGCTCGATGGGATCCAGAACAAGATCGACCCGGGCGATCCCCTCGACAAAGACATCTACTCCCTGTCACCCGAGGAGCTCAAAGAGGTGCCGCGCGTCCCCGCATCCCTCGAGGACGCACTAGACGCATTGGAGCGGGACCATGAGTTCATGCTCAAGGGCGACGTCTTCACCAAGGACGCCATCCAGATGTGGCTCGATTACAAGCGTGAGCACGAAGTGCAGTTCACCCGTCTGCATCCGACTCCCGTCGAGTTCTTCCTCTACTACGACATCTGAGATCGGGTGTGCCCGCCTGCGCCCGCACTCGGCCCTCGAAGGCCGAAGGCAGGCGCAGGTGCGGAGTCCGCGGCCCGCTCGCCCAGCAAAAGCCAAGGGTCTTGAGCGCGGCAAGGCGCCCTTCCGCACACATAACCACACGATCCTACACGAGAAATTCCGGATCTCGTGGGCGCGCGGCGTGATAAATTCTATGTTGAACCAAGGTGTCCGACGACGGCTTCGAAGCCACCGTAGAGGTGACGGTTACGCGCGACTTTACCAAGTCGTGGCGGCGCAATGCGCCAGGCCAGGCATTCTTGGTCGTTATCGCGGGTCCGCGCCTGGGCCATCGCTCGGTGCTGGGTGAGCAGACCCTAGACGTGGGGCGTGGCGTGGCGTGCGGGCTCCAACTGGACGCGGACTCCGTGAGCCGACTGCATGCGCGGATCCAATGGGACGGGCGCGCGCACCACGTCGTGGATTTGCAGTCCACCAACGGCACGTTCGTGAACGAAACGCGCGTTACCGACTATGCGCTGCACGATGGTGATCGGCTGCAGATCGGCAAGGCGCTGCTGAAGTACATAAGCGGCAACAACATCGAGAGCGCGTACCACGAAGAAGTGCAGCGCTTGATGCGCTACGACGGTTTGACGGGGATCCACAACAAGAGCCACTTTGAAGAAGCGTTTCACAACGCGATGTTCCGGGCCCAGGTCAGCACGTCGCCGATGAGCCTCGTAGTTTTTGATCTCGATCACTTCAAGAACATCAACGATACTCACGGACACACGGCCGGCGACGCAGTGTTGCGCCAGCTTGCGGCAGCGGTCACTCGCGCCATGCCTCAGGGCGTGCTCTTCGCGCGGGTGGGCGGTGAGGAGTTCGCGCTCCTCTGCAATGGTTTCAACGCGCAGCAGGCGTTCCATTTGGCAGAAACCGTGCGCCGAGTCGTGGAATCGACCCGCTTCGAGTTCGAAGGGCAGGTCATTCCGGTCACGCTGAGCTTGGGCGTGACCGAGCGAATGCCCACGGATGCTGCAGCTGCTCCCGTGTACCAGCGCGCGGACGCGCAACTCTACGCGGCCAAGGGCGCCGGCCGAAACTGCGTGCGCTAGCTCCGCGCGATCAGCGCGGAACGGGTTGCGTGAACGAGCCCGTGGCTTCCTCCGCGGAAAACTCGAATTTGTCGATGATCACCGTGGAGTCGAGGGCGGCGTCACCCAAGTCGTAGACGGTAAAGCGTAGGGAGATCTCACTTCCCGGATCGACGGGCGAGACGGTTTCCAGCCAACCGGTGCCGGCGTGGGGACCGGGAAACAAGATGTTGGTTTCGTCGAACCCGGTGCCCGAAAGTTGCGCCGCGCCGAGAGTGCAGGGGAAGTTCTTGCCTCCCGGGTTGGTCGCACCCACCGCGGGATCGCAGACTTCCAAGAAGCCGTTGTTCACGCTGACCGGGTTGTTCTTGGAATCGAAGGAGATGTTCCCGGAGAGCGCGTTGCTGGGCGCAGGGCTTTGCAGCGCGAGGAAGAAGTCGTTGAACGCACTGCAGATGTACTGCGGGAACTCGTAGGTGTAGAAATTGAACTGGAATTTGAGGCTCTTGGCGTTCGTCGGTACGCGCAGCTTCACCTCGAAGCCAGCGGCATCGTTTGCCGGGCCGCCGGACTGTGCGGCCGGACACGAAGGGGACGGCACGGGGAAGCCGGGAGGTTGATTGCTACTGGTGTTGAAGGTGGCCCCCGCCGGCGACTGAAACCCCGGATCTCCAGGTGCCCGAGCGGTGCCACTGGAGAGCACCAGCATGCGCGTGCCCTCTTTGGGCGTCACGTTGGGTCCGAACTTGGTCAGCAAGCCGTGGCCGACGTCGTGCATGCCGGCGCTGCCATCGGCTTTGACGTACTTGGCTTCCAGCACGCCCCACGCGCGCGAACCGGCAGGAGGGAAATGGCACAGGCCGATGGCGTGCGCCGCGCTATTCGGGTCTGCGTAGCCGATGTCTGGGATTGCTGCGTCACACTCCAAGACCGTGTCATCGGGCTTGCCGTTGCAGTCCTCGTCCACGCCGTTGCCGGCGACGTCCAGAGCGCCAGGGTTGGCGTTAGGGTCGGCATCGTTGCAATCGCCTTCAGCGGTGGAGAAGCCGTCGCCGTCGCCATCGAAGCCCGAGCCGCCCCCGATGTTGATGCCTGCGCCGCTGCCGCCAGTATTGATGCCTGCGCCGCTGCCGCCATTTGCGCCGGTACCCTGAACATTCGAACCGCCGCCGGTACTCGAACACGCCGCGCCCAGGGCCACGGCGCACGCCGCGACCCCCGAATAGATCGTCCACTTGTGATGCATCGTTACCTCTAACCAGACACCGGGTTCGGCCGCAGCTTGCATCGACTACCGATGGCTACACGCAGCACAGGGCGGCGCGTCTAGCTTTGGCACTGTAGTCTGTCACGAGACACCAAGGCGCGCCGCTCGCTGCGATGCGCCTTGGTGAGTATTTTTCGGCGCTGACGCACTCAGCTTCGGGCGGATTTCCCGGACTTCTTGCGGCTCTTGCCCTTCTTGGCAGCTGCCTTCGGTTTCACGCCGTTGCTGGAACCATTGCTGCTCTTGGACGCACCCTTGAGGAGATCCGACGCCAGTTGTTTGGCGCGATTCGTGCGCTCCCAGGTGAACTCTTTGCGGCCGAAGTGGCCGTAGGCTGCCGTGGGTCGATAGATCGGTCGCAGCAAGTTGAGCTCGGTGATCAGGGCCTTGGGGCGGAAGTCGAAGTTCGCTGCGATGTATTTCTGCAGCTTGTCCTCATCGACGCGGCCGGTGCCGAAGGTGTTGACGTAGACGCCGACGGGTTTGGCCACGCCGATGGCGTAGGCGACCTGCACCTCGACCTTGCGGGCAAGCCCGGCTGCCACGATGTTCTTGGCGACGTAGCGGGCGTAATAGCTGGCCGAGCGATCCACCTTGCTCGGGTCTTTGCCGCTGAAAGCCCCGCCGCCGTGGCGCCCCATGCCGCCGTAGGTATCGACGATGATCTTGCGTCCAGTCAGGCCGGCGTCGCCATGCGGTCCACCGATGACGAAGCGTCCCGTGGGGTTGATGTAGAACTTGGTCTTCGCGTCGACCATCTTCTTCGGCAGCACCTTGTTGACGCAAAGCTCCATCACCGCTTCGCGCAGCGCTTTGTGTTTGACGTCAGCAGAATGCTGCGTGGACACAACCACGGCATCGATGCGCTTGGGGCGGTCATTCTCGTATTCGATGGTGACCTGGCTCTTGGAGTCGGGGCGCAAAAAGCCGACTTTGCCCGAGCGGCGCACCGCCGCCAGCTGCCGCATCAAGTCGTGGGAGTACATGATGGGAGCCGGCATGAGCTCCGGCGTTTCGTCGCAGGCGTAACCGAACATGAGTCCCTGATCGCCGGCGCCTTGCTCTTTGTGCAAGCCCTGGCCCTCGGTCACACCCTGAGAGATGTCCGGGCTCTGGGGTTCGACAGCGGTCAGAATGCCGCAAGTCTCCCAGTCGAATCCCATCTCGCTGGAGGTGTAGCCGATGTCCTTGATGACATCGCGCGCCACGGCGCCAAAGTCGATCTTGGACTTGGTCGTGATTTCGCCGGCCACGACCACGAATCCGGTCTTGCAGAGGGTTTCGCAGGCAACGCGGCTACGCGGATCTCCGCGGAGAGCGGCGTCGACGACCGCGTCACTGATTTGGTCACAGATCTTGTCGGGATGCCCCTCGGAGACTGACTCGGAAGTAAATAGGTAGCTCATCTCTTCTCCATTTCATTCATGGCTGTCGTGCGGCGCTCGGAGGTGCCGAGCCCAAAAAGCGCGCGCACCGTAGCACGGCCTCCGGCGAAATAAAGAGCGGCCGCAATCCTGGAGCTGTCGGCTCAATCTGCGGGCTTTTGTCGAGAGACGAGCAGGTCCGAGAGGGCGCGGACCAGGGCGGCTCCGTCTACGGGTTTGGTCAGATAGGCGTCCGCTCCGGCGTCGACGCCCCGCAATGCGTCGATACGCGCGTCTTTGCTTGTGACCATGACGATGGGCGTGCTCGCGTATTGGGGATTCTGTCGCAGCTGTCGCACGAGCTCGTAGCCGTCCATGCGCGGCATCATCACGTCGGAGCAGACCGCGTCAAAGCGCTCGGCACTACTGAACTCCAATGCCTCCTGGCCGTCCCGGGCCGCGACGACGATGAAGCCCGCCCGCGTCAGTTCGCGCGACAGAGCTTCGCGGACCATGTCGCTGTCCTCGGCAACCAAAACACGGGCGGTACGGGGTGCCTGCGCGGCGGCGCGTCGCGGCGTGCGTCTGGGGCGTGCGCTCTTCGCGTCGGCCGTGATCTGTCCAAGATCCACCACCAGGCTAACGCGGTCGCCGATCAGCGTTGCACCTGCCGCGCAGGGAGTTTGGGAAAGTAGCGGTCCCAGGGACTTAATCACGACTTCGTGACGACCCAATACTTGGTGCACGATCAGGCCGAGTCTTTCCGAGCCGATGTCCACGACGATGACGCTCTGTTCGCTGGCGCCGGCCAGCGGCGCGTGACTGTCGAGACCAAGCACGACGCCGAGATCCACCACGGGGATCAGTTCTTCGCCAATGCGGAGACAGCGTCCGTCTGCGACTGCTTCGAAGTCGTCCCCGTGAGCAGATTGCGCACTCACCACCGCGTCCAGAGGGATCGCCACGAGCTCTTCGCCGATCCGAGCCGCCAGAACCTGCGTGATTGCCAGGGTCAGCGGCAAACGCAGCTCCATCCGACTGCCGCGGCCCAGCTCGGAGTCGATCAGGATGGAACCCTTCAGTTTGGAGATGGTGTCCCGAACGACGTCCATCCCGACGCCACGCCCCGAGACGTCGGAGAGCTGTTCAGCGGTCGAAAACCCGGCTCGGAAGATCAACTCGAAGCATTCCCGCGGGCTGAGCGCGCGCGCTTCGTCTTCGTTAAGGACGCCCTTCTCCAACGCCTTGTCCCGGAGCTTGTCCGGGTCCATGCCGCGGCCGTCGTCTTCGATGGTGACGATGATCTGTCCGCCGCGCTGAGCGGCGGAGAGCCGCACCAAGCCTGCCTCGGGCTTGCCTGCTGCCAGGCGCACTTCCGGAGCTTCGACGCCGTGGTCTACGGAGTTGCGTACCAGGTGCAGCAGTGGGTCTTCCAAGCGCTCCACCAGAACCTTGTCGAGTTCCGTGTCGGCGCCAGCAAGCTCTACTCGCACGGTCTTGCCCAACTTGTTGGCCAGCTCACGCACGGTACGCTGGTATTTGGTGAAGAGCCGCGCGATGGGCACCATGCGCAGCTTCATCACCGTGTCGCGCAATTGGCCAACGGCAAGGCTCAAGGACGACAAACCGGCGTCCAGGTCCGTGTGGGTTTCGCCAAGCACGCGCTCCGTTCGCTGCAGGTCTTCCAGCAACGAGCGCTCCGGCGCGGCGCTTTCGCTCTCGCGGCTTGCCAGCTTCTTCCGGATTGCGGGCAACTCCCGCAAGACCGCACTGGACACCTCGTGGGCGCCGCCCAAGCGGCC